>CAVJJO010000211.1:0-2073 GCA_963649665.1 Bacteroidaceae bacterium | reverse complement strand
GCCGTTTTCCCCTAAATCAGAAACTTGAATAAGGGAGTGAAGGCGAGAGCGCATGTGCTTCGCTCTCAAATGCCGCATAGCAAATGTTCTTGATGTTTTTTGCACGTTGCTATTAAAAGCGCATACCGCCCCTTACTCGTCGGAGAAGTCCTTGAGCACCTGACGGTAGGTGGAGAAGAGCTTCGTGCGCGAAACGAATCCGGCATAGGTGCCGTCGGGACGCACCACCACGAGCGTGCCGGAGTCGCAGCTCTGGAACTTGTCCATCACGGCCTGCATGCTGTCGTCCGTGCGGAGTTTCACCCGAGGCTGCTCCATGAGCTGGTCGGCCTTGTACATGCGGTAGAGCTCGCTGCGGAAGATTATTTTGCGTATGTTGTTGAGATTTATCACACCCAGCAGCGCCCCGTTGATGTCCACCACGGCAAAGTGGAGACGCTTGCTCGACGAAACGGCCTGCACAATCTGTCCGAGATACATGCCGGGGGTGAGCACGGCGCGCTCCTTGTCGATGATGGAGTCGAGGCTCATGAGGGTGAGCACGTTGCGGTCGGTATGGTGCGTGAGGAGTTCGCCCTGGCGCGCAAGGCGGATGGCGTAGATGTTGTGGGGTTCGAAAGCGTGGATGGTGAGATACGAACAGGCCGAAACGATCATGAGCGGTATGAAGAGGTCGTAACCGCCGGTGAGTTCGGCTATGAGAAACACGCCGGTCAACGGAGCGTGGAACACGCCGCTCATCAGTCCGGCCATGCCGAGAAGGGCATAGTTGGCCTCAGGCACGGTGACGCCGATGCCGTAGGCGTTCCAAAGGCGGGAGAACACGAAGCCCGTGAGGCATCCGAGGAAGAGGCTGGGGGCGAACGTACCGCCGCAACCGCCGCCGCCATTGGTGGCAGTGGTGGCAAACACTTTAAGGAAGATGATGAGAAGGAGATATACGAGGAGGTACTCGGAATGGCCGTAGAAGAGGGAGTTGTTCAACACGCTATCGGCTCCTGCGCCGGAAGAGCTGTTGAGCAACACGTTGATGGTGGAATAGCCTTCGCCGTAGAGGGGCGGAAAGAAGTAGATGAGCACGGCAAGCACCGCGCCGCCCAAGGCGAGCTTGGCGTAGATGTTGCGCAAGCGGCCGAAGGTCTTTTCAAAGGCGCTCATCATGCGCGTGAAGTAGAGGGAGATGAGTCCGCAGCAAATGCCGAGCATCACGGAGGTGGGCACGCGCTGCACCACGAAGTGGTCGGTCACCGTGAAGTGGAAGAGCGAGTCGCTGCCGGCAAAGGCGTAGGTGAAGCACGTGGCGGTGAGGCAGCTGATGAGAAGAGGAAGGAGCGACGACATGGTGAGGTCCATCATGAGCACCTCGAGCGTGAACATCACGCCGGCTATAGGCGCCTTGAAGATGCCTGCCACGGCTGCCGACGCGCCGCAGCCGATGAGGAGCATGAGCGTTTTGCGGTCGAGGCGGAACATCTGACCCAGCGTGCTGCCTATGGCGGAACCGGTGAGCACAATGGGCGACTCGGCACCGACCGAACCGCCGAAACCGATGGTGAGGCCGGAAGCTATCACGCTCGACCAGCAGTTGTGGCCGCGTATGTTGCCCTGACGGCGCGAGAGGGCATAGAGTATCTTCGTCACACCGTGGCCAATGTCGTCGCGCACCACATATTTGATAAACAGCGCCGTGAAGTAGATGCCCACCACGGGATAGACAAGGAAGAGCCAGTTGGCCTGCGTCACGTCGAACTGCGACGTGAGCACGTGCTCTATCTCGTGGATGAGAAACTTCAGCACCCAAGCGGCTATGGCAGCCCCGAGTCCCACAAAGAAACTCAGGATAATGATGAACTGCTTCGGACTCAGATGCTTGTGCATCCATGCCGCAAGCACTCTGACGGAACGGCTGCGGTAGTCGCCTTGTTTGGTTACGAATTCCATTGACTTTTTTTTATGATTAACCGAAGTTTTGAATACAAGGGAACGGCCTGAAGGGCCAGCAAGCGCCTAGCCCAGGGCAACGCCCTGGGTATAGATTACCTGCGGCATTGCGCCCTGAAAGGGCAAAAGCGT
>CAVJJO010000210.1:0-2100 GCA_963649665.1 Bacteroidaceae bacterium | reverse complement strand
TTAACCCAGGGCGTTGCCCTGGGCTAGGCGCTTTTGGGCTTTCAGCCCGTCCCCGTCTAAATTCGAGACTTGAGTTACGCTTACACCACCGGAGTAGTTACAAAGTATAAGTTACGCTTACCCCCACCAGAGTAGTTACAAAGAATTGTTCTTCAATTCTCTAATTATTGACATTAGACACACAAATCCCGACCGGCAGCGCGAGGCTGAAGGTCGGGATTCTTTTATTGATTGACTTACTTTTCTTTTATCGGCAAGGAAGAGTTACGGACAGGTGATGGTGTGCGTCACGGTGATGGTTCCGCAACCTTGCGTTTGGGGAATGCCCGGCATTTCCATGCGCATTCGGGCTTGTGTGAGGTAACTGCGCACGAAGGGATTGGAGAGGAAACAACTCGGGGCTTTCTCCACGATGCGCTGAATTTGTTGCGTCATCACGGGTGAGGGATACTGCGAGCAAAGAAGCTGGAAGAATCCCGTGCCGAGCGCATTGGTGTAGTTTTCCATCACGAAGTTCGTTTCGAGGTCTTCGGCACGCTTCGCCAGTTTCTGGGCTTTGGAGCCTATCTTCTTTTCTATAGCCTCAGCCGACTCTCCATTTCGTATCATGCTGATGGTACGCTGCTGAAGCTCCCACATCTCGTTGTCGAGACGGTTTTTCTTCTGGAAGAAGCGATAGAGCTTGTCGTTGAGCGGTCCGCCGCTCACGCGCTGCCCTACATTGTCGACTTGCACGCTGAGATTGCCATTCTCTATGACCATCGGCATGACGCATTGCGAACCGGAGTAGAGAAGCACCATTCGCACCGAATCAACGTCGCCGGCGAAACTGAAACGCCCGTGAATCACCTTACAGGAGTCGATGCAGCCGTCCATGCGCTGCACCGCCACGGTGTGGGTTGACAAGTTTTCCGGTGCATCCCGCAAGTAGAGCGTCCGTCCGTCCAAACTGGAAACCGACGAATTGCCCGCTATGTTGTATTGCTCAGCACATGAGGTGAGCAATAGCAGAGAGGATATGAGTAGGTAAAACTTTGCCATATTCATCAATGTTCACTTGACATGCATAGGCGGAAGGCTTCAAAATGTTCTGAAACTGAACAGCTTCCCGCGAATTGCAGCACAAATATACAACGTTGCGCCCCGTTTTATTCACTGTGAAGACTGAAAGATTCTTGTCCGTAAATTATTTTTGGGATTTGGTGCGGCAAATGTTACAAAACGTGGCAAGTTTTTCACACTACGGAAGAGCTTTTCAGAGTCTCAACGTGCTCCTTTTTGCTCCTTTTCCTCCTCATGGCCTATGCGGAACACGGTGTAGACTTCAAGCACTGCGGCTATGAGCAATGTGATGCCCCATTCGTGTCCGCGGAACGGAGCTATGGAGAAGTGGCTGCAAAGCATGAGCGCCGCAGTGACGAGCAAGAGAATTGCCCCAAGCGCTTGCTGGCGGCGCAAGCGGCGGATGATGAGGTTGGTGCCCTCGTAGCGGTCGGCTAGCTGTACGCTGCCGAACAACAAAGCCCCAACGGCAAACACGTAAGGGGCATATTGGGGAATGAACATGGGACTTGCGGCTCCTGCGAGCAAGAGTATGCCGCCAAGACTGTATAAAAAGGAACGCATGAATATTTTGCGAAGAAATATAATGAGTGGATGGTTCAAACTATCTGTCCGTCAGGGCATCATTCTATGACGTAGACGTCCTCGTCGGCCGTTTTCATAAGCAGATTCACACGTGCCACACGCTCCACGGCCTCTGGATTTCGCTGAAGGTCATTGAGTTCACGCGTGTCGCTGTTGTAACGCTCTTCGTATTGACGAATGTCAGCGCGCAATGCTTCGTTCTGCGCGTCGAGTTCATAACGGTGGTAGTAGCTGTTGTCGTCAAAGAAGCCTACCCATGCCACGAAGAAGAGGATGGTCCAGAAATATTTCTGACGAAGAATGGCAAGCCCTATTCGGCGGATTTGTTTACCCATACTTTTTTCTTTAGTAATATGTAAAAAATAACTTGAGCAGTTTTTGATTAGATAAATGTGCCAACGGCGGGCTGAAAGCCCAACCTGCGCCTAGCCCAGGGCAACGCCCTGGGTAACA
>CAVJJO010000209.1:0-2103 GCA_963649665.1 Bacteroidaceae bacterium | reverse complement strand
TTTCCAAGCGTCTGTGCACTTGGTGATTTCTACGCGATTCTCAGTGTTAAAAAATAGCCGCTGAGCGCAGCGATATAGCCTCGGTGAGGCCGTATAGAGCATTGAGGCAAAACGCATGGGGGCGACAGCGCATGGAGGTCAAGACTCCCGTCTTGACTGCTCTACACAATATTAATAGGTCAAGAATTAGAGAATTAAAGAATTTCCCCAATATGTTGAAGAGATAGAATTACAGGAAGGCTTGACAAGTCAAGCCGAAGAATTTGAAAGTTTCCCGAATTCCGAGAACGCACATACGTACATTGCCCATTGAACGTACATGCATTGCCCATTGAACGTACGTGCATTGCCCATTGAACGTACGTGCGTCTAGCATTGGCCTGAAGCGTATGGGTGGCGTTAGCAGCTGCCCATGGGGGTGACGTTTCCAAAACGTCACGCTCTACACGGCCTCACGCAGTAGCGAACTGCTTTTTCGCAGCTTCGCCTTCATAACTACGCACTCATCTGTCAAGACGGGAGTCTTGACCTCCATGCGCTGTCGCCCCAAACCATCACTTGGAGAAGTATTCAAATATTCTCCTGGCGCAACTTTATTGGATTTGCAATGTTACATATGTCAAACACTTATAATTAACGATATATAACGCAAAGCAAAATACATATTTGTGTATACAGCACAGCTTTTTGAGTACATTTGTGGCATATACTCATTCCTTTCACCTCAAAAATCGGTAAAGCCCATGAAACGTATTGTGTATCTAACCTTTTTGTTGTCCTTTACTTTGCTTTCAGCTTCGTCTTGTAAAGAAAGCATTGAGGACTTGAAAGCATGCGAAAAAGAAGTATCCACCCTACAATCGCTGCTAAACGACTTTTCGTCATCGCTGAGCAAATCGTCACGTGCAACAGAAGAACTTCCCGTTATAGAGTCGGTTCACAAACGCTACTACACTATCCAAGATGGCAATGTGGAAGAAACCTCCGTTCCAACACGCTCTGGAAATGTCAGTTCCGACAGCACATTTTCCATTTCAACAGTAACCTTGCGTAAAGGAACGACCAAGGGATATGCACTGCTCTCCGACGACTCCACAATCAACAAAGTACTCGTATACTGTGAGGACGGTAGTTTGGCTGACACGGCCTACATTCCACCACTCAGACACGTCGTCGATTCCATTCACATCATAGGTTCATTTAATTTGCATACTGGCAGTAAAACCACAAATTCCAGCCAAAGCGAAGAGATTGTAGGTCCGCTACTGAATACAAGATGGGACCAAGAATCTCCCTATAACATGTATATGCCGTCTTGTGGATGCTCTATTTGTTCTGAACATGGGGGTCATCAATTGGTTGGCTGCGTGCCTCTTGCAACCGCGCAATACATTGCGAAATGCGGAAAATTCAATGGAACATTCTATGGAAACCGGAATCTTGATTTCGCTGAAATGACCAAGCAACCATATTCAAATGCTTCAACAATTGGAAGTATTACTCAGTTCATTCACGAAGTGGCTCTCAACTGCCAAACGAAATTTGGTTGCCAGGCAAGCAGTTCACAACCCAAAGCGGCCTACCATTATCTTTTGGATATGGGTTACAATTGTAGCTACGATGAAAAGTCCGTAGACGTTGCAAAAATAGAAATAGAACTCCGTAATGGGTTCCCTCATTTGATTGGAGCCGGTGTAAAAAACGGAAAGAACTGCCATATGTGGGTCATAGACGGAATTAAATACACGGCAGACAAGACTTGCTATCTTCATCATAACTGAGGACATGAACGAGGAAATAGCAATTGTTGGACAATTTCTACATCATTCGTTGAACAAGAAGGACTGGCTTACGACGGAAAATAGCAACAAATTTATACGAATTCGCTATGAGAAAAAAGATATCCTTTTTTGCAACTATATTTATTGCAGCCTTACTCTTTTTCGGTTCCTGTTCAGAAACCGATTGGGGTGGTGTTACAGAATGCACTATATTTCCTTTTGAATGCACCGACACTACCGTATCATGCGATGCCCATGAATTGACCATAACACAAACCAATATTCGTGATGGCTGGGAATGGAAATATTGGGGAATCCATGC
>CAVJJO010000208.1:0-2136 GCA_963649665.1 Bacteroidaceae bacterium | reverse complement strand
CGTGTAGAGCGTGAGGTTTTGAAAACCTCACCCCCATGAGCCGTTGAAAGCGCGTTATGCTCTATGAGCGGTTGAAAGCGTTACCCCCATGTGCGGGTGTGGCTTAGAGGTTTTCGCTCTGCGTACGCTTAGCCCAAGAGAGGATGTTGATGCGAACGGCGATGTAGTTGTAGAGTTCGTCGTCGGGAGTCACATCGGGGTTGTGCGAAGGATCGAGAGAGGGCACTACGGCAGAACCGATGCCAGAGATGCCGGCTACAGAGAGGTCGTACCAGTTGTTGCGGAGCACACCGTAACGGCCGAGGTAGTTGGCGGCGCTGTTCTCGGGGTAAACGTTTCCAGCAGAGGGCTTAGTTGTGCTTTCGTCGCTGTTCCAGGGAGTGAGGTCGTCACCGAAGTGCTTGATGCGGATGGGGTAGTAAGCGAAACCGCCGGCATATTCCGTGATGGTCTGAACGCCGAAGAGTTTGTTGAGCTTGTCGGCATCGTCACCGTCGGATTTTGCGTAGCTCTTATATTCTTCACCTATAGTAACCTTGACAGACTTGATGCATACGGCACCGGTGTTTGCGTCGCGGTCGTCGAATTCTACAGTCACCTTGTCTGCATCAAGCGTTTCGGTAGTAGAAAGACTCTTGAACCACTGCTCAACTTCGGGATAAGCGATAACGGCAGCCTTCACGCGCTTGATCATGTCGGTCTCGGTGTAGAGGTTGGTCTTGTCGCCGTTGAAGGTGTAGAAGTCGTTGCCGCCGAAGAGCTTCACCTTCACGATGGCACGGGTGGTTTGGTTCTGGTTCTGGTCCTCCACGTCGAAGGTGTTCTCCATGCAGTACTGGGGATTGTCGGTGCCGAACGCTGTGGTGAAGTCGGTCTTGTCAGCTGCGAGGTAGTAGAAGCAGGGATCTGCTACAGAGGGAGTCACGTGCGAGTAGTTGGGGTCTTCAGCCCAGTAGGTGCGGTAGAGTTCCTTGCCGGAGCGTACTTTATTACTGCCGATGAAGCGGTAGGGAGCGGTAACGTCGCTTTTGCCCGTCTTGAGGCCGTTCCAAGTGGTGTTGTAGCGGCGAGCGAAGTAGCTACTCTTGTTGGTAACGTCGAGGTCCCAACCTACGATCTCGTAAGTCTTGTTCGCGTCTACTGCGGAGCCGTTGATGTCGGTGCCGGTGAGTTGGCCGGATTTCTTATTGAAGGTCACCTTGGCAACTGCGCGCTCTACGTACACGTCAGTGGCGGGATTGGATTCAGCTTCAGCCTGCGTCTTCTTCACGGCGTCGGTGAAGTCCACGAGAGTAGTCACCTTGGCACCGGTGCAGTCGTTCGTGCCGCCTGCTACGGAAGCGAGGGGAGCGTTGTCCATAAGGAAGCCTGCGCTGTTGAACTTGCTTGCGCCGCCTTCTACAACGTTTTCCTGAAGGGCAGTTACGGTTTGGTCAGCCATGTCTACGTTGTTTACCGTAAGTTTGGTAGCGTCGTCGCTGTCGAGGGTGAGCAAACCGTTGTCGTTGAGCACAACGTAAGCGTAGAGCTTGGTGCCAGAAGTGTAGCTGTCTTCAATCTTGCTGACAATCTTCGTGGTGGAAGTGATCTGTGCTTCGTCGTCCTTGTTCATGGACACGTTGAGCTTATAGGCGCTGTGGAACGTGGCAGAAGCTTCGTTGGCTCCGGAGAAGAGCACGAGGGTGGCGTTGTTCACCTTGTACTCAGCAGCGAGACCGTCGTCGAACGAGTCGTTGGCAGCACGTGAGCCGTTGGTTGAAGGAAGGTTGATGGCCATCTTCACGTAGCCGCCTTCAGCGAAGGAAGGCTGTCCGTTGCCGCCGTTGGCAGTGGTGTCATCGCTTGAGCAAGCGGTGAAGCCCATGGCAAGAGCCATAAGGGCCATTGGGATGAATTTTTTCTTCATAGGAGAAGGAGATTGATGAATATTGTTTGTTGTTTATTTCGTCGAAGGAGTTGTGGTTACCCCCCCCATTTCTTTTTGAAGAAGCTTTTGGCGCTTGGAGGCGCGTGGGAGCGCAAGTGCGTGGGGGCGAAGCTCGTGGAGTGAAGCTCGTGGGGTGAAGCTCGTGGGGCGAAGCTTTCAACCGCCCATGGGGGTGACGTTTTCAAAACGTCACGCTCTACACGGCCTCA
>CAVJJO010000207.1:0-2169 GCA_963649665.1 Bacteroidaceae bacterium | reverse complement strand
AAAGGGCAAAAGCGTAATGATTCGACAGGAAACCATATGATATAAACGCTTTTGCCCTTTCAGGGCGCGTTGATACTCACGATGTTACCCAGGGCGTTGCCCTGGGCTAGGCGCAGGTTGGGCTTTCAGCCCGCCGTGGCACATTTCTCGAATCAAAAACTGCTCAAGTTATTTTTTGACATTCACTAAACGGATAATTTCCGTCTGAGTTCCGTCTACATTCCGATGATAAATATTATCTGTGGAATTTAAACGGAAATACTCCTTTTGTGTACCCGCTGCAAGTACCACTTGAATAAATGCGCAGGTTATTTTTTTACATGTCACTAAATCCGAAACTACAGTAAAACATCTGCGGGCCCGATACGTTGGGCTCGCAGATGTTTTTTTTCATGCGTAGAAAGGCCAATTGGCAGCGCAGGGGATGCGCGCCGTGAGAGCCCTTTTACACCATGCCTTGGAATTTTTACGGCGTGCCTTGGAATTTTTACGGCGTGCCTTGGAATTTTTGCTGCGTGCCTTGGAATTTTTGCTGCGTGCCTTGCTTTTTTTGGCGCACGCCTTGGCGGAAAAATCAGGCAACATTTTGCAACATGAAAAAGTTGCCGTAACTTTGCAACACTCAGAAAGTGCGGAACCTGCTCGGTCGCACGTTCATATCTCACCGGACAATATTCAGTATTCTCTATAATACCAATTTTCAAGACATGGAATATTCACACGAAGTTCAGAACATGTGTTGTGTAGCCAAAGGCCCCAACCATGGTCCCGCCCCCATTCCTGAAGAAGGAAAGTGGGTTCAAGCAAAAGAAATCAAAGACATCTCAGGTCTTACTCACGGTGTGGGTTGGTGTGCTCCCCAGCAGGGTGCCTGCAAGCTCACGCTCAACGTGAAGGAAGGCGTCATCGAAGAATGTCTTGTTGAGACCATCGGTTGCTCTGGTATGACCCACTCAGCCGCCATGGCCAGCGAAATCCTTCCTGGAAAGACCATCCTCGAAGCGCTCAACACCGACCTCGTTTGCGATGCCATCAACACCGCAATGCGCGAACTCTTCCTTCAGATCGTTTACGGACGTACGCAGAGCGCCTTCTCTGAAGGTGGCCTCGTTGTCGGCGCAGGTCTTGAGGACCTCGGCAAAGGTCTCGTAAGCCAGGCAGGTACGCTCTACGGCACCAAGGTCAAGGGCACACGCTACCTCCAGCTCACTGAAGGCTACATCACCAAGATGTTCCTCGACAAGGACGACCAGGTATGCGGCTACGAATTTGTTCACATGGGCAAGTTCATGGACGCTGTCAAGAAAGGTATGGACGCCAACGAAGCGCTCAAGAGCGTAACCGGCCGCTACGGTCGCACCACTGAAGAACAGGGCGCAGTTAAATCTATTGACCCACGTAAAGATTAAGGAGGAACACAAAAATGATTAGAGAAGTAAAATTCGAAAGCCAGGACCGTCGTATGAAGCAGATTCTCGCTGCTCTCAACAAGCACGGAATCAAAGACATTGAAGAGGCTAACCAGATTTGCGATTCTTACGGCCTTGATCCCTATCAGGAGTGCGAAAGCACACAGATGATCTGCTTCGAGAATGCAAAGTGGGCCTACGTGGTAGGTACCGCCATCGCTCTCAAGGAAAAGGCAAAGGACGCCGTAGAAGCTGCCGAATACATCGGTGAAGGACTTCAGGCATTCTGCATCCCCGGCTCTGTAGCCGACGACCGTAAGGTCGGCATCGGTCACGGCCAGCTCGCAGCCCGTCTCCTCTCTCCCGAAACCAAGTGCTTCGCCTTCCTCGCAGGCCACGAAAGCTTCGCTGCCGCTGAAGGCGCCATCAAGATTGCACAGATGGCCAACCAGAGCCGTCCCGCCGACAAGCCCCTCCGTTGCATCCTCAACGGTCTCGGCAAGGACGCTGCCATGATCATCAGCCGCATCAACGGCTTCACTTACGTGCAGACCAAGTTCGACTACTACACGGGCGAACTCAACGTGGTTAAGACCATCGCCTACAGCGACGGTCCCCGCGCCAAGGTTAACTGCTACGGTGCCGACGACGTGCGCGAAGGCGTTGCCATCATGTGGAAGGAAGACGTAGACGTATCCATCACCGGTAACTCTACCAACCCCACACGTTTCCAGCACCCCGTTGCAGGTACCTACAAGAA
>CAVJJO010000206.1:0-2229 GCA_963649665.1 Bacteroidaceae bacterium | reverse complement strand
GAAACCATATGATATAAACGCTTTTGCCCTTTCAGGGCGCGTTGCTACTCACGATGGTACCCAGGGCGTTGCCCTGGGCTAGGCGCAGGTTGGGCTTTCAGCCCGTCGTTGGCGCATTTTTCCAATTGAAAAACTGCGCAAGTTATTTTTTGAAATTCACTTATTCCAACAGACAGTCATGTATCGGATATATTTCCTTCTCGCTTTCCTTTTTGCAAGCCTTTCGGTGAAAGCCGCATCGGTAGCTCAAGCGCCGCAAGGCGATGCGCCTGACCATCCCAAGTGTCAGCACGACCGCCGTAAGCCGCAGTTCGACCGTGAACAGATGCGCCGTGAACAACGCGAGTTCATCCAACGCGAAGCCCAACTCTCGCAGAGCGAGGCCGACGCCTTCTTTCCTTTGTTCTTTGAGCTGCGCGACAAGGCCTTCGACATGCAGCGACGTGCCGACCGCATGATTGAAAACGCCAGCCGTAAGGGTTCAAACGATTCCGACAGCCGCCGGGCGTTGAAAGCCTATGTGGAACTCCGTGAGCAGATAGCCGAAACGGAAGAACAGTACTTCAAACGTTTCTCCCGTGTGCTTTCTCCCTCGAAGGTAATCCGCGTGTTGCGCGCCGACCAAAAGTTCGGACGGGAACACTTCCGCAAAATGTTTGAAGGCAAGAAATGACAGAAGAGGCAAAGTTCCGTTATTCGGACTTTGCCTCTTTTCCGTTTTTTTCAAAGCGATAAGGCTTTAATGCTTATAAAAATAAGGTCAAAACTTTGCGCACTTGCAAGACATATTGTACTTTTGCTCCCGAAAAAGGTGCGCATTCAGCGCATTAGCTGCGCAACCTTCTGCATAGCTCTGCATAGAAAAGCAAAGCATCAAGAGAACAATCCCAAAAATATACTCACAAGTATTATGGTAAACTACAAAGAATTAGGCTTGGTCAACACCCGCGAGATGTTCAAGCGCGCCATCAACGGCGGTTATGCAATCCCTGCATTCAACTTCAACAACCTTGAACAGCTTCAGGCTATCATCAAGGCCTCTTCCGAACTCAAGTCACCGGTTATCCTCCAGGTTTCCAAGGGTGCCCGTAACTATGCCAACGAAACTCTTCTCCGTTATATGGCAGAAGGTGCCGTTCAGTACGCTAAGGAACTCGGCTGCAACCACCCCGAAATCGTTCTTCACCTCGACCACGGTGATAGCTTCGAGCTCTGCAAGAGCTGCGTAGACCTCGGCTTCAGCTCCGTAATGATCGACGGTTCTTCTCTTCCCTACGACGAGAACGTAGCCCTCACCAAGAAGGTTGTAGAATATGCTCACCAGCACGACGTAACCGTTGAAGGTGAACTCGGTGTGCTCGCTGGCGTTGAAGACGAAGTTTCTTCCGACGTATGTCACTACACGAAGCCCGAAGAAGTTATCGACTTCACTTCCAAGACTGGTGTTGACTCACTCGCTATCTCCATCGGTACCAGCCACGGTGCTTACAAGTTCACTCCCGAGCAGTGCACCCGCGACCCGAAGACTGGCAAGCTCGTTCCTCCTCCCCTCGCATTCGACATCCTCGATGCCATCATGGAGAAGCTCCCCGGATTCCCCATCGTGCTCCACGGCTCAAGCTCCGTTCCCCAGGAATACGTTGACATCATCAATGCCAACGGCGGTAAGCTCCCCGATGCAGTAGGTATCCCCGAAGAACAGCTCCGCAAGGCTTCTGCTAGCGCAGTTTGCAAGATCAACATCGACTCCGACTCTCGTCTTGCCTTCACCGCTGCCGTACGCAAGGTGTTCAACGACAAACCCGGAGAATTCGATCCCCGCAAGTACTGCGGTCCCGCTCGCGACCTCATGGAACAGATGTACAAGCACAAGATCACTGAAGTGCTCGGCTCTGACAACAAGCTCGCTCAGCTCGACTAATCAATTAAGCAACTACATTCCAGGCGCCGCCTAAGGCGCATGGAAAGAAGGAAATTGAGTAGGAGGTAAACACTTATCACAGGTGTTTATCTCCTATTTTCGTGTTTACCTACCTCTCACACCACCATACTTGCCGTTCGGCATACGACGGTTCCAATTTTGGGTGCCATTTGAGGTAATCACCCATTAACCCAAGTTTGACACCCTTGAGTCAGTTTCATTTGCTGTACAGCAAGATAGCGGTTTTCGTTTTCGTTACTGTGTACTACAAACTTTGTCTATCTTGATTTTTCTGAATGGCATTTTCT
>CAVJJO010000205.1:0-2237 GCA_963649665.1 Bacteroidaceae bacterium | reverse complement strand
CTGTGAAATCTGTGAATTCTGTGGGAGAATTAAAAATTCAAGGCGAGAGCGCATGTAGGCGGAGCTTTACTTACCTTTATATATATGTTCGCGCGCGCACGCGCGAACATATTCTTTAATGCCAAATACGCTGCCGGCGTAGATCAGGCACTGGGCAAAGATCCAGCAGACACTGCCCGCGATTTCTCCTTTTGGAGGGATAAAGAGCGAAGCAGCTGCAAGAGCCACTCCAGCAACGAGCAGAAAAATTGCAGACGCTGTTTGCGCTTCGAGTCGGTTTCGGTGGTCGTGATGTTGTTCATGGTTCATAAATTGTTTTTAAGGGTTGGTAGATTGGTTGATTAGTTCATGGCCAGTGCGGCCTCTTGCCTGCGCACCACTTCGTCTTCGATGTCCTCGGCGGTGAGGTGCGAGAGCTGTTTGGCGAGCGGCGAGTAGTAGCGCCGGTAGTAGAGTTGGCGGCAGCGCCGGCAGTCGTCGTGGTGGCCGTCGTCGTTGAGCAGGTTGCGGTGAAACTCTGAGAGCTTCTTCACCATGCCACATACGCGGCAACGCTTCACGCGCTCTTCTTCCATTGCGGTAGTTCTTCTTCTCATGGGATAGATAAGTGGGTTAGATGTAAACGTCCGCTCGCCCCGTCGCGGGGCAATGCGTCCGTGTGAATAAATTTCAATTTTGGTCTCAAGGCCCAAGGTGTTGGTCGTAGGGAGAATTCTTTTTTCGCGTCTTGGAAACCGCCCCGCTACCCTTGGCAGATGCTCGCGCGCTGCATCTGCCGCAGGAGAGGGGAGGAAGGTTAGGCGCCAGCCTTCTCGAGGTTGAACTGCACGTCGCTGTTGGTGAGTGCGAGGCCAGAGCGGAGGCGTGCCCCCATGGTGAAGCGGCAGCGGAGTGCCTTCACGTTGCTCACGGTGGCGTCGGCCTTTTCCTCCGCGCCGCTTGAGCTGATGGTGGGGCGGAAGGAGCCGAGCTGTCCGAGTCGCACGCTCTGTCCGTTCTGCATGGCGCGGATCACTTCGGTCTGGAGTGAGTTGAGCACGGCGAGCACGTCGGCCTCGGTCACGGTGCATCGGTCGGAGATCACGGCAGCAATCTGCTCGAGGGTGAGGTGGTTCACGGGTGCTACGGCGATGTAGTACTTCACTTGGCTTTGGTCCTTGGGATTCTTGCGTGCCTTTACGTTTACTTTAATCATGGTGTTGAAATGTTTTGAGGTTAGATAAAAATGTTGTTTGGTCGGTGTGCGCCGTCCGTGGCGTGTGTGCCGCAGGGTCAGTAGTATGGTTTGTTTGCGCGGCACTCGGCGGGGCGGAGCGAGGCGGTAGCTACACTTGCCTTTTGGAGTTTGTCGGTGAACGCCGTTTGTCGTTCGTTGACGGTGCAAAGGTACGGCGCCCGACGGCCCAATGCCAAACTTTTCTGCGGCGTGAAGTGTCAGTACCGGTGTCAAACTCCCTCGGATTGTCACCCTTTTTTTCGCCCGCGCTCCCTTTGTACAAAGGCATCCGCCGAAATTTTGCGTGACAAAAAAACTGCACGCTTTTTTCCCTCTCCGAAATGGGCGAGAGTGGGGGAAAATGAAAAAAAATCGTGCTATTTAAGAAAGATTAATCACCCCGAAAGGTGCGTGACACTATGTGGCACAAAAATTTATTATATTTGCGGCCGAATTCAGCCATGATGCTGATGCAACCCACATTTCTAACCCTTTAATACATTCGCAGTGAACAACTTCCGCTCTAAACCATCCGTAGTTATGAACACCACCCTTACCCTGCGCTGCACCGTCAGCGCCCCGAAACGCGAAGTGCGCGTGAGCAAAGGCGAGTATGCCGCCAGCGTGTTTCCCCACATCAGTGTGCGCACCGCGCGCCGCAAACTCCTCCAGGCCATCCTGCTCGACACGGCCCTCCACCGTGCCCTCGTGCGCGCCGGCTGGACCACCTCCTCGCACTACTTCACCCGCCCGCAGCTGCGCATTCTCCGCAAGTATGGGCTTTGAGGTTATGCTCCTCATGGGGCAATAGCCTATGGAGGCGATAGCTCATGGAGACGCAGCGCATGGGAGCGCAAGCCCATGGAGGCGATAGCTCATGGGGGCGAAGCGCAAGGGAGTGCAAGCCCATGGAGGCGATAGCTCATGGAGGCGAAGCGCATGGGGGTCAAGACTCCAGTCTTGACAGCTCTACACGGCGGTCACGGACCGTTCTTCGTGGCTTCGCTTTATATTCTTCGCG
>CAVJJO010000204.1:0-2253 GCA_963649665.1 Bacteroidaceae bacterium | reverse complement strand
TTTGATGGGGCGCCAGCGCATGGGGGTCAAGACTCCAGTCTTGACAGACGAGCGCGGAGCATATGAATGTAAAGCGAAGCCACGCAAAAACCTTCGTGAGGCCGTGTAGAGCAGTCAAGACGGGAGTCTTGACCCCCATGCGCGTTGCGTCAAAATTGCGCAAGTTGTTTCTACGCGGTTGTTTCTCGCATTATCATTCCTCCTAGCCTTATTTATATGTTTTTCGGCACATTAAACGCAAATAATTGCTTTTAAGTCACTCGTTAGGTTTTTGATTCTCTATATTTGCGTCAATATGAAGTAAACAACGTTAACAAAAACCTTAGTCATGAAAAAGATCAAGCATTTGTTCTTCGCATTCCTTGCCTTGCTGTGTCTGGCTTCGTGTTCCGACTCTGCGAGTGAAATGCGTTACCTCGCTGTGCAACTTGTGGGCTCCGACATGTGGAGCATTGTAGATGTGGAAAGTGGCGAGATTGTCCTTAAGGACGAATTCAAGAACCAACCCTCACTCATTGTCGATGACGTGTTCTATGTGGAAAACGGCGATGGAAAGTACGATTACTACAACGTTGCCGACCCCAAGAAGCCAATCAACAAAACGCCCTATCTTCAAGCCTCAATCTTTTCTGAAGGCTATGCACTTGCTGTGGAGGAAGGAAAGGGCATCACCGTGATTACTCCCGACGGAAAGGAAAAGGCGCAGCTTCCCACTTCAATCAAGCGTGCTTCTTATTTTCACCAAGGTGTGGCAGTTGCTGCATATTCTAATGAAAAGTATGGTTTTATTAAGCCCGACGGTGAGCCTTATATCGACAAAGAGTACGATGGCATAGAATGCGAGTTCAACGACGGCATGGCAGTAGTGTCGAAGAAAAGCGCCGACTCCATTCAAAAGTACATCGTCATAGACAAGTCCGGCAAAGAACTCTTCACGAAAGATGCTTCTGAGGTATCAGGTGTTCGCTGCGTGAGCGAAGGCATTGTCGTCATGGTAAAAGGGGAGAAAGTCGTTATGTTCGACAAGGAAGGAAAGAAAGTCGGAGATCTCGGCAAACCGTATTTCAATAATGGCGCAATCAACAAGGACGGAATTGCAGTCTACTACGACGGAGAGAGCTACGGGCTCAAGAACAAGAAAGACGAAGTGGTGGTGCGCGCTAAATTCCAAAACCTCTATCCGTATTTCTTTGCAGGTCTCTATAAATCCGTACCGCTGTACGTAGCCAAGAAAAATGACAAATACGGCATAATTGACGTAGAAGGCAACGAACTTGCACCTTTCGAGTTTGAAGACGCCACAGTGCTTACTGAAAGCCGTTTCCTTCTCGGTGAGAAGGAGAATCTTTCCCTTCAGGACAATGAGAAGAAAGACGTGTGCAAGGAAAACTTCAAGCGTGTAAGTACCTCTGGAAACGCTTCGGTGGAAAGCAACTATTTCGATGCCGAAGGAGTGGCTAAGAACTATGCTGCCCACATAGCCGGGGCCACGTTCTTCGGTGTGAAAGCTGGTGACACCTTTGCCAAGTACAAGGCCGATGCTCCTTCTGCCGAGTCGTGTGAATACGTGTCAGAGATTACCCGCTACGAAGAGGGTTATCAAGTGAAAGTCTTTTTCGATGCCTCACTTGCCGTTTCCTCTCCGCGCTATAGCACTTACACCGACTGGTGGGGCGATACGCACAGTTATCAGACGGGATACGACTACAGCTATAACGATGCCGCACGTGTGCAGGGATGTTGCGTAGCGCTCGACGTGACGGAATATGCTGTCAACTCGGAGGAACGTTTTGTCAAGGCGCTTGAAACGCAACTCGCAAAAGCTGGCTTCAAACAGTCGTCGCCGGGTATCCTCAAGCATAAATCCGGTGCCGGCGTGACCATCGGTTATGAAAACGGAACCATCGTGGTGCTTTATGCCTTCAATGCCAACGACATCAAGCAAGCTGCAACCCGAAAACCGCGAAAGGATAAGAGTGAAACTTCCCAAAGCGATGAAAGCTCAAGTCCGTTCGGTGGAGATGATGTCGATTCCGTCGCTGATTATTGTTGTGCAGATTCTGCGGCTGTTGATTTTGCAGCTTGTGATTCCACAGCTGCTTAATCTTAATCACATCTGAAAAAAGTCCGGCACAGGATGCATCGTATTGACGCATTCCGTGCCGGTTCCTTTTTTATATGCGAGCGTGCAATCGCGTATGGGGGCGAGGTTTTCAAAACCTCGCGCTCTACACGGCCTCACGGAGGCTACTT
>CAVJJO010000203.1:0-2258 GCA_963649665.1 Bacteroidaceae bacterium | reverse complement strand
GCCTTGTGCGTGGCCACGAGTCGCGGCTCTTTGAGGCGTATGCGCCCCATGGTGGCGATGGGCGACGGGCGTTCGGGGATGAGCGATGAGGTGAAGCCCCCGTCGGGCAGACGTTCGAGGTCGGCCGGGAGACGCGTGCCGGTGTCGATGAGCGCCCACGTGCTTGTGGCGTGGCCGAAGGGTGTGCCGTCGGGACGGCAAATGCTGAAATGGCGGTCGGTGAACTGTCGGTAGAGTTTGTCTACCCACGTTTCGATGGTGAAAGCGTCGCCCGTGCGCGGACATTGGTCCATCTCAATGACGAGGCGCGAAAGCACCCACGCATGGTGCAGGGCTATCATCTGGTTGTAACCGAAACCCCGTTCGCCGGCGTGGAGCGAGGCGCAACGCAGGATGTAGTTGCCCAGGTTTCCCCAGGAAAAGTTGCCGCAGTAGTCTTCGCTGAACGGCTCTACCGTAAAGTTGTAAGTGGAGGATCTTTGCATTGCTTGTAACGTGCTGCCCCGCTCTGGGCGTTGTGCCACGCAGAACGGAGGCAAAGCAAAATTAGGCAATTAAACTTGTTTTGCAAACAAATCCGCTGCAAATGACTACCTTTGCCGTTGCTTAAACGACCAAATTTAACCATAATGAAACCCTCATGACGATTTAATAAAGTCGCCAAAGTGAATGAAAAGAGCTATCACCGCTGCCCTGTATATTTGCTGAAGAATAGTTCATCTTCTAATTTATGCAGTTATGTCAGTAGTTCAGTTCACCCAGGTCCTTCCGCGTGGCTGCGGCATGGACATCCACAAGAAAGTGGTGGTTGCGACAGTACAAGGCGAGGGCATTCCCAAGGAAACCCGAAGCTATGACACTTTCACGAGATCTTTGACACAATTGAGAGAATGGTTGGTATCATTGGGCATCACTCACGTGGCTATGGAAAGCACAGGCGTATATTGGAAACCGATATACAATGTATTTGAAGGCCATATACCACACATTTGGATTGTCAATGCCCGCCACATAAAGAATGTTCCCGGACACAAGACAGACAAGAATGATAGTGAGTGGATATGCCAGTTGCTAATGGCAGGATTGCTCAAGCCCAGTTTTATTCCTCCGAAAGCACAACGCGAACTGCGTGACCTTACACGCTATCGTCGCAAACTGATACAATCCGTATCGTCTAACAAGAATCGTATCATTCGCATACTGGAAGATGGCAATGTTAAATTGTCAAGCGTATTGAGTGATACAAGCGGTGCGACAGCAGTCAAATTGATAGATATGCTATGTGATGGCAAACAGATAACGCTATCCGATATAGAAAGCGTTCGTCATGGCCGTTGCCAACATACAGCAGAAGAAATGTGGGAAGCGTGTACTGGCTGCATAGATGCCCATAAGGTTTATATGCTGAGTAAGATTCGAGAATGCAATGCTTCGTTGGAAGAAGATATACTCGACTTTGACAAACGTATAAAAGAAGTCTTATCACCTTACCACGATGCGATAGAACGTTTGTGTGAAATACCTGGCATACAAAACCGCGTATGTGAGGATCTTATTGCAGAGATAGGACTTGACATGTCCAATTTTCCTACAGCTGGGCATCTGTGTTCTTGGGCAGGAATGTGTCCAGGCAACAACGAGAGTGCAGGTAAAAAGAAAAGCGGTAGGACAAATCATGGTGATAAGCAAGTAAAAGAAACTTTGGTGGAGGCAGCATGGGCGGCTTCAAGAGCCAAGGGAACATTCTTTATGGAACGTTTCAACCGTTTGGCCCTACGTAAGGGGAACAAGAAAGCATTGATTGCAGTAGGACATTCCTTACTCAAATGCATTCACTACGTGCTTTCAACAGGTGGACGTTATAAAGAGTTGGGTGACAGCTATGTACCCAACAAGAAAGAGCAGAAGCGCAAGGAGTATTTGAAGAAAGAACTTCAGAAACTTGGATATAGCGTGAAGCTTTCAAAAGAAGATTAGCCTACTTCATATAAAACTGGGGACTGAGTTAATCACAGGCCGATTCTTACTGGAACATCCCGAGTCCGAAAATGAAACTGGTCCCAACTGCTGAGCGGCAAAGTTTGTGACGAAAGAGCACGTGTATGAAAATTCAAAATCTTACTCAGCAGTATAATACATAAAATTGCCCAAGTAGCAACCGCGCACTTGCCTACCAGTGAGTGCTCTCTCTTTTTGTGTCTTTATCTCAAAACAAAAGAATAACTATATAAAACTTACGCCGTGAGATTACAAAACGG
>CAVJJO010000202.1:0-2298 GCA_963649665.1 Bacteroidaceae bacterium | reverse complement strand
CCCAGGGTGTCGCTTCGCTTGCCCTGGGCTAGGCGCAGGTTGGGCTTTCAGCCCGTCGTTGATGAATGCGTTGTATGATTATCGAATAAAAATGCTCAATTTACTTTTTACATGTTACACACCTATGTCGCATAGCGCATATGATGTGCGGCACGGAGCCACTCTAAAACTCTTGCCTGCCTACTTACTCAAGCAAAATTAGCAATTAAAGGTAAGAATTAGTAATTTTGCGCCCGAAAAGGCGTCCGCATCCCTTTGGGCGCACGAATATATTTGATTCACATAACCCACCGAACCCCCATGCGCATAGATATCATCACCGTGCTCCCCGAGATGCTCGACGGCTTCGTCAACGCCTCCATCCTGGCACGTGCCCAGAAGAAGGGACTTGTGGAAATCCACATCCACAACCTCCGCGACTATACCACCGACAAGCACCGCCGCGTCGACGACTATCCCTTCGGCGGCTTTGCCGGCATGGTCATGCAGTGCCAGCCCATCGACGCCTGCATCAGTGCACTCAAGGCCGAGCGCGACTACGACGAGATCATCTTCACCTCCCCCGACGGTGAACAGTTCGACCAACCCATGGCCAACGAACTCTCGCTGAAGAAAAACATCATCATCCTCTGCGGACATTATAAAGGCATCGATTTCCGCATCCGCGAACACCTCATCACCAAGGAAGTGAGCGTGGGCGACTACGTGCTCACCGGCGGCGAACTCGCAGCGGCCGTCATGAGCGACGCCATCGTGCGCCTCGTGCCCGGTGTGCTTGGCGACGAGCAGAGCGCCTTCAACGACTGCTTCCAGGACAACCTCCTTGCAGCCCCCGTCTACACCCGTCCCGCCGACTACAAAGGATGGAAAGTGCCCGACGTGCTCCTCTCCGGCCACGAGGCGAAGATAAAGGAATGGGAAATAGCCCAAAGCCTTGAACGCACCCGCAAACTGCGTCCCGACCTGCTGGAAGAATAATGAAAGGCTGAGGATAAAGAACAGCAATTTACCCCTCCGTTCTAAAAATATATCTTCACCGTTGCAAAGAAACACAAAAAAGCATTACCTTTGCAGCCATAGTAATAAAACATCCAAGAAACAGAACGTAGTTTTCCATCATTACTCAGCAATGAAAAAATCTCTCTTCTCACTCTTCTTGCTCCTTCTTACCCTCTATTCTTGCAAGACGTCAGAGAAAGTAATCTATTTCCAGGACGTGCAAAACGGTGAAACGTTCAACACGCAGTCCAAGACCGCCCTCAAGCTCGCTCCGGGCGACAAGGTAGGCGTAGTGGTGACGAGTACCGCTACCCCCGAGCTCGCCATGCGTTACAACCTCCAGCAGGGCAACACGGGCTCTACCAGCAACCAGGACAACCAGCGCTACACCATAGACGAGAACGGAAACATCGACATGCTCGGCATCGGGCGCATCTGCATTGGAGGCCTCACGCGTTCCGAAGCAGCTGCGAAGATACAGGCCGCCTTCCGCGACGGCATCCTCAACGACGCCGTGGTCACCGTGGCAGCCTACAACCAGTACGTCACCATCCTCGGCGACGTGAGCCATCCCGGACAGCAGACCATCAGCCGCGACAACATGACCATCCTCGAAGCCCTCGGCTCAGCCGGTGACCTCAACATCACCGCGCGCCGCGACTGCATCCGCGTGATCCGTCAGGAAGGCAACGAGAGTAAGACCTACTTCGTGGACCTCCGTTCGAAGGATATCTTCAACTCTCCCGTCTACAACCTCCAGCAAAACGACATCATCTACGTGGAGCCCAACAAGGTGAAGGTAGGCCAGTCCACCAACAACGACAACTCCCTGCGCAGCATCGCCACGTGGCTCTCCATCAGCTCCTTCCTCCTCTCCCTCGGTATCCTCATCTTCCGCCGCTAATCTGAGAGGAAGCGCAGCAACGCTGCAAGGTGCCCGAGCCTAAGCGCCCGCACCAGCAGCACATTCACACGAAGATAATTTTTTCATAATAAATTAGTTAGTGTTCATAGTTATTGTCTGCTCATGACAAAAGCAAGCGTATAAATATGATTTATACACCTTGCCCAAACGCACCGCACAGCTCCATTGCGGTGCGTTTTTTTTGTAATATAGCGCGAAGCTTGCGCTTCCCGTGGAGCACCAGCGCATGGAGGTCAAGACTCCAGTCTTGACTGCTCTACACGGCTCTTCAAAGCGCAGCCACTAAAAAGCCTCCGCGGGGTCTGTCAAGACTGGAGTCTTGACCCCCATGCGCTGGCGCCACATAAGCGAGCATGCAATGCTACACCTGTTTA
>CAVJJO010000201.1:0-2357 GCA_963649665.1 Bacteroidaceae bacterium | reverse complement strand
TGCAAGGCACCTTGTGAAAACTCCCCCTAGGCCCAAAATTTTGGGCTTAGGGGGAATTTTTTCTAGATGCCTTGGAATTTTCACGGAAAAGGCTCCGTTTTTTGCTCCGAAAGGACGGTTTTCGCAGCAGCATGCAGCGAATTCTGGATATATGCGCATTCTAGAAGAAGAAAATGCAAAATAATATACGCTAAAAATCGCGTATTTGCGAGCAATAGTGCGGTCGGTGATTTCTACGCGATTCTCAGTGTTAAAATGGAGACGATTGTACTGCGAAGCGCGCATGGGGGCGACAGCGCATGGGGGTCAAGACTCCAGTCTTGACGCTCTACACGAACTTTGCAAAGCGAAGCCATGCTAACCACATTAGGCCGCACTCTACAAGTCAAGACTGGAGTCTTGACCCCCATGCGCTGTCGCCCCATGCGCGCTTCGCATAAAAAGTAGCACAAGTAATTGTTTAAACATTACTTATCCTCCTCCGTTTCAAGTTGGTAGAAGCGGTAGTCGTTGAGCACGCACTGCAGGTATTGCTCGGGAGCGATGTCCGCCGACTCGCGGGTGCCGCAAATGGGTTCTACCTTGGCGCAAAGCTGCACGAGGCGCTGCGCGCGTTGCTTTCCTTTCGAGTCGAGCACGTGGGCTATGATGTCGGCCTGCTTCGCACTCAGTTCGGCAGCCCGCACATAGTGGGGACGATAGTCCTTAAGCAGATAACTGTATTCGTTGAGCTTCACCCTCGAGTGTCGGAATCGGCGGTCGCTCACCACCACGGTGCCTGCAGCAAGGTCGCCGAGGCGCTGCGAGCGAGGCGTGAGGGCCACAAACACCGCTCCGATGCCTCCGAAGAGCGTGTCGATGCCCAGCAGAAGGAAGCGCAGGATGGAAGCGCCGAAGCCGAGCGGTCGCCCGTCGAGGCGAATCACTCGAATGTTCATCAGGCGTTTGCCTAGGGTCTGCCCGTTGTTGAGCACCTCAAAGAGAAGGGGATAGAGCACGCCGGGTAGCACGAAAAAGAAAAGTACGAACCAGTCGTTATTGAAGCACGGCCATTCGACAACATACATGAATATGTCCAAGCCATAGAAAAAGACGGAAAGCACAAGGACGTCTATCAAAAGGGCTATGATGCGCGGTGCGAGTCCGGCGAAGTGGTGGCGTATGCGCACGTGCTGCTCGTTGACAATAAAGGCTGACTGCATGGAAAATACTGGGTTATTTTTCATAAAAAGGTTCAACAATGGCAAAAATACGGTTTTTTAGCTACATTTGCAGCATGACAGAAGTCAATTTCATACGCACGAATCTTGAAAAGTGGAGCGGCATGGAGCAAACTTGCGAGCATGCTGCCTCGGCAACGCCCGACGAACTGGCCGCTGCCTATCAGGAGTTGTGCGCCGACCTGGTGTTTGCCCAAACCCACTATCCCGACTCGCGCATCACCGCCTACCTCAACGACCTCACCCTTGCGCTCCACGTGCAGGTGTACCGCCGCAGAGTGAACTTCTGGAAAAAGGCATGGCACTTCATGCGCTACGAAGTGCCGCTCACGTTCTACCGTTGCCGCCGCGACCTCCTCGTGTCGCTCTGCGTGTTTCTGCTCGGAACGGCCATCGGCATAGGCTCACAACTTGCCGAACCGGAGTTTGCCAGCGACATACTGGGAAAATACTACGTGAAAGCAACGCTTGAAAACATTGAGGGAGGCACGCCGATGGCCGTCTACGAATCATCGCCCATGGGCGACATGTTTCTCAGCATCACGCTGAACAACGTGATGGTGTCGCTCACGACGTTCTTCTGCGGTGTGCTCACGTTCTTCGGCACGGGACTGAGCTTGCTGAGCAATGCGGTGATGGTGGGCTGCTTCCAGACGTTTTTCTTCCAGCACGGCGTGGGCATTGAAAGCATGCTTGCCATCTGGCTCCACGGCACGATAGAGATAAGCACCATCATCGTAGCCGGAGCCGCCGGCATACGTTTGGGCACAGGCTGGCTGTTTCCCGAAAGCCTCTCGCGCATGGCGGCATTCCGCCGCTCGGCAAAGGAAGGACTGAAGATGTGCATGGGCATCATCCCCCTCGTAGTGGTGGCAGCCTTCATTGAAGGCTTCTTCACGCGCCACACGGAATGGCCCGACGGCGTGCGCCTTTCCGTCATTGTCGTCTCGCTTGCCATCGTGCTCTACTACGTCGTCGTGCTGCCGCACAAAACGGCAAAAGCGCTGACAAAGAGGAAATAAACATTCCATTACGGAATAGGTAAGTGAATTTCAAAAAATAACTTGCGCAGTTTTTCAATTGGAAAATGCGCCAACGACGGGCTGAAAGCCCAACCTGCGCCTAGCCCAGGGCAAC
>CAVJJO010000200.1:0-2414 GCA_963649665.1 Bacteroidaceae bacterium | reverse complement strand
AAGGGCAAAAGCGTTATTATACACCACGCAGATTCGACAGGAAACCATATGATATAAACGCTTTTGCCCTTTCAGGGCGCGTTGCTACTCACGATGGTACCCAGGGCGTTGCCCTGGGCTAGGCGCAGGTTGGGCTTTCAGCCCGTCGTTGGCGCATTTTTCCAATTGAAAAACTGCGCAAGTTATTTTTTGAAATTCACTTAATCTGAAACTTCTATATATAATAATGAGTAGTGAAAATCTGAAGAAAAGACTTTCCCGTCCGCGCCGGCGCGGTTGGGTGGCGTTGCTGCCGCTCCTGCTGCTTGCCGTGCTCATGTGCAGTATGGGCACGCTGATGGGCGACTTCTCCAAAGTGCCCATGTGCGTGGTGTTTCTCCTGGTGAGCGTGGCGTCGTTGCTGACGCTCCGCGGCTACGGCATAGACGAACGCGTGGCGTGTTACTCCCACGGGGCAGGCGGCAAGGACCTTCTGCTCATGGTGTGGATATTCGTGCTTGCGGGCGCCTTTGCCAAGTCTGCCCAGACGATGGGCGCAGTGTCGGCCACGGTGGACCTTACCATGGCCGTGCTTCCGGCAAGCATGTTGCTGGCGGGCCTCTTCCTCGCCTCGTGCGTAGTGTCGCTCTGCGTGGGCACCTCTGTGGGCACCATCGTGGCCCTTGTGCCCGTGGCAGCCGAGATGAGTGTGCGCACCTCAAGCCCCTTGGCCCTCATGGTGGCTGCGGTGGTCGGCGGCGCTTTCTTCGGCGACAACCTCTCGTTCATATCCGACACCACCGTGGCTGCCACGCGCACGCAGAACTGTGCCATGCGCGACAAGTTCCGTACCAATTTCCGCATCGTGCTGCCTGCCGCCATGCTCTGCTTCCTGGTGTACGTGGTGCTCGGCATGCAGCATCCCGCTACGGCGGCCGTTGCCCACGACGAACTCCACCCTTGGCGCGTGCTTCCCTATGTGGCGGTGCTCGTTACGGCCGTGTGTGGCATGAACGTGCTACTCTCGCTCTCCCTGGGCATTGTGCTCACCGGCGTGGTGGGCATGGCCGACGGCGCCTTTCCGCTTTCCGGCTGGATTACGAGTCTGTCCGACGGCATCATAGGCATGGGCGAACTCATCCTCATCTCCATGATGGCGGGCGGCTTGCTCGCCGTGGTGCGCAAGGCCGGCGGCGTGACCTACATGGTGCGCGGCATCACCCGAAGGGTACATTCGCGCAAGGGAGCCGAACTGTGCATTAGCGCTTTGGTCTCTTTCACCAATCTCTGCACGGCCAACAACACGGTGGCCATACTGTCCGTGGGCAGCATCGTGAAGGAACTGTCGCGCCGCTACGGCGTGGACAACCGGCGCAGCGCCAGTTTGCTCGACATCTTTTCGTGTGTGGTGCAGGGCATCATCCCCTACGGCGCCCAGCTGCTCATGGCAAGCGGCCTTTGCGGCGTAAGCCCTGTGGCCATCATCCCCTATCTGTTCTATCCCATGCTTCTTGCCGTGGTGGCCCTCTTGAGCATAGCGCTTTCCAAGGACAGGCGCACGGCGTGAGGCGGTGGCCTAAGTGTTGTACGTTTTTGCATTTGTTGTCTTTTTTATAAATTTGCCGAACAAAAGAACCACTTGATATGTCAAAGGATGCAGGGCGGAAGCCCGAAACGAAAGGCCGTCTGAGCGAATACCGCGACGACATCCGCCGCGCCATAGAAGTGATGGAGCGCGGTGGCGTGATAGTTTACCCTACCGACACGATATGGGGCATCGGTTGCGACGCCACGAACGAGGCCGCCGTGCGCCGTGTGTTCGAGATAAAGCGCCGCAGCGACGCCAAGGCGCTCATCACGCTTGTCGACTCCGAGGTAAAAGTGGAGTCGTGCGTGAAGGAGGTGCCCGACGTGGCGTGGGACTTGATAGAGCTCTCCGAGAAACCGCTCACCATCATCTACGACGGCGCGCGCAACCTTGCCCCCAACCTTCTGGCAGAGGACGGCAGTGCCGGCATCCGCGTGACGCGTGAGGAGTTCAGCCGCAATCTGTGCATGCGCTTCAAGCGCCCCATCGTGTCCACGTCGGCCAACGTGAGCGGCGAACCTTCGCCCCGTTGCTTTGCCGACATCAGCGAGGAGATACTCCGTGCCGTGGACTATGTGTGCACCTCCCGCCGCGAAGAACGCCAAAATCCTCCCGCTTCGAGCATCATCAAGTTGGGTGCCGGGGGAGAAGTGAAGGTGATAAGGGAGTGAAGGCGCTGATTTAAACGCTAACGGGCTGAAAGCCCAAAAGCGCCTAGCCCAGGGCAACGCCCTGGGTGAAAGATGTAGCGAGAATGCGCCCTGAAAGGGCAAAAGCATTCCTGAACATCACACGCTTTTGCCCTTTCAGGGTGCAATGCCGCTAGGAATTTCAACGCATGAAGCGC
>CAVJJO010000199.1:0-2450 GCA_963649665.1 Bacteroidaceae bacterium | reverse complement strand
GGAGTCTTGACCTCCATGCGCTCTCGCCTTCACTCCCTTATTCAAGTTTCTGATTTAGGGGAAACGGCCTGAAGGGCCAAAAGCGCCTAGCCCAGGGCAACGCCCTGGGTATCGATTACCAGCGACTTTGCGCCCTGAAAGGGCAAAAGCGTTACTATACATCACACGCTTTTGCCCTTTCAGGGCGCATTCTCGCTGCATTTTTTTACCCAGGGCGTTGCCCTGGGCTAGGCGCTTTTGGGCTTTCAGCCCGTGCTCGTCACGCTCTACACGGCGGTTCAAAGCGAAGCTACGCAAAAGCCTCCGTGAGGCCGCTCATCTGTCAAGACTGGAGTCTTGACAGATGAGCGCTATCGCCTCCATGCGCTGGCGCCCCTCTATTCGTAGGCCTATTGGAGTTTTTTACACCGTGCCTTGGAATTCTTACACCGTGCCTTGGAATTTTTACACCGTGCTTTGGTGTTCGGGCAATGTTCAAAAAAACACTTTTTCGGGCAATGTGCAAGTTGTTTTTCCGCTTACATAACTGCATCTTCTTTCAAAAAAACGTGTGCGCACTTTGCCTTTCCTAAGAGTTGCCGTAACTTTGGCTTTGATTTAGGGGCGGCACCGCGATATTTCGCCATCGTCATCGCCCCTTTTTATAGAAACAAGCAAACGACAGACCATGCTGGAGATTGACAACATATATGCCGACTACGAGCCGATGCACATTGAAGGACTTACGCGCGGCACCTCGCTCGATGCCTATATGGCCATACTCAAACCCAACGACGAGGACCTCGACGTGCTCTTCCCCATACTACTCACGGAGAGGGGCTATAAAGTGGTGCACCTCGCGCTCACCGTACGCGAGTTCACCACCACGCGCCTGATGGTGGAACTCGCCGCCCACATGGGCCTTGAAATAACCGGCGTGCGCTTCCAGCGTCCGTCCGACGGCACGGTGAAGGCACTCGTAGATTTCTCCAACGAGAACCACCACACCTCGCTCCCCGTGTTCGCTCCCGACGCACTCGTCATAGCCCTTGAGGAACTCGTGCCCATCTACGTGCTCCGCGAAGCCGTGGAAATGCAGATGCGTCACCCGCAGCCTGCCGACTCCGTGGCGCTCCCCCTCGCCGGCATGAGCGAAGAACTCATTCAGCAAGCACTCGACGATGCCGTTGGGCGCGACGAGTTTGAACTCGCCAGCGTGCTACGCGACGAACTCCGCAAACGAAAAGAACAAAAGTAACCCGACACCGACAACAACCGTCCCCTCCCCATGAAAGAAACCCACATATTCTACGGCCCCGAAGTGAGCGAAGGGCTCTACGAACTTCCCCGCGAAGAGTCGGGCCACGCCGTGCGCGTGCTCCGCATGAAAGAAGGCGACCAACTCACCCTCACCGACGGCATAGGCCGCTTCTACCGCGCCCACATCGCGCTCGCCGCCAACAAAAATTGCGTCATACAAATCGACGACATCTGGGAAGACCACAAGCTTTGGCAAGGCGACATCCACATTGCCGTGGCACCCACCAAAAACATGGACCGCATGGAATGGTTCGCCGAGAAAGCCACCGAGATTGGCGTGGACCGCATCAGTTTGCTCAACTGCGACTGTTCCGAGCGCCGCGTGGTGAAGACCGAACGCTTGGAGAAAATCGTGGTGTCGGCCATGAAGCAGAGCCACAAGGCCTTCAAGCCCGTGGTTGACGAGATGACCGCTTTCGACCGCTTCATAGCCGAGTGCGACGCCGACCAGCGCTTCATAGCCCATTGTCACACCCCCGAGGACTTTGGCGATGCCGACAAAAACATCCATCTCACTGCCGAAAACTTCCTCGGCGACCTGCTCAAGCCGGAGGGTAGGGCAGTGGTGCTCATCGGCCCCGAAGGCGACTTCAGCGCCGAAGAAGTGCGCAAGGCCATCGATGCCGGTTTCCAGCCCGTTAGCCTCGGCAAGAGCCGCCTGCGCACCGAAACGGCAGCCCTCGTGGCAGTCCACCTCATGTATCTCGCCAAGCGAATCTGATGCACGCCAGGCGAACGCCGAGATAACGAAGTAAAAGGTCAAGAATTGGAGACTTTATAAAAGGTCAAGAATTGGAGAATCAATAAAAGGTCAAGAATTGGAGAATCAATAAAAGGTCAAGAATTTGAGAATTAAAGAATTCCAGTTTTGGATTTAACGAGACGGGCTGAAAGCCCAAAAGCGCTTAGCCCAGGGCAACGCCCTGGGTGAAAAAGACGTAGCGAGAATGCGCCCTGAAAGGGCAAAAGCATTCCTGAACTTCACACGCTTTTGCCCTTTCAGGGCGCAATGCCGCAGGTAATCGATACCCAGGGCGTTGCCCTGGGCTAGGCGCAGGTTGGCCCTTCAGGCCGTTTTCCCCTAAATCAGGAACTTGAATAAATATTATCCGCTTTTCCTGTAATCAACGATTGGTTAAGTAACGTGTAAG
>CAVJJO010000198.1:0-2512 GCA_963649665.1 Bacteroidaceae bacterium | reverse complement strand
ATCAGTCAAGACTGGAGTCTTGACCCCCATGCGCTGCGCTTTGTATACTACACATCTATCTATAATGTACGCGCGTGTATGTACGTATAGAACGTGACGTTTTGAAAACGTCACCCCCATGGGCAGCTGCAAACGCCCCCATGCGCTGCGCACCAGCGCTTACGCCTGCCTGAGTAGTTACTGCATTTGTAAACGAACGTTTCGTTTGTTAATTTCCAGTCCTTCGTTTTTTCTTTCACGAGGTTCAAACTAGAGAGAAAAGCAATGCTTTTTACTCTCTTTTCTGCACATATTCTTCACACCAAGGCACCTTCTGAAAATTCCCCTTAGGCCCAAAACGTTGGGCTTAAGGGGAATTTTTCCTAGATGCCTTGAAATTTTCGCGGGAAAGGCTCCGTTTTTTGCTCCGACGCGACGGTTTATGCAGCGATATGCAGCGATTTTTGAATATATGCACATTCCGTTGCTGCAGGATGCATAATTATGCGCGCTGAAAATCGCGTATTTCCGAGCGACTGTGCGCTTGATGATTTCTACGCGATTCTCAGTGTTAAAAAAATTAGCCTTCTCCGTCAATTACCCAACTCTCAATGTTGCCTTTTTTAGAGTCGAAGTTGATGCCAACCTTGGTGACGGGGCTTCCCGAGAGGGCAAAACGCTGGGCGTAGTTCTTGAGGTTGATTTGCTGCATGGCGGCCTGCGCGTCCTTGTTGAGTTTCAGTTCCACGAGGTAGAGGTCGCTTCGAGTCTGCAGCACCATGTCTACCCTACCGTTGGGAGTATGCACCTCCACGTCGACCACATAGGCCGTAAGCAACGTGAAGATGATGAACAACATCTGCTGGTAGTGCCCCTCGTAATTGGTCACGTTGCAGTAGGGCACCGTGCCGAGAAATTCCTGCAGCAGCTGCAAGGCACCATCCATGTTGCGCTGACGAATCATTACGGACATACGGGCAATGGCCACATCGCCGTTTTGGGCATACATGCCTTCAAGATAGTTGGGCAAGAGGCTCTCAAAAAGCCCCACCTTTATTTCCTTGTTGGGGAGGTCGAGGGTGTAGAGTCTGCTCAGTTTGTCGTAATCCTTGATGGTAATATAGCCGCTTTGGTAGAGAAGGGGCGTGATGGCAGTCATGTTCTCCGTAGGAGCATCGAATGCGGATGCCTTTGCATACATCTTTCCTACGTCCACAGGGCGCACATTGAATTTGCGCAACATATTAATAAGGTACGTAGGCGTGCCGGAAGCAAACCAGTAAGCCCCGAACTCCTTTTGCGAAAAGCAGTTGAGCAGGCTGAACGGATTGAACACGTCCGGCGACTTTGCCGAGAAGTGATACCCGTCGTAGTTCGCTTTCAGTTCGTCGATAGCTTCCTCCCTCGTCATCTCCTGCGCCTCGGCAAGCATGTCGATGTCTTCCGACATCTGCGTCAGGAGCTCTTCCTTTGTGATGCCGCATATTCCGGCATACTCATCACTCAGAGAGATGTTTGTGATGTTATTGAGCTCGCTGAAGATGCTCAGCTGCGAGAACTTGGTGATGCCGGTGAGAAATACGAAACGCAGCTTTCCTTCCTTCATCTTTAACGGACTGAAGAAGTTGCGCATGATGTTGCGGAGCGTGTCCAATTGTCCGCTCTCGTGAGCCACGTCGAGCAACGGCGCGTCATACTCGTCGATGAGCACCACTACTTGCCTTCCGCTCTTGCGGTAAACCGTGTCTATGAGTTCTATGAGGCGCAGATTCGCATCAATCTTCTCACTGCTGTAGCCCCACTTGGTTTCCTGTTCATGGAGTAAGTCTGCCAGGTATCTCTCCAGCTGATTCTTCTCCATGTGCTTGCCACCGCTCATGTCGAAGTGTAGCACTGGATATTCCGTCCACTCCTTTTCCAACTTCTCTATGGCAAGCCCTTTGAAGAGATCCTTTCTTCCCTCGAAATAGCTTTTGAGGGTGGACACGAGCAAAGACTTTCCGAAACGGCGCGGCCGGCTCAGGAAGAAATGTTTTCCGCTACCATGACTCATACGGTAAATGTATTCCGTTTTGTCAATATAGAGTTTCTCTTCTTCGCGGATTCGTTCGAAAGTCTGTATGCCTATCGGATATAATTTTACTGCCATAGCCTTGTCTTTTTTACGATGGCGCAACAGCGTCGTCGCATTATTCTTTTGCAAAATTAGATATATTCCCCAATTATGAGCCCGCGGTGTAAAAAACTTGGACGATTTCTCTCAAAACGGATAATGCCGTCGTTGTCCTTTAGGAATCATAGACACAACAGGTAATTACTTAGGTGGGTGTAAGCGTAACTCAAGTTTTGAATTTAAACGGGCACGGGCTGAAAGCCCAACCTGCGCCTAGCCCTGGGCAAGCGAAGCGACACCCTGGGTTTACATGGCATTTTCACGCTCGCCCTGAACCAACGGTCACCGGCGCGAAGCGGAAAGGTAAAGGGCAAAAGCGTTATTATACACCACGCAGATTCGATACGAAACCATATGATA
>CAVJJO010000197.1:0-2548 GCA_963649665.1 Bacteroidaceae bacterium | reverse complement strand
TATAGTGTGTAATAAATAACATACGCAATTTTCATGCGTTAGCGCATTCAATAGCTAAGAATAATTTTCACTCGCTGCTATACGCCCCTTCCCCTTAGCAAACGTAAACGGCCACCGTTCGTCGTCAACAATGCGGCTTGTGACGCAAAAAAATGTATTTTGCTTTGCTCTTCCCAAGCCATGCACTAACTTTGCTCCGCAAAATTGTGCGGCAGCAGCAACGAAAAGAACTGAAACGAAAAGGTGTAAACCACGCTGCCGCCAAGAACCCTCACTTTGCCGATTGCCCCAGCATAGACATGAATCTCGTAGTAGACATAGGAAACAGTACTGCCAAAATAGCCGTGTTCGACGGCGCACGCATGGTTCTGAGAAGACGCCTCGTGGCCGATTTGGCAGAAGAAATAGACGCGTTGGCAAAGACACTCTCCGTCACGGCTGCCGCCTGCTCCGTAGTGGGGCGTCCGCACCCCGACGTGACGGAATGCCTGCAACGCATAGCGCCTCGCCTGGTAGAGGTAAAGGGAACGACCCCCACACCGCTGATTTGCGACTACCGCACTCCCGAAACATTGGGTTCCGATCGTTTGGCGGCCGCTGTGGGAGCCGCTACGCTCTGTCCCGATACCGAACTCCTTATTATTGATGCCGGAACGTGCATCACGTACGACTATGTAGGAGCTGACCGCCACTACCTCGGGGGCAACATATCTCCCGGTCTCGGTATGCGTCTGCGCGCCTTGCACGACCAAACGGCACGTCTGCCCCTGGTAGACGCTGAAGGCGAAATGCCCCATGAGGGAAAAGACACCCCCACCGCCATGCGCTGCGGCGTGGTGCGCGGAATGGGTTACGAAATAGACGGATACATCCGTGCTTTCCGTCAGCGGCATCCCCAGGGACGCGTGTTCCTCACGGGAGGCAATGCCTATCGCTTCGCACAGGAGTGCGACGTGGAACGAAACGATTCGCTCGTGGAAATCGGGCTGAACACCATACTCGAGTATGCGATGAGCTAAGGGCGGCTTTGGTCCTCTTGCGTCAGAAGCATCATTCTCAATTCAACAAACACGAATGAAGAACATTAGAAAAATAGTTTCCGCCGCTCTGCTTGCGGCTGTGGCCATGCCGGTGTCTGCACAGACAAACGGCAGTAACTCCCCGTATTCGCGTTACGGCTTCGGTCTGCTCAGCGACGGAGGCAATGCGTTCAACAAGGGTATGAGTGGTACGGCCTATGGTATGCGCAACGGAACGGAACTCAATACGAAAAACCCCGCCTCCTACGCAGCCATCGACTCCCTTTCGTTTCTCTTCGATTTCGGTGTGTCGTTGCAGAACGGCAACATCAACCAAAACGGCACGAAGACCAATGCCAAGAACACCAGCGTGGACTACGTCACTGCGGGTTTCCGCGTGGCACCCCGCTTGGGTATGTCCGTAGGCCTCGTGCCTTTCAGCACCATCGGTTACAATACCTACACGACCGGTACGGTTCCCAACACCAATCCCGAAGTGACGCGCACCACCACCTTCTCGGGCGACGGCGGACTTCACGAAGTGTATGCCGGTGCCGGTTGGGCTCCCTTCAAAGCGCTCTCCATTGGTGCCAACGTAGGTTATTTGTGGGGTGAAATCTCCCATACGGCGAGAATGTCGTACAGCGAGTCGAGCATCAACACCAACCGCCAGGTCTACTCTGCCGACATCCGCAACTATAAGGTGGACTTCGGTCTGCAATATGTGCAGCCCATCGGCAAGAAGAACACCCTCACCCTCGGTGTGGTCTACGGATTGGGTCACAAAATAAACTGCCGTTCGAACTACTACAACCAGACGCTCGTTTCGAGCGTCGTTTCAACGGCCGACAGTCTCTATGCCCGCAACGCCTATGAACTTCCGCACACCTTCGGCGTGGGTTTGACATGGAGCCACGGCAACAGTCTGCGCGTAGGTCTCGACTATACCTATCAGAAATGGGCGGGCGTGCGTTTCCCTGAAGTCAACGTGGACCGCTACGGCACTTCCACCTATACCACCACCACCGACCTCTTCTCTAACATGCACAAGATGGCGGTAGGTTTGGAATACATCCCCAACCCCGAAGGCATTCGCTGGAGTCAACACGTGCGCTACCGTGCCGGTTTCTCTTACTCCACGCCCTATGCCAAGATAGACGGAACCGACGGACCGCGCGACTATACGGCAAGCGTAGGTGTGGCGCTCCCCATCATGAACATGCACAACAACCGCTCGCTGCTCAATATCTCCGCACAATTCGAACATCTCGCGCCCAAGGCAGCCGGAATGATCACCGAAAACTATCTCCGCCTCAGCATAGGCCTCTCCTTCAACGAGAAGTGGTTTATGAAGTGGAAGGCTGAATAAGAATGGCGCATGCCCATGTGTGGAGTCAATGTAAGAAATACCAACGCATGAGGTGTCAGCGTATGAAGCCAATGTAAGAAATGCCAACGCATGAGGTGTCAGCGTATGAAGCGCCAGCGCATGGGGGTCAAGACTCCAGTCTTGACTGCTCTACACGGCT
>CAVJJO010000196.1:0-2640 GCA_963649665.1 Bacteroidaceae bacterium | reverse complement strand
TTTCCAAGCGTCTGTGCACTTGGTGATTTCTACGCGATTCTCAGTGTTAAAAAATGGCCGCTGAGCGCAGCGCTATAGCCTCGGTGAGGCCGTGTAGAGCGTGGAGGCGAAGCGCATGGGGGCGACAGCGCATGGAGGTCAAGACTCCCGTCTTGACTGCTCTACACAATATTAATAGGTCAAGAATTAGAGAATTAAAGAATTTCCCCAATATGTTGAAGAGATAGAATTACAGGAAGGCTTGACAAGTCAAGCCGAAGAATTTGAAAGTTTCCCGAATTCCGAGAACGCACATACGTACATTGCCCATTGAACGTACATGCATTGCCCATTGAACGTACGTGCATTGCCCATTGAACGTACGTGCGTCTAGCATTGGCCTGAAGCGTATGGGTGGCGTTAGCAGCTGCCCATGGGGGTGACGTTTCCAAAACGTCACGCTCTACACGGCCTCACGCAGTAGCGAACTGCTTTTTCGCAGCTTCGCCATCAAAACTTCGCGCTCAACTGTCAAGACGGGAGTCTTGACCTCCATGCGCTGGCGCTCCAAGCCACCACTTGGAGAAATATTCAAATGCAAAAAACACGACTCGTTACAGCAGTTCGTTTATAATCCATCAACAGCCAGCAAGGAGCACCCGCACATTTGCATAAGCAGAGTTGTGGGAAAGTAGGCGCTTTTGTGTAACTTTGCAGCGCTGCAAAAGAGAGGCGCACAGCCTCGCAGCACGAACATAACGACACAAAACTCAATAACAAACAATACACAATGGCAAAGAAAGCTCTTCTTATGATCCTCGACGGATGGGGCATCGGCAAGCACAACCACGGCGATGTCATCTTCGAGACTCCGACTCCCTTCATGGACCACCTCAACGAAACCTATCCCCACTCACAGCTCCTCACCTGCGGCGAAAACGTAGGTCTGCCCGACGGACAGATGGGTAACTCCGAAGTAGGTCACCTCAACATCGGCGCCGGACGCATCGTATACCAGGACCTCGTGAAAATCAACCGCGCCTGCGCCGACGGCAGCATCATGAAGAACCCCGAAGTGGTCAGCGCTTACGAATATGCCAAGAAGAACGGCAAGGGCCTCCACCTCATGGGTCTCACCTCCACCGGCGGCGTGCACTCTTCTCTCCAGCACCTCTTCAAACTCGTGGAGATTGCCAAGGAATACGGCGTGGCCGACAACACCTTCGTGCACTGCTTCATGGACGGCCGCGACACCGACCCCAAGAGCGGTAAGGGCTTCATTGCCGACCTCCAGAAGGTCTGCGACGCCAACGGCGCACACATCGCCAGCATCATCGGCCGCTTCTACGCCATGGACCGCGACAAGCGCTGGAACCGCGTGAAACTTGCCTACGACCAGCTCGTGGAAGGTAAGGGACGCAAGGTGACCGACATGGTGGAAGGCGTGCAGAGCTGCTACGACTCCGACAGCGAGGACCACAAGAACACCGACGAGTTCATGGAACCCCTCGTCAATGCCAACGTGGACGGACGCATCAAGGAAGGCGACGTGGTCATCTTCTTCAACTACCGCAACGACCGCGCCAAAGAGCTCACCGTGGTGCTCACCCAGCAGGACATGCCCGAAGAAGGCATGCACACCATCCCCGGACTCCAGTACTACTGCATGACTCCCTACGACGCTTCCTTCCAGGGCGTACACATCCTCTACCCCAAGGAGAACGTAGAGAACACGCTCGGCGAATACATCTCCAAGAAGGGTCTCAAGCAGCTCCACACGGCAGAGACCGAGAAGTATGCCCACGTCACCTTCTTCTTCAACGGCGGACGCGAAACTCCCTACGAAGGTGAAGAACGCATCCTCGTGCCCTCGCCCAAAGTGGCAACCTACGACCTCCAGCCCGAAATGTCGGCTTACGAAGTGAAGGACAAACTCGTGGCTGCCATCAAGGAAGACAAGTACGACTTCATCGTGGTCAACTTCGCCAACGGCGACATGGTAGGCCACACGGGCATCTACGACGCCATCTCGAAAGCCGTAGTAGCCGTTGACGCTTGCGTGAAGGACGTAGTGACTGCCGCCAACGAAACGGGTTACGAGACCGTCATCATAGCCGACCACGGCAATGCCGACAACGCCATCAACCCCGACGGCACCCCCAACACCGCACACTCCCTCAACCCCGTTCCCTTCATCTACGTGACGGAAAACAAGAGCGCCAAGGTGAAGGACGGCGTGCTCGCCGACGTGGCTCCCTCCATTCTCCACATCATGGGTCTCGAGCAGCCTGCCGACATGACCGGCAACGACCTCATTGAGGACTAAGCCTATCGCTTTTTCATACAATTCTATATACGGCCACGCCATGCAACGCTTGCACGGCGTGGCCCTATTTTTGTGTTTTCAAGTTGCGCATGGGATGCTTACATTCAAAGCGCAGCTACGCAAAAGCCTCCGTGAGGCCGTTTTCAAAACGTCGCGCTCTACACGGCATTTCTTCACATATCACATAACCTAAATCCGAAAGTTGAGCCAATAGACCTATCGCAGTAATTTGACTGCAGAACAGATTATCGCGCACACCGATGCTTTACCCTAAAAGTAACATATGCTTTTTATTGCAAAATATTCGGTTTATCAAGTCCAAAACTTTTGCCCGT
>CAVJJO010000195.1:0-2662 GCA_963649665.1 Bacteroidaceae bacterium | reverse complement strand
TGTTACCCAGGGCGTTGCCCTGGGCTAGGCGCAGGTTGGGCTTTCAGCCCGCCGTGGCGCATTTCCCGAATCAAAAACTGCTCAAGTTATTTTTTGACATTCACTAAACGGATAATATCCGTCTGAATTCCGATGATAAATATTATCTGCGGAACTTAAACAGAATAAAAACGGAAGAACTCCGTATGTGTTTCCGTCCGCAAATGCCACTTGAATAAATGCGCAAGTTTTTTTACGTGTCACTAAATCCGAAACTTCTGTAAGTAATTATTCATGCCAAGTCCAGACACCAACAAGCGAATAGCGAAGAATACGCTGCTTCTTTACTTTCGCATGCTCTTTATGATGGGCGTTTCGCTCTATACCAGTCGTGTAGTGCTCAACACCCTCGGAGTGGAAGACTATGGTATATATAATGTGGTAGGCGGCATCGTAGCCATGTTCGGCTTCATCAACGGTTCCATGTCCTCCGCCACGCAGCGCTACCTCACGTTCGCCCTGGGCAAGGGCGACAAGGCCCGACTCTCCACCGTTTTCAGCACCACGCTTCAGATACACACCTTCATCGCCGGCATCATCGTGCTCCTTGGCGAGACCGTCGGGGTGTGGTTTCTCTACAATAAGATGCAGATACCGCCCGAGCGACTGGACGCAGCCTTCTGGGTGCTGCAATGCTCCATCGTCTCGGCCGTCATCATGATAATCAGCGTTCCGTATAATGCGGATATCGTAGCACATGAGAAAATGTCGGCTTTTGCCTATATATCCATTGTAGAGGTAGTGCTGAAGCTCGTCATCGTCTATGTGTTGTTGGTATTCCCTATCGACAAACTGGTGCTGTACGCATTCCTGATATTGGCAGTGCAGATACTCATCCGTTTCTGTTACAGTATCTACTGCAACCGCCATTTCGAGGAAACCAAATACCGCAATGTTTGGGATAAGGCCTTGTTCAAGGAAATGACGGGCTTCGCAGGATGGAGCATGTTTGGCAACCTCTCGGCCGTTTTCTTCGGAGAAGGACTTAACATGTTGCTCAACGTGTTCTTCGGTCCAGTGGTCAACGCCGCCCGTGGAGTGGCAGTGCAAGTGCAGAGCGCCATCCAGCAGTTCGTGGGAAATTTCCAAACTGCACTTAACCCGCAGATAACCAAGACCTACGCTCAGGGCGACTTGCAGGCGATGCATCTATTGATGTTCCGCAGTGCCCGTTTCTCGTTTTTCTTGCTCTTCTTCCTCTCGTTGCCTGTTCTCTTTGAGACGGAGTTTATACTGAGAGTGTGGCTGAAGACAGTGCCCGAGAACACCGTAACGTTCCTTCGTATCATAATTTGCACGTCGCTGATATACACCTGTGCCAACCCGATGATTGTAGCCAACCAAGCCACGGGCAAGGTTAAGAAGTACCAGGCCGTTTGTGGCACCACGCTCATCATGATATTGCCCATCTCTTATATACTCTTGAAGTTGGGCATGCCCGCCTACAGCGTCTTCATCGTACACTTCATAATAGAGTGCGTATGCCAATTGGCGCGGATGGCGATGCTTCGTCCCTTGATAGGTTTGCGCATTCGCGACTACTTCATTCATGTATACTCAAAAGTATTCATCGTTGCGGGTCTTTCCGCTATACTTCCCGCTATGGTCTACAATGTGATGGACGGCACCGCCCTTCGCTTCTTCGTTGTAGGAATTGTTTGTGTCGTTTCTGTTTCCCTCGTTGCTTATAATCTCGGTCTGACGGCCAACGAAAAGGTATTCGTCATGGAGAAGGTAAGGAGCGTCATTCTCAAAAAGATACGTCATTAACTAAAGAGGACGAAAGAAACTGAGGATGCAGAAAAAGTCGTACATTTGCAATGCTAATGAATAAATTGAAACCTTATGTGTCAGACTGCATTTATATCACAAAGCATTGTTAAGTTAGGGACGAGGTCTTATAAGCATAGTTTGGAGGCTTTGGCTCCTAATGAGTATCGTGTGGGACAGTTGCGTCGTCTCAATCGGGATTTGGATGCTTTTTATGAGTTTCTCTATGGGCAGAGCAACTCGGTAACGGAGCAAGATTACAATGTGTTTGGAAAACAGCTTACTTCTATGCTTGGCATATTGAAGACGCTCTATACCTCTTGTAAGCAGATGCCCAAGGAATGTGGGGTAAGTTTGGAGGCCGAAAAGCTAAAGAGAAACTATGTGGCTCTCTATGAGCTGAATAGCGATATCAAGAATTATCGCATCAAGGCATCGAAGGATTCCGAGTGGACTTCACTTTTGGCTGATGCCGGTTTGGCCATCCGAAATGTAGCAGCTCATGATTAGTTTTAAGACCATCGGCTCGTTTCGCTCTCGCTTGTCTAACCTTTTGAAGGTTAGGCGTAAGGTTTATGCCAATATCGAGACTGAAATCAAGCGTGAGTTTTCAGACAAACCTATTGAGCAGATTCGCCAAAATTAAGATTTAGTGAATTTCAAAAAATAACTTGCGCAGTTTTTCAATTGGAAAAATGCGCCAACGACGGGCTGAAAGCCCAACCTGCGCCTAGCCCAGGGCAACGCCCTGGGTACCATCGTGAGTAGCAACGCGCCCTGAAAGGGCAAAAGCGTTTATATCATATGGTTTCGTATCGAATCTGCGTGGTGTATAATAACGCTTTTGCCCTTT
>CAVJJO010000194.1:0-2688 GCA_963649665.1 Bacteroidaceae bacterium | reverse complement strand
TGGACGAAAAATAGCACCGAAATCTGACAAAGCTAATTTATAGAACCACCCTTAAAACAAAAACCGCTCAACGGAAGAGTGGTGTTCTTGCGTTGAGCGGTAAGGAAAGAGGTGTTGCGGGGGTGGAGGTTAGTCCTCGTCGGCAGCGCCCCAGGTGTTGTTGTCCCAGATGGACTCGTTGCTTATGTTTTCGTTCTCTGCAGACTTGAAGCCGCCTGTGGTGCGGCCGGCAGAGCACGTGATGGTGGTGAGCAGTTCGGTGCCGAGCTCCATGGTGTGGAGAGCGGGCGCGATATATGTCTTTTTCATTTTTGTGTCGGGGATGTGATGTGAGAAATTGATAATTCCTTTTTACGCCGTGTAGAGCGTGACGTTTTGGAAACGTCACCCCCATGGGCGGGATTACTCGGCGATGAACTTGCGTCCGTTCTGGATGTAGAGGTGTCCCTTCACGGTGCTGTTCACGCGGCGGCCGCTGAGGTCGTAGACGGGAGCGGAGGTAGAGACGGCCTTGTCGGCTACGGGGAGCGTGATGCCGGTGGGCTTGCCGCCGATGTGGATGGAGAGTGCGCTTACGGCGGCGTTCGTCTTGAGGATGTAAGCGTGGTTGGCGTTGAGCGTGGCTGTGCTGTTGGCAGAGAAGAAGCCTACTGCGTTGGCGTCGTCGTCGGCAACGCCGAAGATGAGCTTGTCGCTGAGGTCGGAGATGGCCACGGTGGTGCCTACGAGGTCGTTGTCGCTGATTTCGTCGGCGCTCTTCACAGCTACGAACTTGGCGGTCTCGGCATTGGCGGAACCTACGAGTACCACGCCGGCTGAGGCGGGAAGTGCACCGACTTCGGTAATGTTGAGCACGTTTTCGCTTACTTTACCCTTGTACATCTTCACGTTCGTTTCGTTCTCGGTGAGTTTGGCGGCGAAGGGAAGGGCTATGGAGTTGTAAGAATCGTCGCCCACGATGTACATGGGGAAGGAGAACTCGGGCGCGTAGAAGGCGAATTCGTTGCCGGTGGTTGCGTTGTCGTTGAACTTCACTTTTTCGCCGTTGTATTGCCAGTTGCGCTTCGTTTCGTTTGACTTGTTGGGATAGATGATAAAGCCGTTCGTGCCGCGGCGGATATACCAAGTGTTTGTATTATTAAGATTTCCTGAGAATGAAATTTCTGCTGCATTTGCAAAGAGTTCATCTATAGCGTTGCCATCAATGCAGTTGGATGAATGAACCGTGTGGGTGCTTGAAGCGTTTGTGAACTCGAATCCGTCGAACACATTTCCGCGGATGGTCCAAAGGTCTTTGAGGATGTCGTTGTAGGCTTTGGCCTGTGCCTTGTTGCGGTAAGCAATGTTGTTTCCGCTTTCGTGGGAAAACATTACGGGGTTGTCGCCAGCGGTGCCGAAGTAGTAGTAAGCGCCGTCCTCGCAGGTGAAGGGGAGTTCCTGCTGCGCGAGCTCAATGTTGAAGGTCTTGTCGCCATCCGTTGCGGAAATGGTGCCTGAAGGCTTCTCTGCCGAGAGGTAGTATTTGTTGAGGTCGGTAGAGAAGTCGGGGTAACTGCTACCGGCGAAAACGGGGGAATGGGTTTCGGTATAGAGCGTGCTGCTGTTGTGCTGAAGGTTGTAGGTGATGCTTACGGGCGTGCCGGAAACGGCGAAGAACTGCACTTGGGCGAGGGCTGCGTCGTTCTTGTAACTATTCTCTTTCCAGTCGTAGTAGCCAACATGTTGCTTGTCGTTTAGCATCACGTAGCCGGTGCAGGACTTGTTGCTATTACCACCAAACGTATATTTATAATAGTGCGAAGCCAAGGAGAGAATGTAAGCATCACCATTCGCTGTGGCGGTGAACGCACCCTTTGTGTTGTTCATCGTGAACTGGTTTTGATCGCCGGGAGTTTGGTTAGTTAAAGACGCATTGGAAATATTCGGCCAAGAAGTGTTCGTGTCGTTCCAAAGGCTTATGTTAATCGTTCCGTCGCTGTTTTTCGTGACGTAGAACATATATTTGCTGGTGCTGGCGTCGATGCTGCTGTCGGCGAGTGACTTCTCGCTGCCCTGAGCGTCGTAGAAGACCTTGTTGTTTTCGGCGTAGAGGTAGCTGGTAGTGGCTTTACCGTCGTTGCTCTTTGCGCGAATCACGTAGTAACCGCTGGTGAGGGCGTCGATGGTGGTGGCGCTTGAGGCCACGTTTTGGGCTACTGCACCAAGCGTGAAGCTCAGGAGCAGGGCCATGAGAAGACTGATTCTTTTCATCTTTAAGTTTTGAAGAGAGAGTTTATTGAATTTGTTTTCGTGTGTGCTTCTTGGTGGGGCCATTTCCCTTGATGCCCGCAAAGCGGGTGCAAAGGAGGCAAAAGTTGGTGACTTGGGGGGGGGATTTTTAAAACTTTCCGCGAAAGATTTCGGTATTTACCAATTTAAGGAAGAGATTTGCGCGGTGGAGGTGGCAAAAAGCGCTATGCGTTATGTTCTTTATTCGTAAATGTGATGTTCATAGACGTTCTTTAATAGAATGAAGATGGGTGAGCGCTTGCGCTGCTCATGGGGGTGACGTTTTCAAAACGTCACTGCTCTCTATGATATTTTAGTGAATGTCAAAAAATAACTTGAGCAGTTTTTGATTCGAGAAATGTGTCACGGCGGGCTGAAAGCCCAACCTGCGCCTAGCCCAGGGCAACGCCCTGGGTAACA
>CAVJJO010000193.1:0-2699 GCA_963649665.1 Bacteroidaceae bacterium | reverse complement strand
TTCAAAACGTCACGCTCTACACGGCCTCACGGAGGCTTCTGCGTGGCTGCGCCTTAAAACTCTGTGTAGAGCGCGAGGTTTTGAAAACCTCGCCCCCATGCGCAATCAATACCTCGCTTTTTTAACACTGAGAATCGCGTAGAAATCACCGACCGTACACTCGCCCGCAAATACGCGATTTTCAGCGAAAGAAGAAATACATTATATTGCCAGGAATTACAATAAATCGATATATCTTGATGGCATCTTCCGTTCTTGCCCTCAAATCTCCCCAAAATCACCCCTGTTTTCGCGAAAATTCCAAGGCATCTAGAAAAAAATCCCCCTAGGCCCAACGCGTTGGGGCTAAGGGGAATTTCCACAAGCCGCCTTGGAGTAGAAGAAAAAGGCTTTCTGCGCTTCAAAAAGCCCCGTCTTTTTCTCTGGTTGAAGAAGCGCGATTGTCAATATTTCGTCACAAAATTAACATTCGCCCCTTCTCTATACGTTGTTTAACTTCTCCGCTTTTAAGGTTCCCTTCCGGTGGCGTTTCGCCTCGCATTTCCGAAACCGAAACAGCCGATCGTTTCGCCGCGGCTCTTTTAGGAACGTTTCATGTTCGGCTGACCGTTCGGCTAAAAAAGCATTAAGAAATGGCCGCCAACCCTTGCACATGCAGAGAAATGCATATCTTTGCCACGTTCAAAACAGAAGAAACCATAACCTTCACACAAAATTCAAGATAACTAAAAGGCGGGAATCTTTGTTTATTGCTATATTTGCAAGGTGTTTGCCGTCAAAAGGATAGAACCCCTCGCCGCTTTTCGGCCGACGGCAGTCCGCAATCATTCAACCGAAATAAATAAGAACCACAATATGAAGAAGAACATGTTTCGCGCTTTTGCGCTCTCTGCCCTCCTTTTTATGGGCACTTGCGGCCTTCAGGCACAGACCAAGTCGTACGACGTGCCCGCTCTTGACCCTGAAGACAAAGAGTTGGCCGACCAGGTAATCAACCTCAGCATGGAAGACCCCGACAAGGCCAACAAGGTGTTCACGAAGCTCGTCAAGAAAATCGGCAAGAGCAAGGAAAGCCTCGTGTCCGTAGGTAGCTACTTCCTCGAAAACAACAACTACCCCGCTGCCAAGCAGTGCGCCGACCGCGTTTACGAACTCGCTCCCGAGTACATCCCCGGCCTCATGTTCAGCGGTGAAGTCTGCATGATCCGTAAGGACTACGGTGGCGCAGGCCAGAAGTTCGACGCTGTGCTCATGGTCGACTCCAACAACGTGGCAGCCCTCAAGCGCAACGCCTTCGTATATAAGAATGTGAACCCCTACGTGGCCATCGAAGCCCTCAACCACATTCTCCGCCTCGATCCCTCCGCATTCTCTGCCTACAAGGATCTCGGCGACATCAACTACAAGCTCGACAAATATCCCGAAGCCGTAGAGCAGTACGAGAAATACTACGCTGCCGTGCCCAAAGACACCAGCGTGATTGACATCCGCTCTTGCGAAAACTTCCTCCAGTCGCTCTACTCTCAGGCCAACTTCAACCGCATCACCGAGCTCACCGGCGAACTCCTTCCCCTCGCTCCGAAGGACATGGTGATCCGCCGTATGGACTTCTTCGCCAAGGTCAACAAGATTGGTGAATCCATCGACATCGACGCTGCCATTGCTTCCGCCAAGGACGCTTCGTCCTACCTCACCAGCGGAGAGTATGCCGACAGCACCTTCCTCTCCCTCGACTACGAATACCTCGCAGCGCTTGCCAAGGAAGAGAACGATATGTCCGCAGCCATCGCCGCTTACGAGAAGGCTCTTGCCAAGGACCCCTCAAAGCTTGCCAACTACAAGGAACTTGCCAAGGTGTACAGCCGCAACAAGGAAACCGACAAGGCAATCGCCACCTACAAGCAGTTCATGGAAAAGAAGGGCGACAAGGTTGACCTCACCGACTACTTCGGTCTTGGCCAGGAATACCTCAAGGCCGTTCACCAGACCGACGACGATGCCAAGAAGGACGAATACATCGCCGGCGGTATGGACGCCTTCAACAAGGTGCTCGAGAAGGAAGCCGACTACTACAAGGCTGTGATGCAGCAGGCCGCCCTCAACATCAAGAACTCACAGGTAGCTGAAGAGAAGCCCCGCGAACTCTACGAAAAGGCACTCTCCATGATGCCCGCCGACGAAAGCGCCAACTCTTCACGTCTGCTCGCCGCACAGTACCTCGCCTTCTACGCTTCTCAGAAAGAAGACTTCGACACTTGCCGCAAGTATGTAGACATCATGCTCAAGGCCGACCCCGAAAGCGCATCGGCCAAGCAGTTCGACAACGCACTCAAGAGCATGGGCAAGTAAGCCCCATTCGCTCATAAGGCAATATAACGGTTACGGCCGGATGCAACCTATGCATCCGGCCGTAAATGTTTCTGGTAACAATAAGCTTTAGCATTTTGAGCCAAACGGCACAAGGAGTGAAGCGCATGGGGGCGAAGCGCATGGAGGTCAAGACTCCAGTCTTGACAGCTCTACACGGCTTGATGGAGGCTTCTGCGATGCTGCGCCTTCCATGGGGGTGACGTTTCCAAAACGTCACGCTCTACACGGGTCTCACGGAGGCTTTTGCGTGGCTTCGCCTCACAACCTCGCGCTCATCAGTCAAGACTGGAGTCTTGACCCCCATGCGCTGCGCTTTGTATACTACACAT
>CAVJJO010000192.1:0-2721 GCA_963649665.1 Bacteroidaceae bacterium | reverse complement strand
ACGATGGTACCCAGGGCGTTGCCCTGGGCTATGCGCAGGTTGGGCTTTCAGCCCGCCGTTGGCACATTTATCTAATCAAAAACTGCTCAAGTTATTTTTTACATATTACTAAAAACGTCACGCGTATGCGCATCAGAAGTACGCCCCATGCGCTTCGCATCAAAATAGCCGAAGATGTTTTACACGTTGTTTAAAATCCAAGGCATGTAGCAAAAATTCCAAGGCACGCCGTAAGAATTCCAAGGCACGCCGTACGAATTCCAAGGCACGGTGTAAAAGCAGCTATAGACAAAGAAGTAAAAGGTGTGGGTTTCACAGATTGTTGCCTTCCCCGCATGTGCTTTGATTTCGTATGTGCTTGCGCACGGAGCGCATTAGCGCGAAGAGTATAGTTTTTATTTGGCAATTCAACAATAATAAATTACCTTTGCTCCGTTTTAGTTTGAGTAGCCATTCATGAACAATATATTCTTTGAATTTGCCGGTCCTTTCCAAATCGTGCTGAAGGGCTTGTTGATAGGCATCATAGCTTCAGCGCCCATGGGGCCTGTAGGTGTGTTGTGCATACAGCGTACCATAAAGAAAGGAAGGGCATATGGCCTCGTTACAGGAGCGGGCGCTGCGCTGAGCGACATCATTTATGCAATGATTACCGGCTTCGGCATGTCGTTCGTCATGGATTTTATCAGCCAGAAAGAAAATATCTTTTGGCTGAAACTCGTGGGAAGCATCATGCTTTTCATTTTCGGTATCTATATGTTTAGAACCGACCCTCACGTACGTCCGCAAAAGGTGGGCAACAACAAAGGCTCGCTGGTACACAATTTTACCACGGCTTTCCTTGTTACGCTCTCCAATCCCCTGATTGTATTCCTCTTCATTGCCCTTTTCAACATGCTCACCTTCGTCATTCCCGGCGACTGGTTCAGCCGTGTGTTGGGCTATTTGTCCATCGTGGGCGGAGCCATGCTATGGTGGCTTGGGTTGACATACATCATAGACCGTATGCGCACGAATTTCGGTGAGCGCGGCATCAAGCGACTCAACCAAACGATAGGCTCCATCGTGCTGGCGGCTTCGGTAATCTACGCCATCACCACGCTCTTCAACCTTTCGCTTTATTAATTACGACGTTAATAACCGACTCAACAATGATTGTAGCCGACAAACTCAAAAATACCAACCGTGCAGAGTACTTGCTCTATATGTGGCAAGTGGAGGACTTGATTCGTTCGTTCCATTGCGACGAAGAACTCATCGCAGAAAAATACGTGTCGACCTTTAACCTCGATGAACGCGAACGCAAGAGAATGTCAAACTGGTATGCCAACTTGTGCGAAATGATGCGTACAGAAGGCATTCGCAAGACCGGACATCTTCAGATTTGCCAAAACATTCTTCAGGAACTTGAGGAACTCAACGCAAAACTCCTGGCCTCGCCCGCATACTACTACTATAAGCAACTCTACTACCGCGTGCTTCCTTATATAGTGGAACTTCGCGAACGCCTGCGCCGCCATTATGTGCCGAAGGGCGATGAGGTGGAGGAGTCGGAACTCACCACTTGCTTCGACTTCCTCTACGGCGTGATTATGCTCCGCTTGCAGAAAAAGGAAATCTCCGAACAGACTGCTCAGGCCGTAACGGATATCTCCAAATTTCTCGGACAACTCTCCGACTATTATTTCCTTGACAAGAAAGAAGGACTCAAGTTCTGATTTCGCGTCGCGCCCTTATATATAGACGACATAAACTACCCCTCATCAAATGCAACAAATACTCGTGACCGGATGCAACGGTCAACTTGGAAACGAAATACAGCAACTTGCGCCGAAGTATGACGACGAGTGCGAATTTCATTTCACCGACAAAGAAGAACTCGACATCACCGACCGCAAGGCCGTGTATAACTACATAGAGCAGCACCACATCAGCGTGGTGGTCAACTGCGCCGCCTTTACGGCAGTCGACAAAGCCGAGAGCAATCCCGAACTCTGCGACCTTCTCAACCACGTAGCGCCCAGCTATTTGGCAGAAGCCGTAGCCTCTGTGGGAGGCACCATGATACAGGTGTCTACCGACTACGTGTTCGACGGCATGGGCTGTGTGCCCTACAAGGAAGACGACGCCACAAACCCGCAGACCGTCTACGGACGCACCAAACTGGAAGGCGAGGAAGAAGTAATCCGCTCCTGCGCCGGTTCCGTGGTAATCCGCACGGCATGGCTCTACAGCACCTTCGGCAACAACTTCGTGAAGACCATGATACGCCTCGGTCGTGAGCGCGACGAACTCGGCGTGGTGTTCGACCAACTCGGTTCACCGACCTATGCCCGCGACCTTGCCCGCGCCATCATGCACATCATCACCAACGGCATCGTGCCTGGCGTGTACCACTTCACCAACGAGGGCGTTTGCTCTTGGTACGACTTCACCCGTGCCATCCATCGCCTCGAAGGCATCGACGATTGCTGCGTGCGCCCCATCCACACCGAGGATTACCCCGTGCCTGCCAAGCGTCCGCACTTCTCCGTGCTCGACAAGACGAAGATCAAAGACACCTTCGGCATAGAAATACGCTGGTGGGAAGATGCGCTCAAAGAGTGCATCAAGGAACTTTAGTAATGTGTAAAAAATAACTTGAGCATTTTTATTCGATAATCATGCAACGCATTCATCAACGACGGGCTGAAAGCCCAACCTGCGCCTAGCCCAGGGCAA
>CAVJJO010000191.1:0-2789 GCA_963649665.1 Bacteroidaceae bacterium | reverse complement strand
TGAATGCGTTGCATGATTATCGAATAAAAATGCTCAAGTTATTTTTTACACATTGCTGAAGTTGTTTCTTACACTTTACTGAAACGCAAATGGAAAACGGAGCCAACACCTTTTGACCCGCTTAGGCTGCGGATCCAAAGGTGCTTGCTCCGTCTGTTGATTTCTCAGCAAGCCCTAACCGTATGTGATAATGTTTCCGGCAAGCTATGAGAGAGTGCGCTTATTTCTTTTCGTCAGCCTTGGGGGCATTGGCGGGGAGAGAGATGGCGTCTTTAGAGAATACCATCTTCACGCCGGTGGCCACTTCAACGCTTACGGTGCCTTCGTCGTCGTTGATGCTCTTGATCACGCCGTGGATGCCGCCGATGGTGACGATTTGCTGACCAACGGTGAGCGAGTTGCGGAACTTCTGTATTTCTTTCTGCTTCTTGTTTTGGGGACGAATCATGAAGAAATATACGATGGCGAAGAGTACCACCATCATGATGATCATCTGCATGCCGCCACCTTGCGCTTGCTGTCCACCGTCGAGGATAAATGTGTTCATTTCTTTTATGTGTAGTTTCTGAGGTTATGCTTGTTGGAGTGCTGTATGCCGTTCTTGAAGAGAAACTGCCCTTATGCCTGATGATCCTCCTCGTTACCTTCGGGAATGGTGAGGTCCTTCACTTGCGGGTTGAAACGGCGGGCTTTCTTGATGCGTACCTTCGTGGTGCGACCTTCTTTGGTGAGTCGGCGCACAATGCCGTCGAGCATGCCGTTGATGTAGGATGAACTGCGCGGCGTAGAGTACACTTTCGCAATGTCGAGGTATTCGTTGAACGTGACGTTCAGCGGAATGGAGTCGAACGTGAGGATTTCAGCCAAGGCTATTTGCATGATGATCACGTCCATAAGGGCAATGCGGTTGAAATCCCAATGCTTTGAACCGCCTTTGATGATTTCGCGCAACTCTTCGCCTCTCACGATGGACGTGCGGAAAAGTTCGAGCGCGAACTTGCGGTCGTCTTCGGAGTCGTAAGCGGGGAGCAAGGGGAAGTCGGGGGTGGTTTCGGGAGTGAAACGTTTGATGGTTTTCATCACGAACGTGTCAATCACTTCCTTGTCGTCGTTCCAGTAGAGCGAGTGGTCTTCAAGATAGGGGTCGAAGTTGAAGTTGTAGCAAATGTACGTCTTGTAGAGTTTGCGGATTACTTCGCGGTCGGCCTCGTAGCTGAAGTCTTCTTTGCTAATATAGTTGAGGAATACGTCGCTTTCAATAAACGTTGTGTAAAGCTGCTTCACGAAAGCGTCTTCTTCTGCCCATGAGCCTTTGCGGTTCTCCTGGTAGTCAATCAGCGCTTTGTTGTCGGACAATTGTTCAAGGAATTGGTTGTGGGCAAACTTGTTGACGGCAGAAATGCCACCGATGGCGTTTCCCGTACGCTTTTCGCGTGCTTCTCTCACGGCATCCTTGTGTTCGGCCACGCGCTTCAGCTTCACCAGCATGGAGAGCAGGTAAAGATAGAGGTCGTATGCTTTCTCAAGGGAGAACGTGAGCTCTTTTTCTGCCACGTCAAGCGTTTTGCCTTCGTTCTGATAGTACGAATAAACGAGCTGAACCACTTTCAGCCTTATCAGTTCTCTGTTGATCATAATTCGTATAGGTACCTTTTGTTTCTTGCTGCAAAGGTACGAATAATTGCATAGTGCCAAAGCCTTGACTGTTATTTCTTGCGCTTTGGAAATGAATTTTTTAGGCTTATTCCTTCCGGCGTGCACCAGGTGCAGCGCATATGCGGCAAGGTAGGGAACTCAAGGTAGGCCATTTTGTGAATAAATCCTTTATTCGTTAATTTTGTGTCCCTCGTTTTTTCGTCTACGAGGTTCAATCTAGAGCGGAGAACGGCGCTTTTTTGCTCCTTTTCGGCACATTTTCGTCAGTCCAAGGCTTCTTGTGCAAACTCCCCTTAGCCCCAAAACGTTGGGCCTAAGGGGAGTTTTTCCTGGAAGCCTTGGATTTTTCGCGACAAAGGCTCTGTTTTTTTGCTCGAAAGCGTCCTTTTATGCAGCGGTATGCAGCAAATTCTGAATATATGCGTATTCCGCGGCATTGGAGTGTATAATTATACACGCTGAAAATCGCGTATTTCCGAGCGTCGGAGCGAGTGGTGATTTCTACGCGATTCTCAGTGTTAAAAAAAAGAGGCCACTCATACGCTTCGCACCGACGCTTACCACCACTTGAGTAGTTTCTCGCTTTGTAAACTTTCTTCAAAACCAAAGTGAGACCATGGGCTTTCTGATTTGTAGAGCGCTTTTTGCCTCTCGGCATTTGTTATGTCGCAAGAAATGACGAATTTAGCGCTGCAAGCGGATTTCCGTTGCGTGCATGGACTTACGGAACGGACTTTTCGCCAATTTGAAAAAGAAAAGAATATGACTAAGCGCTACACATTGGAAACGTTGGAGGCCGAGCGTGCCAAACTTCGTACACAAATAGATGAGAGCCGTTCGCGCATCGGCAAACGTTGGACCATTTTGACCACACCGCCGGAAGAGTCTACGCAATTCCAGCATTGGGTGAACCAAGGCGAACGCCTGTTCGCCATCTACGACGGCGCCATGACGGGCTACAAACTCTGCCGTCGACTGGGGCAAATCACGTCGTTCTTCAAGCGCAAGAAAAAACGCTGATGCTGCTTAGTGAATTTCAAAAAATAACTTGCGCAGTTTTTCAATTTAAAAAATGCGCCAACGACGGGCTGAAAGCCCAACCTGCGCCTAGCCCAGGGCAACGCCCTGGGTAC
>CAVJJO010000190.1:0-2803 GCA_963649665.1 Bacteroidaceae bacterium | reverse complement strand
TGTTACCCAGGGCGTTGCCCTGGGCTAGGCGCAGGTTGGGCTTTCAGCCCGCCGTTGGCACATTTATCTAATCAAAAACTGCTCAAGTTATTTTTTACATATTACTAAAAACGGCGGGCATAGGCTTCCTCCGATGCTTACTTTTCGGGATAGAGCGTGTTCCACCAAGTGGAGTCGCCCTGGAGGTACTTGGCGAACCAGGCGAAGATGGCGTTCTGCCAGACGAGGCGCTTCTTGAAGTCGGTGACCACGTGGTTGGCGTCTTCGACCTGAATGTAGCTTACGTCGCGACCGAGTATCTTGAGCGCGGTGTACATCTGCTGGCTCTCGTTGGTAGGCACGTTGGTGTCGACGGTGCCGTGGAGAAGCAGCAGCGGGGTGTGTATCTTGTCGGCATTGAAGAGGGGCGACTGCTTGACGTAGAGGTCGGGGTTGTTCCAAGGATAGCTGCCGTACTGGGCACACTGTCCGTAGGTGTAGCCCCAGTATCCCCCACCCCAATAGCTGGCAATGTTGCTGATGCCGGCGTGGGAAATGGCGGCGGCGAATATGTCGGTGCGCGTTTGCAGATACTGCGTCATGAAACCGCCGTAGGAAGCGCCCATGCATCCCACCTTCGTGGCGTCGACATAGGGGTGTTCCTGAAGGAAGCGCTTGGTGCCTTCAATGATGTCGTCGCCCGACTCCTTACCCCACGTGTTGACGTGGCGTGCGGCAAACTCCTGTCCGTAGCCGATGGCTCCGCTGGGTTCGCAGACATAGACCACGTAGCCTTGGCCGGCGAGCACCTGGAGGGGATACTGGAACTGCAGCGTCTTGCCCGTGGGTGTGCAGCCGCCGTAGTAGTAGACGATGAGGGGATATTTCTTCGACGCGTCGAAATGGGGCGGAAGGATGTAGAAACCGCTGATGGAGTCGCCGCGCGAGGCTTTGAACGACCAGTCGGCCACGCGACCCACTTCCACGTCGGGGTACATTTCGTCGAAGTTGTTCGGACCGATGCGGCGCGAAGCGGTAGCACCCTTTGCGGTGAGGGTGGCGGTGAACATTTCGCGGGCACGCTCGCCGGTCTGACCGAAATAGACCACCGTGGGCGTAGCCGTGGCGGTGGAGAGGCTCCAGCCCTGCACATAGGTCACGGGCAGGGCGTAGCGGGTGCGGCGGAGCGTTTTGGGTTCGAGGCGGTAGAGCACTTCGTCGCAGCCGTCGGTGGCACGGAAGTAGATGTTGCCGTCGGCGGTTTCCCACATGTAGTCGTCAACGGAGGGGGCGAAATTGGGGAGAAGCGGCTTGGTGGTGCGGGAAGCGATGTCGTGGAGATAGAGGCGGTAGTCGAAGGCGTTGGGGAACTGTCCTTCCTTCACTTCGGAACCGATGTTGGCAAACGATGCAGGGGAGGCTTTCACGAGTATCTGCTTCTCGTCGGGCGAGAACTTGGCGTCGGCCACGAACACGGTGTCGGAAAGGAGCGTGTCAACACGTCCGGTGTAAGCATCCATGCGGAGGAACGACATGCGGTCGAAGGGTTGCTTGTGGGCGTCGAACGTGGATGTGGCGAGGAGCAGGCTGCGTCCGGTTGCAGAGATGTCGCAAAGCCACGTGTTCTCTTTTCCGAAGGTGAGGCGTTGGCTGAGTCCCGTGCGGAGGTCGCGGCGCCACAAAGAACTGCGGCTGCGCCATCCGGGCATGCGGTCGTCGGGGTCCTGAAGGCGCTTGAGTCCGTTGGTCTCCTTTGTGCCTTCTTCGTTTTTGGAATAGATGACGTAGTCGGCGGCAGGCGAGAAGCCTACGATGCCTTCGGGCAAGGCGGTTGCCACGACGCGTTCGGTGCGGGTGGCGGGGTCGAAATGCACGAGTTCGCGGCCGTCGGCGGCTTTACGCACGAAGGTGAGCACGTCCTTTTTGCCGCGCTGCCAGGTCATGCGGAGGTATTCGTTGTAACGGAGTATTTCCTTTCCCGTGGCAAGTTCGGTGACGGTGGTAGTATAAGGCGCCGTGCCGTCGGCTTTCATGAAGTAGCTGGTGGTAACGAGGTAGCGGCCCGAGGGGGAGAGTTCGGCATCGCGATACTGGTTGCCGAGAATCATGTCGTCCATCGTGTAGGGGCGCTTGCCTTCGGCATTGACTGCGGCGGACTGCAGACCTTCGCCCACGAGGCTCACGCGGAACGTGTCGGCGTCGGCTTTCTGCGTGAGCACGAGGAGGGCCATTTCGGTGCGGCCGGGAGCGAGGGTGAAACTCTTGTCGGCGCTTTCCACGCGGTTGACGAAGAGTTTGCAGTTCTTTATGCCGTCGACCTTCACGGTGCCTTTGGCAAACTTGGCGGTCTGCACATTGAAACGCAGCACGCGCACTGCGCTCTCGGCGCCGTTGGCGGGAGCGAGGGCGTCGTTGCGGTGAATGGCGGTGGCTGCCTTGGCGGAACGTGCGGCGGAGAGTGAGGTGACGAGGGCGGTGTTGGCCTCGAGGGTTTCTTTCGCGTCGTAGGGTTTTCCCTGGTTGTTGAGGGAGTCGGCGGCATAGGGCGCCGCCACTTCATAGGGACCTTCTACGGTGGCGCGGTCTATCTGCAACGTGTCTGTCGCAGCCGACGAAAGAGCCAGTAGGAGTGATGTAAAAAGCATAGGGTTTGTGAAAGGTATGAAAGGATAAGATAGATATTCAAGTTTCTGAGTTAGGGGGGGGACGGCCTGAAGGGCCAGTTTGCGCCTAGCCCAGGGCAACGCCCTGGGTATTGATTACCTGCGGCTTTGCGCCCTGAAAGGGCAAAAGCGTGTGATGTATAGTAACGCTTTTGCGCTTT
>CAVJJO010000189.1:0-2839 GCA_963649665.1 Bacteroidaceae bacterium | reverse complement strand
GGTGGTTAACTGGGAGGTGTCCATGGGGCTTGCTTTTTGAACACAAATTTATCTTTCGTTGTTTCCCACTGAAAAGACTGTTTTTCTCCCACAGAACTCACGGAATGCACAGAGTTTTTTGGAACACGAAACAACGTTCGGCGGCCGAAGGGAAAGCCAATTATCGTGAATTGGCCATGAATTGACCACGAATTGTTTTCGAACACGGAATACACAGAAGTTCTGTGAGTTCTGTGAGTTCTGTGGGCAAAACCCAATCGTTCCGTGGGAGATTAGTGGTTGTAGCGGAGGAATTTGTCGTCGATGGCTTGGGCGATGATGCCGACGAACTCTTTGGCGGAGTTGTCGGCGAGGAAGTCGCGGAGGTTCATGACGGAGGCGTAGTACTTGCGGCTGAACCAGGGCTTCTTCTTGCGCTTGCGCTCTCGGCCTATGTCTCCGCTGTTGCCTCGGGGGATTTCTCGGCCCGTGCCGAAGTTTTGCCAGAGGCCGTATTCGAGGAACGACTGCGAGAGACCGAGTTCAAGGAAACGTCCGTCGGCACGGAGTGGCAGCGACTTGGGCGAAGCCAACAACCGCCCGGTGTCGATAACGCCGAGGAGGGTCATTTGCTCTTTCCATATTTTGAGCATCGTGGCGTTGAAGGCGCGGACGAACTTTTCGCGTTCGGCTTGCGCTTGGTCAGTTCCATTCATCGGCGTTGTATCTTAGGTCGGTGTAGGTGTCAATGCTTATTTGGAAATAGGCGCAGGCGCAGCCCGAGAAGAAGTATTGGTCGATTTCCTGAAAACTGATGCGAGGGTCGAGGTAGAGCCGCTGCTCTTCGAGGCGTGTGCGCTCTTGGATGAGGACGGACATGAACTGGCGGAAGAGTTCGCGGAGGGTGTCCATGCACGCCTGACGGGCGGCAGCGTCGTCGATGGCGTGGCGCATGGCGAGGAACACCGTCTTGACGCGGCGCGTATGGGGCGAGTTGTGGATTTCCATGTAGCCCTGGCTCGTGTCGCTCACGCAGACGAAGGCCGTGGCGGACTGCATCCGGGCGAGGGCTTCCTCAAAGCCGTCTAAGCCCGAGACTCGGGCGAAGGTGAAGGCTTGGGCTTGGGCGAACTTGTTTCGCTGGGTTAGGGATTGGAAGAAGGCGGTGGCGTTCCAGTTGAAATTTGGTTCCATAGTTATTGCATTCGTTTGATTTCTTCGGCCTCACGGGCTTTGGCGTCGAGTTCGGTCAAGGCTCGCCAGCAGTCCATGGCGAGGACGGCTTGCTCCTTGGTGATGTCGCCGGCGGTCAAGGCACGGATTTGGGCGTTCATGGCTTGGCGGAGGGTGTCGCCGAGGGCTTGCGCAGCCGTGCCGAGGAGATTGCCGCCGTCGGTGGGCGCGAACGTGAAGAAGTGGGGAAAGGTTCGGGTGAAGAGGTCTTTGACGGAGGCGAACCAATAGAAGATGGAGAGGAGTTCGGCCTCGTTGGGCTTCGCTTTTAGTTGGGGATAGAGGAGGCAAGCCATTTCTGCGAGGCAGTCCATCGCTTGCGTATGTAGAAAACCTTGGTAGAAGTTTTCGAGCGCCAAATAGCTTTCGAAGGGTACGCCTTGGAGGTCGGGGGCTACGGCTTCGGCTCCTTGGATGGTTTTGAGCCGCACGGGGTGGGATGGGAATGTTTCGAGGAAGGAGAGCTGCCTTGCGGCGTAGGTCCACTGCCAGTCTTGGAGCAAAACACACTGCTTGGTGCGGTTGTGCCTTGCCCAAAAGGCGTGCGCTCCGCAGCGGCCGAGGATGGTGAGGTTTGACCATTTGGTGGCGCAGAGGGCTTCGGCTTCGGGGAGGGGGATGTTTCGGGCTATTAAGCGGAAGAATTGGCGGAGCTGGGGGGCGGATAGCTCTTGCCACGAGCGAGGGAGAGAAATAGAAAATGCTTCCATACCGCAAAGGTGTGGAAGCATTAAGGGGGGCGAAAAGACAATGGAGTTGATTGCTTTAATAGAATGTCATAGGGAATGTGCCGGCATAATCACCGAAACTATAGCCGTCTAAATCTCCGTCTTGGTTAATGACGTAGATTTCATTGGGGTCTTCAGCATTCCTAAATGCCGTTCTACCACCATACGTTGTTTTGATATACCTATCAGGTTTATCAAAATTCTCGCCGCCATAGTAATTCACCATGTAGCATTTGCCTCCTTTTGAGTAGGCAATAAGTTTTGCACCATACATTTCCCATGCGCCGTAAACCTTGCATCCGTCATAGGGCTTTTTAATCTTCTTTTCAGGCTCTTTTGGAGGAGCTACATAGTTTATCTGAGTAGAGTTGTCGTCAGGAGTGCGCTTTGAAAGGGCGTAGTTGCCATTGTTCGTATTCATTCCTTTCATGTAGAACTCTACGAATACACGACTGACGGATTCTTTCGCTTTCAGTTCATCGGCAATGTTGTCAAGGTCGGTTTTGTCGTATTCAGACGGGATTTCAATGCTGTAATGTATCTTTTGAATTTCATTGCCGTCCGCATCGCGCATACTTTGAACATCTCTTGATGACACCGTGTATTCACGAGTATTCGGTGCAGCTGTTTCTCCTATATCTACATGCATAGAATCTACGGCCATAGAATCCATTTCGCTATCAGAAGGAGAAGATGAACGATTATGACAAGAAATAGCAGTAAGTGCTATCATAAGAAATGGGAGGAATGTTTTCTTCATTTGATTAGGTGTTGCAGGTTGTTATTATCTGCAAAATTAATGAATTACAACCAAAATCCGCCTTTGGCCTTGTCGTTTTTATATCCGTGGGGTTCGAAGAGGAGGGCGGTTTGGGAGGTTTTCCATTCGTAGAAGGTGT
>CAVJJO010000188.1:0-2859 GCA_963649665.1 Bacteroidaceae bacterium | reverse complement strand
ATGTTGTGAAGGTTTGAAAATTTGGGGCTCAAGGCCCAATACGTTGGGCCTAGGGATAATTTAAATTTGCTGCCTTGGAATTTTTACGGCGTGCCTTGGAATTTTTACGGCATGCTTTGGTGTATTGAAATGCCTTGGTTGATTAGGCCGTTAGAGCGTGACGTTTTGAAAACGTCACCCCCATGGGCGTGATTATCGCCGTGTAGAGCAGTCAAGACTGGAGTCTTGACCTCCATGCGCTAGCGCCTCCATGCGCTTCGCCCCTCATATTCCTTAGAATATATGCACTGTGCTTATCTCACTTCTTTCGTCACCACGGCCTTGCCGTTGACGAGGCGCTTCACGAGATATACGCCGGGAGCGGGTTTCTCGTTGAGGGGAAGCTGCACGCCGGAGGTGGTGTAGACGGCTACCACACGACCTGCGGAAGAGGTAGTGGCGTTGTCGATGCCTGCGGGCGGAGTGAGGGTGCATTCGGTGGTGTTGATGACCTGACGATGGTCGGCGGCGTTCTGTTCGCCACGGTTGATGAAGGCGATGACGCCCAACTTGTCGGCAGCCCACTTGGAAGAGATGCGCTGGTCGAAGTGTTGATGGAACTTACCGTCGGTCGTAGTGATTTCCGTTCCGAACAAGGGGGTGAGGCGACGGCGGATTACGCTCTCGTGCGTGTACTCGCCGCCGTATTTCTCTTCCTCGGTTTCGTCCCAGAACTTCTGGCTCGTGCTCTTCACGTCGTGCTCCACGAGGTAAACGCTGAGGTAGAGGGGTTCGCCTTCGGGCATCACGCCGTCGGCTATGTCGCCGTCCACGTCGATGCTCACGGCTTTGGCGTCGTCGTTGACGCTACCCGAGGCGGTGACGGAGGCGAAGGTGGGGGTGTTGAGTATCTGGCTGTAGACCTGTGCGCCGGCTTCGGAATAGAGCGTGTGGCCCACCGTGGAGAGGCGGCCGGGTGAACCCCATGCGGAGTAGGAATAGGTGTTGCGGTCGATGCTCTCGGCGGGGACATAAACGAGTGTGCTGTCGTTGTCGAGCAGGGCAAGCTGCATGGCTATGGCGTCGTCGCTCTCGGAGCCGGTCATGAACTGGTCTTCGTTGTGCACGCTAATCACGGTGTAGCGGTCGCGCATGCCTTTAAGGCCATCGGTGATGTAGCTGTAGTAGGTGGGGCCGTACACGCTGTTCTCGCTGGTGTAGAACTCAATGAGGGGACGCTTCACGTATTTCGCCGCCACGTCGCTTGGCACGGCTATCTGGTTGAGGGTGGCGGTGAAGGGCTTGGTGGGCACTTCGCCGTTGACGTAGTTGAACGTATAGGTGGCGGGGCCGGACTTGAAGCAGTGTACGGGAATGTTGTACTTGGCGCTGTAGCCCGGGGCAATGGCGGTTTGGAGTTCAAACTCTTCGCTCCATACGGAGTCGCCCTGCGTGCATTGTATGCCGATGGAACCGATGTCGTTCGTGCCGCGGTTGTAGATGCGCACTTGGGTGGCGGAGGTGGAGTCGGCACGGGAAACGACGTCGTACTGGAAGTTGGGCACGCTCACGATGTTGTGGAACTTGCCTTCGGCATCTTCCACCGTGGCCATGATGGCAAGTTGGCCGTAGTCGCTGTAGTCGTACCAGAGGGGATTGCCGTTGGCGTCCTTGTCGCCTTCGCGGTAGATGAGGCTGGAGTTCTTTACGTTGTAGGGATAGAGCGTGGGCAGATAGTTGCCTGCGGTGAGTTTGAGGAAGAGGCCCATATAGAGGCTGTCCATGTCGGCAGTGATTTCCACGCCTTTGTCGAGTTTCACGGTGTTCCAGCCCACGGCGTTGGTGGGGGTGAACTTGGCGGAAGCGAGGTCGGTGCCGTTTATCTTGTCGCGCAAGAAGGCTTGCACGGAGGGTTTATAGGAACGGCTGTTCCAGCCTACCTGAAGCGAGCGGATTGTGCCACCCACGTAGTCGCCAATCTGTTCTTTGGTGAGGAGCACGGCAACGCCCATGTTGGTGTCTTCGTTGGGACTGATGCCGTCGTATTCGTAGATGTAGTCGCTCACGCTGCAGTAGCCGATGGCTATGGCGTCCACGCTGGTGGCGCGGGCTGCCGACGGACGTACGGCGGTTGCTTCTTGCGCCCTGGTGGTGATGGCAGGGGTGAGTGCTGTCATGGGCACTGCGGCGGGCTTTGCTGCATGGTGCTGAAGCCAGGTGTGTTGTGCCGAAGCGGCGAAAGGCATGGAGAGGAGGAGTGCGCCGGAAAGGAGCGCACGGGTGAGTAGTGCTTGTGGCATAAGCGATGGGGTGTTTATAGGATTGTTACTTTTGGTTGCTAAGCTTAATAATTGACAAAAGTAGGCATTTTCAAAGAATGGAGAATACACTATGCTAAAGAAATGAGGGATATGGTGGCATTTTTCTTAATAATGAATTTAGAAGAGAAGCGCATGGAGGCGACAGCGCATGGGAGCGACAGCGCATGGAGGTCAAGACTCCAGTCTTGACAGATAAGCGCGAAGATTATAAGGCGACAGCGCATGGAGGCGACAGCGCATGGGGGCGACAGCGCATAGGAGCGCCAGCGCATAGGAGCGCCAGCGCATGGGAGCGACAGCGCATGGAGGTCAAGACTCCAGTCTTGACAGATAAGCGCGAAGATTATAAGGCGACAGCGCATGGAGGCGACAGCGCATGGGGGCGACAGCGCATAGGAGCGCCAGCGCATAGGAGCGCCAGCGCATGGGAGCGACAGCGCATGGAGGTCAAGACTCCAGTCTTGACAGATAAGCGCGAAGATTATAAGGCGACAGCGCATGGGAGCGAAGCGCATGGGGGCGAAGCGCATGGAGGTCAAGACTCCAGTCTTGACAGCTC
>CAVJJO010000187.1:0-2875 GCA_963649665.1 Bacteroidaceae bacterium | reverse complement strand
GCGCAGGTTGGGCTTTCAGCCCGCCGTTGGCACATTTATCTAATCAAAAACTGCTCAAGTTATTTTTTACATATTACTGAGCTGCTTTTATGCAGCAATAGAACGCCAATGCGCTTCGCTCCATGCGCTCCACTTAAAGAATCAACAATCTTTGACAAAAGAAGATACTCACAGTCCGGTTTTGGCACACTTGAAGGGTAAAACGTGCATTTCTTTAATACACAAAGGTACAAATTAGATTAAATGACTATCTTTGCAGCCGTATTGGGCAAAGACGAGACCTATATATAAGTCCACATTTTACCATCAGCATTGCCCATTAATAAATAGAACACAACCATACGGGGCATCTCCCCAGCCTTCACGCCGAAGGAACACGATGCTCCTTGAACAAAAATCCATATGGGAATTCTACAAGACAGATTAGCAAAGTACACACTCCCCCAGCAATACATTGCACAGGGAGTTTACCCTTACTTCCGTCAGATTGAAGGCAAGCAAGGCACTGAAGTTGAAATGGGCGGACACCACGTCCTCATGTTTGGCTCAAATGCCTACACCGGTCTCACGGGTGACGAGCGCATCATCAACGCCGGCATTGAAGCCATGAAGAAGTATGGCTCAGGCTGCGCAGGTTCACGCTTTCTCAACGGCACGCTGGACCTCCACGTAAAACTCGAGAAGGAACTTGCCGATTTCGTTGGTAAGGAAGACGCACTTTGCTTCTCCACCGGCTTCACGGTAAACTCAGGTGTCATTGCCTGCCTTACCGGCCGTGAGGACTACATCATCTGCGACGACCGCGACCACGCCTCCATCGTAGACGGACGCCGCCTGTCGTTCTCCACTTGCCTCAAGTACAAGCACAACGACATGGCCGACCTCGAGCGCCAGCTTCAGAAGTGCGCTCCCGAAGCCGTGAAGTTGATTGTAGTAGACGGCGTGTTCTCCATGGAAGGCGACCTTGCCAACCTTCCCGAGATTGTAAAGCTCAAGCACAAGTACAACGCCACCATCATGGTCGACGAGGCTCACGGCCTTGGCGTGTTCGGCCGTCAGGGTCGCGGCGTGTGCGACCACTTCGGTCTTACCGACGAAGTGGACCTCATCATGGGTACCTTCAGCAAGTCGCTCGCTTCCATCGGCGGTTTCATCGCTGCCGACGAAAGCATCATCAACTGGCTCCGCCACAACTCACGCACCTACATCTTCTCTGCGTCCAACACGCCTGCAGCAACGGCATGCGCCATGGAAGCTCTCCACATCATTCAGAAAGAGCCCGAACGCATTGAAGCACTTTGGGACGTGACGCGCTATGCACTCAAGAGCTTCAAGGAAGCCGGATTTGAAATCGGCGAAACGGAGTCGCCCATCATTCCCCTTTACGTCCGCGACACGGAAAAGACGTTCATCGCCACAGCCCGTGCATTTGACGCTGGTGTGTTCATCAACCCCGTCATCCCCCCCGCATGCGCTCCGAAGGACACGCTCGTACGCGTAGCACTCATGGCCACCCACACCAAAGAACAAGTGGATCGCGCTGTGGCTGCGCTCAGCAAGGTGTTCAAAGACCTCGACATCATCAAGTAAGCTACTTTAAATACAAATAGAAAATCCCCTGACCGATAGGGTTCTGAAGAGAACACATCGGCCAAGGGATTTTTAAGTTTAGGAAGACTTACACAATCTCGTCGAACTGAAACGGCAGCAAGTCGCTCACAGAATCAACTGCATACACCTTGTCGCGTCCAACGAGTATCACGCGCAAAGGAGCACCCGCGCGCTTCTGTGCCTCTATAAGCGCTTGGCGGCACACGCCACAGGGCGAGATGGGCTGTTCGAGATATTCGTCCGTCACACCGCGTGCCGAAATGGCAATGGCTACGACGTTGCTTTCCGGCCACTGCGCATGGGCATAAAAGAGCGCACAACGTTCGGCACACGTTCCTGCACCAAAAGCGGCATTTTCCTGATTGCTTCCTTTCACTATTTCACCGTTGTCGAGCAACACGGCAGCACCTACCTTAAAGTTGGAATAAGGCGCATAGCTCGTATAAGTGGCCTGACAAGCTGCATCGACCAATGCGCGGTCGGCAGGCTGAAGCTCGTCCTTCGTCAAACTTTGGTAAGTTATCTCAATACGTTCAGATTTCATTTTCGACGTTTCTTTTTATTATAGGTTAGTAGATAGATTGCATGGTGCGACACCTCATGTTCACACGAAGAAAGGAGCAGGGAACAGGGTTACACCTTACAAACTTACAAAAAAGAACGCGAAACAAGCATACGGCAGCGCTTCTCCACTCACCTTTTGCCGTAAAAAGGCGCACACTTTTTGCCAAGAGCGTTTGTCAGAAGCACAATTAAGAAGCAAAAAAGAGGAATTCGTAACCGGTTTTTAGCCGTTTCGTTTGGTTTCTGTAGCTTCTGCACCCTACCTTTGCAGTGCATTAAAGAAACAGATTTACTAAACAGGCTTCCGAAACGCGGTGGCCACAAAAGACGAAAACACGATGACAAACAACGCAATCGACACGATGATTATGCTGGAGTATAGCATCCGTCGCTATCAAGCCATGGGAAACGGCACCAAATGCCAAGACCTTCGCAGACAACTCAACATGCTGAAGAAGCAGCAAGGAAACTGCGCCCGCGCTTGATTTGAATTTCAAAACAGAACGCATTCAGGAAGAAGCCAACGAAGGCTCTCTTTGGCGCAGGGGGATTTTTCCGTGGATAGCCCACACAACCTAACCAAATATCTTACTGCAACGGAACATGAAGAATGCAAGGTCATTGACGCCATGCACTTGCGCCCTTAATCCTTTGACTTTCGAATTGAACGACTCTGCCGATGCATTCGTTGACCTGTTAT
>CAVJJO010000186.1:0-2910 GCA_963649665.1 Bacteroidaceae bacterium | reverse complement strand
CGATACCCAGGGCGTTGCCCTGGGCTAGGCGCTTTTGGCCTTTCAGGCCGTTTTCGCCTAAATCAGAAACTTGAGTCTTTGATTACACACGCGCGCATACGAAAAATGCGCCGTGCTTGAAACGCAATGTCGCAGCAAGCGGCACGGATTACACACGCGCATACGAAAAATGCGCCTGCATCCTTGGGGACACAGGCGCACGGGCATTTTCTTACTCCGGAATCTGATCGGCTGAATATTGCTCGCAATTCAAGGTGTACTTGTCCGTAGTCCATAGACCCGGACGCCAATAGCGGGAATCGTTATAGTAGTCTTTGTCCAAAAGGCCTTCGAGCAATCCCTTGTCCCAAACCGTATAGAACCTAGTGCCGATGGACGTGTGCTGTGCACCACGAACGTCGGGCTCGTTGTCGCGGATGCCCATAAAGTTGCCGTTGTTCATGGTGCGCGCCACACTCCAGTAGTTGTCGATGGGCACCGTAGGGTCGTCCGTGGCATGGAACACCACGAGATGGTGCGAGGGCGTCCAACCTTTGTTGGCAAGGTTGTTTGCGTTCAGCGCGTTGTACAAAGCCTCACATTTGCCCCTGTACTTTTCGTCGACCTCTTTGCCGGCAAAATAATCTACTATCTCAGGGCGCAGCAAGTCGGTCAAATGCCAATAGTTTCCTTCGTAGCAACTGAGACCATTGGCCTTTACGAGGTCGTCGAGCTCACCTGTGTTCTTGTCCTTTGCTCTGATGGCGTCGATGATGCCGGTGTTGAGGAACTGTTCGGTCATGAAATCTTCCTGCTTGTAGTTCTTCATTCCTTCATCGTAGTCGCAAGCTCCCAACACAATCAGCGCGAGGGCCGAGGGCATGTTGATGCGGTTTTCGCTCACATAGCGCTTCATGGTGGCCAACGGGTCGTAGGGGCCGTCGCCGCAAACGGCACCGGCAAGGCGGAGTTGGTCGCTGAGTCCGGGAGTCTGCTCTATGTGCTTCATAGTGGCCATGGCGGTAGAGCCTCCTTGCGAAAAACCGATGATGGCGGTGCGCCAGTCGTCCTCCATGGAGGTGCAGTTCTTGGTGAACCACTCCAGAGCCTGGGTGGCGGCGTCTGTTACCTGGCGCGCGGTGGCTTCCTGCATAAGGTAGGGGTGGTTTTGACTGGTTGTACCGCCCCACCCTTGGTAATCGGGGATCACCATGAGTCCTTCAAATCCGCCGTCGAAGGTGGAACGGCCGTCCATGAGAATCTGGCCTACATCGGATTTGAGTATCGTCCACGAACCCTGATCCATCAAGCGGGTGGGACTCTGGCTATTGCTCGTGATGGTGGCATGGCAACCTATCAACATGCAGTTGGGCTTGTAATAGATTTTGGTGTAGAACGGAAAGCAATCCCAATCGAACACCGAGTAGCCCAGCAGGGCGGTGAGCATCACGTCCGTTCCGTCGGCCGACTTGGTCGTGTAGTAGAACTTTTTTAAGGTCAACTCCAAATAGCCCTCTGAATCGCTGTTCGTGCCATATGCCATGCCCAGGGAATCGGTGAAAGCATGTTCGATGGAGTCGACGCGGTGCAACGACTTGCGAAGCGCCTCCAGCTCCTCTGCATAAGCATCGGAGTCGCTGTTGGCTCCGTCGTCGGCAGCCTCAAGCTGCTGGATGCGGGCATTGATCATGTCGCGGTAGGTAATTTTCACGGAATCGCCCACCGCCATCTGCGACGGATCAAAAGCGGTGATTCCGCTGAAATCGGGTCGGGAAGAAGGCGCGAGGTCCTCGTCCTTTGAGCAGCTGGCTAATAACAATGCCAAGCCGCCGAAAAGCATTAAAATTTTCTTCATTTATTCTCTCTCTTTATAGTGTTAATAAAATGTGGCTATCTGATTTGCCTATTACTCCTCAAGCAAGCTCGTGTCACTTCGCGTTCCACACGTTCCAGGCGCCGATGGCCTGGAGGTGGAGCATTTCGAGGCCGTTCTTCACGCGCGCACCGCGCTCGGCGCCTTTCTGCATGAAGAGCGTGACGTCGGGGTTGTAGACGAGGTCGAAGAGCACGTGCTGCGGAGTGAGGAGCTCGTAAGGTATGGCGGGGCAGGCATCCACTTTGGGGTACATGCCGAGCGGCGTGGTGTTGACCACCACGAGGGCTTCCGCCATGAGGGCGCCGTCGATGTCGGCATAGGTGATGCACCCGTCTTTCGGGGTGCGGCTCACGCCGAGGGTTTCCAGGCCCATGCTGCGCAGCACGTGGTGCACGGCCTTCGACGCTCCGCCAGTGCCCAGCACGAGGGCTTTGCGGTAGCGGGGCGAAGAGATGAGGGGTTTGATGGACTCGCCGAAGCCGTAGGCATCGGAGTTGGCGCCGTAGAGGCTGACGCTCCCGTCGGCAGCGCGCTCCACCTTCACCACGTTTACGGCACCTATGGCGGCGGCTTCGGGGGTGAGGCCGGCGAGGTGGGGGATGATTTGCTGCTTGTAGGGGATGGTGACGTTGAAGCCGCGCAACTGGGGCATTTGGCGCAGGGCATCCACGGCTTCGCCGACGGTGGCGAAGTCGAAGTTGCGGTATTCGGCATCGATGCCTTCGCTGCGGAATTTGTCGTTGAAGAATGCCGCCGAATAGCTATGGCCCAGCGGATGACCAAGAAGTCCGTATATATTCATGAGAGAGAGAATTTTCTTATGTGAACTTTTGAAGTTATAAGAGCACGGGCTGAAAGCCCAAAAGCGCCCAGCCCAGGGCAACGCCCTGGGTGAGGGATGTAGCGAGAATGCGCGCTGAAAGCACAAAAGCGTTACTATACATCACACGCTTTTGCCCTTTCAGGGCGCAAAGTCGCTGGTAATCGATACCCAGGGCGTTGCCCTGGGCTAGGCGCTTTTGGCCCTTCAGGCCGTTTTCCCCTAAATCAGAAAC
>CAVJJO010000185.1:0-2912 GCA_963649665.1 Bacteroidaceae bacterium | reverse complement strand
CAAGCGGCTCCTTGCACAAATCAAGGAGCAGGGCATGAATGACGAACTGGATATGAAGTGCGCCTCCTACATCAATAAGGCACGCAACACGATGAAGAGTATGAACAACAAACGCTCGGCCATCACCAAAATATTCGACCAGATACGCTCCGAGTTCACAGGCATGGAGAACGCCTGTGACCCCACCAAGACGGACTCCATTCCCTTTCAGATACAACAGGCTCGCAACACCTACGCTGCCAAGAAACGTGCCGAGCAGGAGCGCAAGCGCAGGGAGGAAATGCTGCGCCAACAGCGTGAGCAAGCCCTTAACCTCTACAAGGCAGACGTGGAGGACGACTACAAGAGGTCGTTCAACACCTACACCGCCAATGCCATCAACCGTCTCACCGAACTTAACAGCGGCATCACGCTCGAAAACTATGAGGCTCAGTGCAAGGAAATCAAGCAGTTCCCGGTCAAGCTGCCCGAAGATTGGGCTACAAAGACTCCCTCCAACGTCCGCATTCCTGCCGAAATTGCCGACATGCAGGACAAACTCCGCGAGACTCGCACAGCCATCCTGGGCACGCTCATGGAGCAGTTCGCGAAGCAATACGAGTTCGAGGTGGGCGACTACCGCGACACCATCACCGATGCGCTGCCGTCCAAGAAAGCCGAACTGGAGCGTATGCAGAAAGCCAACGAGGAGGAAAAGGCTCGCATGGCCGCTGAACTGAAAGCGCGTGAGGCTGCCGAGGCAAAGCGCATTGAGGAAGAGCGCAAGCGCAAGGAGGAGGAAGAGGCCGCTAAGAAGAAGATGCAGCAGGAAGCCTCCGAGGTGGTCAACCTCTTCGCCGGACAGGCCGTCGTTACCCCGGCTGGCTATCAGCCCAAGACCTCCGTCAAGAAGCGTCTCGTGTTCCATGACGCGCAAGGTGTCCTTGCCGCCGTCTCCCTGTGGTGGTCAAAGGAAGGGCAGTTCCAGCCTGTCGACGACCTTGTCAAGGTGTTCAAAAAGCAGATCACCTACTGCGAGAAACTGGCCAACGACAAAGACCACCCCGAATTTATCAGTTCAACATCTGTCTCTTACGAGAACGAAGTAAAAGCAAAATAAGACTATGAGTGGATATTACCCGGCTGGCGCAGACTACGACCCCCGCGCCCCATGGAACCAAAGCGACCCCGACGAGGCCGTCCGCGACATCTGCTATTCATGCAACATGATGCGCACGACCAAGGTAGCGACTACCGACTATACGCCCGGCTATGTAGAACGAGATGAGGACGGCTACGCCTGCCGCTACGACGATGATTTCTCCGACACCGACTGGCTCTCCAATTTCACCAACCAGAACCGCACACCGGCACAGCTCATCGCTCTGCTCAAAGAGATAGCCACCGCATTTGCCGCAGGGCGCACCGTGCAGAAACGCCAAAGCACATGGCAACACATTGCCGACGACTGCGAAGGTTGGGAAATCGATGACGAATATGCTGAAGAGGTATGAACAACCCCGACGAATACTATCAGCGCAGCGAGGTCAGCAATTCAGACCTCACTGAACTGAAGAACCTCCTCCACCCTCACATGCAGTATGGCGACCGTGAGGCGGCGTTCCGCTTCGGCTCCATCGTGGATGCCATCATCACCGAACCTTCGCGTGTCGACTTCCTCCACATGACCATCGACGGCGAGCCGTGCTCCGAGGACGAGTTCCTTCACGCCCGTGAAATGCAACGTGCGCTCCGTGCCGAGGCTCGCCGCGACCCATTCCTTGCCAAGGTGTTGGAGTTGTCCGAGACGCAGTGTTTCATGGTCAACAAGGCGCAGGCTTTCTACAATGGCGGCTTCCGCTTCACGCTCGACACACGCTGCAAGTGGGACTGGTGGTTCCCCTCCGCCCGCTTCGGCGGCGACCTCAAGACCACCTTCGCATCCACACAGGCCGAATTCGACAATGCACTCGACTTCTTCGACTGGGACCGCTCCCGTGCATGGTACATGGACATCGCCCATTCCGACCGCGACTTCATCTACGCCATCAGCAAGAAGAACTGCCGCATCTTCAAGAAGTTCATCGAGCGTGGCGACGACACCTACCGCCGTGGCTTTGACAAATACAACGAACTGGCTTTCCAGTATTGGTGCTTCAACATCTAAAACAACTTGCGTTATGGCAGACAACAAGAACACACAAAAGCGTTTCGTACTGGCTCACCTGCAGCGCTTCGGCTTCATCGAGCCGCTCACCGCCCTGCGCGAATACGGCTGCTACCGCCTTGGGGCGAGGATTGCCGACTTGCGCGACGAAGGCTACAACATCACCACCGAAAGAACAAAAGCCAAAAGCAAGATTACAGGCCGCACCGTACAGTTCGCAAAATACATCCTCAACAAATGACCGCAGCTCTCAAACATCATCTCCGTGTCGAGCCCTACGACTACCAGAAGGAGGGCATTCTTGCCGGGTTGCGCTGGCACCGTTTCCTCATCGGCGACGAGCCGGGACTGGGCAAGACGCTACAAAGTATCGGTGTCGTGGACTGCGCCGACGCTTACCCCTGCCTCGTCATCTGCCCGTCCTCGCTCAAAATCAACTGGCAGCGTGAGTTCGAGAAGTTCACCGACAAGCACGCCCTCGTGCTCGACAACTCCGTGCTCACCACATGGCCCTACCTGCTCCGAATGGGCATGCAGCAGGTCGCCGTCGTCAACTACGAGTCCCTGCGCAAGTATTTTGTATGGGACATCAAGTGCAAGCGAGGGCAGAGCAGAACTTGTTCTGGCTATGCCGAGCGCAGCCTTGATTGTTCCGAAGGAAACTTCAAACGGACAAAAAACGGCTTCCGTCTCAAAGACGTGGTCTTCACGCCCGACATCAACCTGTTCCGCTCCGTCATCATCGACGAGAGCCACCGCGTCAAAG
>CAVJJO010000184.1:0-2916 GCA_963649665.1 Bacteroidaceae bacterium | reverse complement strand
CGTTTGGCCACGAAGTCCTGTGCATGCTTGCGGATTGTGGGAAGGCCTTTTTCGCTGATGTAGCCGAGGTCTTTCGCACTGAGGCGGAATTTGCTGCGGAAGGTCGACTGTGCCAGGCGTTCAAAGAGTCGCGTTAAGTCGTAGTCGTCTCTTGCCGAAGGCTCTTCGGCTTCGGGTTCTTCTTCGGGGAAGAGCGGGAGTTGCGTATATTTCGGTTTCGTTGCCATGGTCGGTTGTTTGTCAGTGAATGACCGTCCAGTCCAGGAGGCCTTTTCCTTGTTCATCGAGCTCGACGGCCAAACCGATGACTTGACGCGTGTCGGCCTTGAAGGGCTGCATGTATTGGCGGTCGCGGATTTGCTGCTGGCCGGCGTGCTTGCCTCCGTTGTTGCGGAGCTTGAGCTCGATGACGTAGATGTAGCGGGAGGTTTGGACGAGCATGTCTATTCTTCCCGTAGCAATCATCCGCTCCACTTCCACCTTCAGGCCTATGGCATTGAATATGGTGCTAATGATGAGGCGATAGCGCTCCTCCATGTCCATTGATGCAAGTTTCTTGTTGCTGTAGGGCACGTCGGCAATGAGAGATTTGAGGGTATTCATGGCTTCAGCTATTTGCCCCATACCCATTTGACGATACAAGTAGGCTTGTAAGGATTGAATTTCGTTGCATGAACGCATAGCAAGAGCAGGCACTACCATTTCGTTGAGCGCTTGTTTCACTTCTTCATTGGGAAATCCTAACGTATAGCCAAACTCATCACTATCCTTAATTGTCAGGTAGCCTGACTGATAGAGAAACAATTCTGCACCGCCGCCTGAAACATCGGATAGTTCCAATGTGTTTCGCATCATATAGCAATTATCAAAACTCTTTAGTCGAAGTTCCATGTCGTCCACAAACTTCGGAAGCAGCGACGTTGCGCCAGAAGCTGCCCAGAAATTCTTGACCCTTGACTGGTCCAAGGCGTTGATGAGGCTATATGGATTGTAGATGTCCACCATGTTTTCTTCACTGAAATGGTAGCCGTCGTAATAGTCCTTGAGTCTGTCGCGCGTCTGCTGCAAGGTCCACCGGTTCGCCTCTGCCATCCTTTGGAGCTCGGGCTGGAAGTTGTCGCCTATTTCTTTCTCCGTGATGCCGCAGATGGCGGCGTATTCGGGATGGAAACTGATATTGGTAAGATTGTTCAACACGGAGAACAGCGATATTTGCGTGAACTTGGTGATGCCCGTGATGAACACGAGCCTTTCGTACTCGTCTGCCGCTTTCAGTACGGCAAACACTTCGCGATAGACATCGGTGCACCGCTCGTGCTCGGGAGTGTTCCAGGAGTGCTGAAGCGGCGAGTCGTACTCGTCAATGAGTATGGCCACTTTCTGCCCCGTCTGTTCGTAGGCGGTAGCTACAAGCGCATAAAACCGGTCGGCAAGTTGGGCGGTAGGGTCGGGCGTAACGGCATATTTCTTCTCGTAGTCCTTGAAGCGCAAGTTCAAGTACGAGCGCAGCGTTTCCGCGTTCGCTCCTCCAAGGCTGAGGTCGAGGCGGATGACGGGATGCTGCTTCCATTCGCTCTCCAGCTGCATTACCTTCAATCCCTCAAAGAGTTCTCTCCTACCCTCAAGGTACATCTGAAGCGTGTCGACAAGTATCGACTTGCCGAAACGGCGCGGACGGCTCAGGTAGTTGAACTTGTTGCCGCGGTTTGCCAAGTACCAAACGAGGTCGCTCTTGTCGACATAGACGTAGCCTTCTTCTCTGATGACTTTGAACGACTGTATGCCTACGGGCAGTTTTCTTTTGTTGAGGTCTATCATATCCGGGTCTTCTTTTCGGTAAAGGTAAGCAAGCTCCGTCGGGCTTGCAAACGTTGACTGCGCGCGACGCTTTGTTTCGCTTCTCTTCTTTTAAAGTGTGCTGACGGTGTCGGCGAGCGGTTTGCGCGAGAAATGGTTGGCAAGGGGTGCGGTGTCGGGAGCGGCAAAGCCGAGGTCGAGGAGCATGAGTATTTCCTCGTTGTCGGGCAGGGAGAGAGCGGCGTGCAGCTGGTCGATGTGCACACAGTTGAGCCAGCAGCTGTCCACTCCTTCATTGGCTGCGGCAAGCATGAGGTGCGTGGCCACGATGGCAGCGTCTTCTATGCCCGATTGGCGCGTGCCGTCGGGATAGGTATACACGTTGTTTTTGTCGAAGGCTACGACGAGCACGGTGGGCGCTCCGTAGCGACAGGGCGTGGCGGCATCGATTTTTGCCAATGCCTCTGCCGACTGTGCTACGTAGATGTGTTGCTCCTGCAGGTTTTTAGCGGTAGGAGCCAAGCGTCCGGCTTCGAGTATGGCATTGAGCTGGGCTTGGCTTATTTGACGGGCGCTGTCGTACTTCTTGCACGAATAGCGCTTGCTGATTACTTCTTTGAAATCCATAGGGCTTGAGTTTTGTAAAGGAGGAAAATGAGGGCGGCCAGATTTTCCGTGAACAGCGGAACGCGGCCTTTGCTTACTGCAAAATAAAACAAAATCCTCCACAATCGCACAATGGATTATGGAGGAAATAGGCTTTTATGAAAAGTTTTTCAGCGCGGAGCTGTTACTTCTTGTTGAGAGCGAGGTCAACCTTCACGGCGCAGGCTACAGAGCAACCTACCATGGGGTTGTTGCCGATGCCGAGGAAGCCCATCATCTCAACGTGGGCGGGCACTGAAGAAGAACCAGCGAACTGGGCGTCGGAGTGCATACGACCCATGGTGTCGGTCATACCGTAGGAAGCGGGACCTGCAGCCATGTTGTCGGGGTGGAGCGTACGACCCGTACCGCCACCGGAAGCTACGCTGAAGTAGGGCTTGCCGGCGAGCACGCGCTCTTTCTTGTAGGTACCTGCAACGGGGTGCTGGAAACGTGTGGGGTTGGTAGAGTTAC
>CAVJJO010000183.1:0-2940 GCA_963649665.1 Bacteroidaceae bacterium | reverse complement strand
AATGTGCTGCAAATAAGCGGAAAACAAACCTGTAACAAAGGCATAGAAACCATAACCCCTATAAACGCAAAAAGCGTGCAACTCATTGAGCTGCACGCATTTGCTTATTGTTTATTATGTATTTGCTTGGTGGCATTACTTCACCTCCTCGAAGTCGGCGTCTTGGATGTCGTCTTTTCCGTTGGAGTTGGAGGAAGAACCTTGGGGGCCTGCTTGCTGGCCGCCTTGGAAACCTGCACCGGCACCGGGCTGGGCACCTGTCTGCTGGTACATCTTGGCGCTGGCTGCCTGCCATGCGTTGTTGAGTTCCGTCTTGGCGGTTTCGATGGCTGCAATGTCCTGTGCCTTGTGGGCTTCCTTGAGCTTGCCAAGGGCGGCTTCAATGGCGCTCTTGTCGTCGGCGGCGAGTTTGTCACCGAGTTCCTTCAGCTGGTTCTCCGTTTGGAAAATCATGGAGTCGGCTTCGTTGATTTTGTCAACGCGCTCGCGCTCCTTCTTGTCGGCTTCGGCGTTGGCTTCGGCTTCGGCCTTCATGCGCTTGATTTCGTCTTCGGAAAGACCGCTGGAAGCTTCGATGCGGATGGCCTGTTCCTTGCCGGTAGCTTTGTCTTTTGCGGATACTTTGAGAATGCCGTTGGCGTCGATGTCGAAGGTTACTTCAATCTGAGGCACACCGCGACGGGCGGGGGCGATGCCGGCGAGGTTGAAGCGGCCGATGCTCTTGTTGTCGCGGGCAAACTGGCGTTCTCCCTGGAGCACGTGGATGGTCACTTCGGGCTGGTTGTCTTCAGCAGTGGAGAACACCTGGCTCTTCTTGCAGGGGATGGTGGAGTTGGCGTCTATGAGCTTCGTCATTACACCGCCGAGGGTTTCAATGCCGAGTGAAAGGGGAGTGACGTCGAGGAGTACGATGTCGCCCACACCGCTTTCCTTGTTGAGGATAGCGCCCTGGATGGCAGCACCTACGGCTACTACTTCGTCGGGGTTGACGCCCTTGGAAGGAGCTTTGCCGAAGAACTTCTCTACGAGGTCCTGAACAGCGGGGATACGGGTTGAACCGCCCACGAGGATTACTTCGTCGATGTCGCTTGTGCTGAGACCTGCACCCTTGAGGGCGGCTTCGCAGGGAGCCTTGCAGGCTTCAATGAGGTTGTGGGCAAGCGCTTCGAACTTGGCACGGCTGAGCGTCTTTACCAAGTGCTTGGGCACACCGCCTACGGGCATGATGTAGGGGAGGTTGATTTCCGTTGTGGTGGAGCTGGAGAGTTCAATCTTGGCTTTCTCTGCAGCTTCCTTAAGGCGCTGCATGGCCATGGGGTCGGTGGTGAGGTCTGCACCTTCGTCGTTCTTGAATTCCTGAACGAGCCAGTCGATGATGACGTGGTCGAAATCGTCGCCGCCGAGGTGGGTGTCGCCGTTGGTGGAGAGCACTTCAAACACGCCACCGCCGAATTCGAGGATAGAGATATCGAACGTACCGCCACCGAGGTCGAACACGGCAATCTTCATGTCCTTGTTGGCCTTGTCGATACCATAGGCAAGAGCGGCTGCCGTAGGTTCGTTTACGATGCGCTTTACTTCAAGACCTGCAATCTGTCCGGCTTCCTTGGTAGCCTGGCGCTGTGAGTCGGAGAAGTAGGCGGGCACGGTGATGACGGCTTCGGTGACTTCCTGTCCGAGGTAGTCTTCGGCTGTCTTCTTCATTTTCTGAAGCACCATGGCCGAGATTTCCTGCGGAGTGTACTGACGTCCGTCTACGTCGACGCGTGCGGTGTTGTTGTCGCCGCGTACCACGTTGTAAGGCATGCGTGCGATTTCCTTCTGCACCTGGTCGTAGTTTTCGCCCATGAAGCGCTTGATGGAGTAGATGGTGCGCTGCGGGTTGGTGATTGCCTGGCGCTTGGCGGGGTCGCCCACCTTACGTTCGCCGCCTTCTACAAAGGCTACTACGGAAGGCGTGGTGCGCTTGCCTTCGCTGTTGGCTATCACTGTAGGTTCGTTACCTTCGAATACGGAAACGCAAGAGTTTGTCGTTCCAAGGTCAATACCGATAATCTTTCCCATTGTTGTATTTTGTTTTTTGTTATTATTCAAGTTTGCTTGTTTTGCCTTCCGCCTGAACGGTCGACACCCGCTTAAAAGCAAGGTGCGTGCCAAACCAAAAACTGACAAACTTTTTTTCCTTCTGCCACTTTGTCAGCATTGTGCTTCTTCTCCCTATTATATATAAGGGGTAGAATCGGAGTTTGGTTATGTTTTTTCCTATTAGTTACAATAGTCGTGTAGAAAGCGAGGTTTTGAAAATCTCGCCCCCATGTGGGGAGTTCCAGGACCCAATTTTTTAACACTGAGAATCGCGTAGAAATCACCAAGCGCAGAGTTGCTCGGAAATACGCCGTTTTTAGTGCGCATAATTATGCATTTAGAAGTAGCAGAATATGCATATATTCAAAATCCTATGCATATGGCTGCATAACGCGTCCCGTTGGAGCAAAAAAAGGAGCCTTTCCCCTGAAAATTCCAAGGCTTCTAGGAAAAATTCTCCCTAAGCCCAAAATTTTGGGCCTAAGGGGAATTTTCAGAAGATGCCTTGGAGTGACGGAAATGTGCAGAAAAGAGGCAAAAAAACATTGGTGCTTTTTCTAGTTTGAAGCTTGTGGACGAAAAAATGAAGGGCGCGAAATTAACGAATAAAACTTTAATTCACATAGTCTGGGACTCTTTTGGTAGGTAAAAGTGTTATTGCTTCGCCTCCCTCTAACTAATTATTTTTTCTCCCACAGAATTCACAGAATACACAGAAACAACTCGCTTGCTTGTTTTTTTTGAACACGAATTTTCGTGAATTGACCATGAAACAACGTTCGGCGGCCGAAGGGAAAGCCAATTTTCATGAATTTTTTCTCCCACAGAATTCACAGAATACACAGAAACAACTCG
>CAVJJO010000182.1:0-2962 GCA_963649665.1 Bacteroidaceae bacterium | reverse complement strand
ACGCCACTTGGGCGAATTTGTATATTGAACGGTGGTAATTTATAGAACCACCCTATAATGATGTATGTGGTCTACATTCGCCAACACAAGCATACATCACTTATTGCAACCATAAAACTGAATATTCCATGTATGGCAAAATTGGTATTGTTTGCCATAACTCGGGCCGCCACTCGTGAGAGCAGCGGCCCGTGGTTTTTCCCTACCAAGAGAAGCATTTCCCATTCCGTGTTCAAAACAATGTGTTATGTGTATATTTTTTGTGCGTTGCATATTCTCTGCATAACTTTGCATACAACCCGTTTCGAGGATCGCCCGCATGGAGATGAACCGCCCGTCCTCACCCCCGCCCACACGACCCAATCACCCCTCATTAAAGCCCAATGCTCAAGTATCTGAAACGAAAAGAAGAAGTGTTCTACGCACTCATTTGGATAATGGTGCTGCTCTTCCCCGTGGCCACTTCCACGTTCCACGCGGCAGACGGTTCCAACTCGTCCCATCAGATACCGTGGTCCGAGATTCTCCACATATGGTCGTTCGTAGCATCCTTCTTCATCTGCTTCACCATCCACGACTGGTTCGTGGCACCCCTACTCGTGTTCCGCAACAAGCGCATGCTCTACCTCTCCCTCGTAGTGGTACTGCTCGGCGCCTTCTACGGCATAAGCAGTGTGTTGGCGCCGCACCGCCATCGGGAAATGGAAATGGAACGCATGGAAAAGATGCGCCATGAGCCAGCAAACGGCAATGCCGACGAAAAAAACGATGCCGAATTCAGAAGACACATACCTGAATTCGACAAAGGATTCAAAGGCAAAGACCCTCACAAAGATCCGCACGAAGGCGAACTCTTCAACCCGTTCAAGAAGCACGGTCCGCACGATTCCCAACCGCCGTTCCCCATCATGCCGAAAAGCGGAGAGTTTCTCTCGCTCGTCATCATGCTGCTCCTTTTCGGACTCAACATCGGCGTGAAATACTTCTTCAAAAGCGACGACGCCAACAAGCACATCACCGAACTTGAGCGCAACAACCTGGAGCAGCAACTGCAGTATCTGAAATACCAGATAAACCCGCACTTCTTCATGAACACGCTCAACAACATCCACGCCCTCATCGACATCGACCCCGATGAAGCCAAATACACCGTGCTCGTGCTCTCGAAAATGATGCGCTACCTCCTCTACGACGGCGAACGGCAATACATCCCCATACGCAAGGAACTCGACTTCATACGCAACTACGTGGAACTCATGAGCATCCGCTACCCGAAGCGCGTGGATATACGCGTAGATATCAATGAAAGTCCCGAAGGCGTTGTTCCTCCGCTACTTTTCATTACCTTTGTCGAAAATGCCTTCAAACACGGCGTAAGCGCTGCCAACGACTCCTACATCCACATCAGCGTGAAGGCCAACGAGAGCCGCGACCGCGTAGTGCTCACCTGCAACAATAGCAAACACTTCGGCAAAAAGACCACCACCTGCCACGAAGGAGGAGTGGGACTGAAAAACGCCATGCGGCGTCTCAAGCTCGTCTACGGCGATGCCTGCAAACTCCACATCGACGAAACCGACAAAGCCTACAACGTCACCCTCGAAGTACCCACGCTCACAGAAAAACTCCAGACACAACAAGCGGACGACGCTCCAAAGGAAAGTTGAGCCATTATACACCCCCCCCAAACACCACAGACACATGATTAAAGTACTTGCCATAGACGACGAGCCCCTTGCACTGAAGCAGCTCGCATCGTACATAGAGAAAATACCCTACTTCGAACTCTGCGGCACCATGGGAAGCGCCGCCGAAGCCCGAGAAGCACTTGAGAACGAAACCATCGACGCCATATTCATCGACATCAACATGCCCGACATCAACGGCCTCGACTTCGTGCGCTCACTCCTCGCACCGCCCATCGTGGTATTCACCACAGCCTACTCCGAATACGCGCTCGAAGGCTTCAAGGTCAACGCCCTCCACTATCTGCTCAAACCCTTCTCCATGGACGAATTCCGCCAGGCTGCCGAAAAAGTGCGCCGGCAAGTGGAACTCATCCGCGGAAACCATCCCGCCAAGGCCAATGCCGCCACCGCCGCCGGAGACCCCACAGCCGAAAGCGCAGCGCAAGCCACCATCGATGCCGACGCCATCTATCTCAAGACTGACTACAAAGTGGTACGCGTGAACATGCGCGACGTGCGCTACGTAGAATCAATGGGTTCCTATCTACGTTTCCACCTGAGAGACCAAACGCGCCCCATCATGGCACTACTCACCATGAAGAAGATTGAAGAGCACCTTTCGCCCAACGACTTCATGCGCATACACCGCTCCTTCATCGTAAACCTACAGGAAATCCAGGAAGTAAGCCGTAACCACGTCATACTCGACGACAACACCTCGCTGCCCATCGGCGAACTCTACCGCGACACCTTCACCGCCTACATCAATTCCCACTACTTAGGCAGGTAATAAACAGAAAGAACAAACCAAACTTGCGCAGATTGAGAAGGCATAATCATCAAAGCCCTCATCAATCTGCGCAAGTTTTTTGTATCCTTAGCCGGCTTTTTAAGGCGCATGAAGCAAAGCATCCCCAAACCTTCAAATCATCGTTTTTCCCGCTGCCAAGCCCCTAAAGACCGTCCAAAACAAAGATTTTTGAGAAAAATCGCGATTTTTTCCTCGAAACATTTGGCAGAACCGAATAAAGCCCATATCTTTGCACCCGCTAAGCCGCCAGAGAGGCGACACAACGATTGCGGAAATAGCTCAGTTGGTAGAGCACAACCTTGCCAAGGTTGGGGTCGCGAGTTCGAGTCTCGTTTTCCGCTCATCAAATCGAAGCAACTGTCTCAATTCACTTGAGAGCGAAGTACTTATTGAAAACGACAAACAAAACTGGAGAGGTGGCGGAATTGGTAGACGCGCTACTTTGAGGGGGTAGTGTCAATTG
>CAVJJO010000181.1:0-2996 GCA_963649665.1 Bacteroidaceae bacterium | reverse complement strand
GGGCTAGGCGCTTTTGGCCCTTCAGGCCGTTTTCCCCTAAATCAGAAACTTGAATAAGGGAGTGAAGGCGAAGCGCATGGAGGTCAAGACTCCAGTCTTGACTGCTCTAAGCGAGCGAAAGCTGCCGCCCATGGAGGCGAGGTTTTCAAAACCTCGCGCTCTACACGATAAACCAAAGCGCAGCGCGCAAAAGCCTCCGTGAGGCCGTGTAGAGCGTGACGTTTTGAAAACGTCACCCCCATGGGCGGTGTCATGGCCGTGTAGAGTGTCAAGACTGGAGTCTTGACCCCCATGCGCTTCGCCCCAACGTTAATACCCACCTGGGTAGTTACATTTACATTTACATTGTGTGAAGGCTAGCGGTCTATGTGCGCATTTGTCAAATAGCTTTGTCCTGTTCTTTAATTTGAAGAAAGAGTCGTATTTTTGCGGTGTAAAAACTAGTATTGGCAAACAATCTACGAAACGACAATATGTATGACATCCAAAACAATGAAACATACCGCCGAGTGCACTTCGCCGTCATGGCAATAGAAAGCGGGGCGAAGAATTTGGGCATCACAGGCAAGGATATGCATGACCGTTTGCAGAAGCAAGGGCTTATTCACAATCGCCTGTTCAAGAGGTACGATGAATTGCATACGCAGAGCCTTCAGTGGGTGGCGGAAGACATCAGTGAAACACTCTTAAACTGGGAGGCAGAACAATGACAACATTATATCATGGCTCTTATACGGAGGTAACAACTCCGCTCGTCAAGTTGGGTAGAACCAAGGTCGACTTTGGTCAAGGTTTCTATCTTACCATGCTGCAGGCGCAAGCCGAGGCATGGGCAAGGATTATATCCGAACGAAGGAAAACGGGAACGCAGGCAGTCGTTTCAACATTCTCTCTGGATAAGGAGGGGGTGATGGCTGCAGGCTATCGCGTAAAGACCTTTGCGGCATATGACCTTGAATGGCTGGAATATGTGATAGACTGTCGAAGGGGTGGTATGTTGCAGAATCAATATGACTTGGTAGAGGGAGGCGTGGCCAACGACAATGTGATCGACACGGTGGAAGACTATGAAAACGGAGTTATTACCGCCGAACAGGCATTGGGGCAGTTGAAGTATAAGGCCATTAATCATCAGCTTTGCATCCTCAACCAAGACATTGCGGACAAATATCTGACATTCGTTTCATCTACCATTGTAAAGGAGAATTAAGCCGTTATGAGAGACAACGTATTATGGCGCAAGCAGAGTCGCATTATCATGTTGCTGGCAGAGACTCTGCACATCAGTGCGGAGCGGGCGCTTGATTTGTTTTATTCCACTCAAGTGTACCGGCAACTTACAAACCCGAAGTCGGGTTTGCAGTTGATGAGTGACCAGTATATCATGGAAGACCTCATCAACGAACTGAGGAAATGAAGGTGTCAAGATGTTGGGCAACCTGTAAAAAATAACTTGCGCAAATATGAGCGAAGCGCATGGGGGATTAAGACAATGGTCTTAGCCTCCATGCGCTTCGTTCTATAAATGTGTGTAATCTGGTTATCGGGCCAGTTCCAGGATTTCGCGTGTGAGCGTGTGGTCGAGTTTTACGTATGCGCCGACGGTTTCGCCTTTGGAGCGGTGGAGGTTGCGGACGAGCGCGTCGATGTCAGGGGAGTCGATGCTCAGCTCACGCATGGTGGCGGGAAGGCCGAGCGAGGTCCAGAAGGCGCGCAGGCGCTTGATGCCTTCGGCGATGACGGCGGATTGGTCGTCGGCGGGCGCTACGCCCATGACGCGTACGGCAAACTGGTAGGCGCGGTGAGGATTCGTGCGCGCCACGACGGTGAGCCATGCGGGGAACACCACGGCCAGTCCGGCGCCGTGTGTCACGCCGTAGAGGGCAGATATCTCGTGTTCGATGAAGTGGGAAGCCCAGTCCTCCACGCGCCCCGTGCCGCATATGCCGTTGTGGGCGAGCATGCCGGCCCACATGATGTTTGCGCGGGCGTCGTAGTCGGTGGGGTTGGCCATCACTTTGGGTGCTTCTTCCATGATGCTGAGGAGAATGCCTTCCGCCACGCGGTCGGTAATGCTGGTTTCGGTGGTGTTGGTGAAGTAGCGTTCGAAGATGTGAACCATCATGTCGCAGATGCCGCTTGCCGTCTGGTAGGGTGGGAGGGTGAATGTGAGCTCGGGGTTCATGATGGAGAACTTCGGACGCAGGTGCTCGGGTGAGCGGAGCGAGAGTTTTTGTCCGGTTGCCACGTTGGTGATGACAGTGTTGCCCGAACCTTCGCTTCCTGCTGCGGGTATGGTGAGCACTACGCCTACGGGCAGTGCGCGCTCCACACGAGCTGCGCCCGTGTAGAAATCCCAGAAGTCGCCGTCGTAGAGCGTGCCGCAGGCAATGGCTTTGGCGGTGTCGACGGTGCTTCCGCCGCCCACGGGCAGGAGAAAGTCGTAACCTTCGCTACGGGTGAGGCTGATGCCTTGGCGTGCGAGGTCGTCTTCGGGGTTGGGCTTTACGCCGCCGAGCTCACCGAAGGGGATGTGGGCTTGTGTGAGCGATGCTTTCACGCGGTCGAGCAGTCCGCTGCGCACTACGCTGCCTCCGCCGTATACGATGAGTACTTTCGTGGCGCCGTATTGCCGGCAGAGTTCGCCGACCTTTTCTTCCGTGTGGCGTCCGAACACGAAGTTGGTGTTGCTGCAAAAACTGAAGTTTTCCATTGTGTATATGAAGTTTTGGGTTGCGGTAGTAGAGGCGGGCGGCTTGCGCTCGTGGTTTGCTGCGCCGCTATCGTTTGCAATGTGTTGGGGAAATGAGTGAAAACGAAAAAGAGAAACATCGTAGTCGACGTTTCTCTTTGTTGGAGGTACCCAGCAGATTCGAACTGCTGTACACGGTTTTGCAGACCGCTACCTAGCCACTCGGTCAGGGTACCATATGTGTTGTTGGCGGTGCGTACGGGACTCGAACCCGTGACCCCATGCGTGACAGGCATGTATTCTA
>CAVJJO010000180.1:0-3011 GCA_963649665.1 Bacteroidaceae bacterium | reverse complement strand
TTGATACTCACGATGTTACCCAGGGCGTTGCCCTGGGCTAGGCGCAGGTTGGGCTTTCAGCCCGTCGTTGATGAATGCGTTGTATGATTCTCGAAAAAACTGCTCAAGTTATTTTTTTACACATTACTAAGAGTTGCTCTTCGTTTATTCCTTGCAACCGCACTCGCCGTTGCCGCCGCATTCGCCGCCGCATTCGCCGCCGCAGCCGCCGCAGTTGCCGCCGCAGCCGCCCATGGAGTTGATGTACTCCTGGAGTTCGGCGTCGCTCACGTCGTGTTTCTTCGTCACCTGGCCGCGGAAGTGGAGCGCCTTGCCGGCGAGGGGATGGTTGAGGTCGATGACCACCGTGTCGGCCTTCACTTCAAGCACGAGGCCGTCGAAGCGGATTCCGTCGCCGTTGACGAGGGGAAGCACGGCACCGGGATATACTGCCTCGGAGTCGAACTTGCCGTCGATGGAGAACGACTGCTTGGGAAGTTCGAGCACGTGTTCGTCTACGTAAGGACCGTAGGCTTCGTCCACGGAGAGCGTGAAGTCGAACTCCTCACCTTCGGCGAGCGGACCTACCTTTTCCTCGAAGGCGTCGAGCGCGGAGCCCATGCCGGTGATGAAAGAGAAGGGGTGTTCGGCCGTAGCCTTTTCCATGAGTTCGTGAATGCCCTGTGCGTTGTCGGCGAAGAGTTCGTATGCCACTGCGACATACTTGTGGGGAGTCTGTTCCATTTATTATATATATATGGGGTTGATATTCTTGAGAGAAAACGTTTCACGCCAGTTCAAGCCCGAGTTCCTCTTTCAGCATGGCGAGCGCGGAGCTTCGCTTGAGCATGTCGGCAAACTGGTCGGAGCGGCGGTAGAGCTGCGTGGAGGGATTGGACTGCTCCACGCGGATGTTCACGCCTATGCTGTTGTTGTGGAGATGGCCGCGGAGATAGCCGAGGAGTCCGGGAAGGATGGCGCGCATGTAGTCCGCCACCAGTTCGTTTTCCACCGGCACGTCCACCTGCCAGTCGTTGCTTACGGTGGGCTTCATGAGCTTCATGCGCGCCGCCGTGGCCTTGTGTTCCTGGGGAAGAATCTGCGCGTAGGAAAACCAGCAGTAGAGCAGGTCGTCGAGACTGAAGGGCTCGCACTCGCCCTGTCCCTTGGGAGCCACGGTGCCCTGCACGAGCGTGGTGGAGTTTTGCGTGGCGGGCGCTTTCAGTCCCTCTTCATACTCTTGGCGAAGCTTGGTGAGCGAGAGCACCGGACCTGCCACGCGGGTGGTGGAGGAAGGCTGCGGCACAGCGGCTGGAGCAACTGCTGGTGCGGCTGCCGTGCGCGGTGCGGCTGAAGGTGGGGCGGAAAGCGAAGCGGAAGCCGTGGCCGCACGCTGAGCGGCGGTCTGGGCGGCCATGGCGGCAGGTGCCGTGTGGCGGAATATGGGGTGGAGTCTGCGTATAGGGCCACGCCCACAGACTTCGTCGTCGCCGGCGGCGGCTTGTGCCACCTCTATGAGAGTGAGTTCCACGAGGAGCCGCTTGTTGTTCGACGCGCGATAGTTGAGGTCGCAGTCGGAGCAGAGCTTGAGCGAGCGGTAGAGCCACTTGGGCACGCACGTCTTCGCCTGCTCTACATAGCGCTGGCGCACACTCTCGCTCACGTCGAGCAGCGCCACGGTGCCTTCGTCGCGTGCGAGGAGGAGGTTGCGGAAGTGGGAGGCGAGACCCACCATGAAGTAGTTGCCGCCGAAGCCGCGCGAGAGCACGTCGTTGAGCCGCAGCATGGCGTGGGGAATGTCGGTTTTGAGCAGGAGATCCGTCATGGCGAAATACTCGTCGCTGTCGAGCACGTTGAGGTCCTCAATCACCTTCTTATAGGTGATGTTGCCTTCGCAGTACGACGCCACTTGGTCGAATATGGAGAGCGCGTCGCGCATGCCGCCGTCGGCCTTTTCGGCTATCACGTGAAGCGCTTCGGGCTCGTAGGTGATGCTTTCCTCGCGCGCCACGTATTCAAGGTGGCGCACGGTGTCGACCACGCTCATGCGCTGGAAGTCGTAGGTCTGGCAACGGCTAAGGATGGTGGGCAGAATCTTCTGCTTCTCGGTGGTGGCGAGGATGAACACGGCATGGGCGGGTGGTTCCTCGAGGGTTTTGAGGAAGGCGTTGAAGGCGGCCTGCGAGAGCATGTGCACCTCGTCTATGATGAACACCTTGTAGCGGCCTATCTGGGGAGGAATCTGCACCTGGTCGATGAGCGAACGGATGTCCTCCACAGAGTTGTTGGACGCCGCGTCGAGTTCGCTCACGTTGTAGGAGCGCTGCTCGTTGAAAGCGCGGCAACTCTCGCACGCGTTGCACGCCTCGCCGTCGGCAGTAGGCGCAAGGCAGTTGATGGTTTTGGCAAAGATGCGGGCACACGTCGTCTTGCCCACTCCGCGGGGACCGCAGAAAAGGTAGGCATGTGCCAGTTTGCCGGAACTGACGGCATTTTTCAGCGTGGTGGTCAGCGCGCTCTGCCCCACTACGCTGCCAAACGTGGAGGGGCGGTATTTGCGGGCCGAAACGATGTAGTTGTCCATGCGGTGAATTCTTCTTTTTATTGAGGTTACAAAGTTAAGCGGACTTGCGCAATGTGCCAACCCCTACGTTCCGCTTTTTGCGGCAACCCACGAGCAAAGCGTGTAAAAAGGAGGATTGGGGACATGGGAGCAGAGGCTGGAAAAACGCTCAGGCAGCTAATTTACACTTGCCTCAAGTCCAAAATTTTGGGCCCAAAGCTCGTAGTTTGCATTTGTTCACCATCAAAAATAGCAAGGCGACAGTGCATGGGGGCGACAGCGCATGGGGGTCAAGACTCCTGTCTTGACTGTTGTGCGCGGAGTATAGTAAATGTCAAAAAATAACTTGAGCAGTTTTTGATTCGAGAAATGTGCCACGGCGGGCTGAAAGCCCAACCTGCGCCTAGCCCAGGGCAACGCCCTGGGTAACATCGTGAGTATCAACGCGCCCTGAAAGGGCAAAAGCGTT
>CAVJJO010000179.1:0-3308 GCA_963649665.1 Bacteroidaceae bacterium | reverse complement strand
CCTAGCCCAGGGCAACGCCCTGGGTAATGGTTACCAGCGGATTTGCGCCCTGAAAGGGCAAAAGCGTGTGAAGTCTAGTAACGCTTTTGCCCTTTCAGGGCGCATTCTCGCTATATCTTTCACCCAGGGCGATGCCCTGGGCTAGGCGCTGTTGGGCTTTCAGCCCGTTCTCGTTTTTAGGAAGTAACGCGCATATTTAGGAAGTGACGCGCATACGCTTACAGAAACAGCTTCGCATAAGCCTCCGCCTTCTTTTCCAGTTTTAGCGGATAGGCTCTGCTGCTGCTCGGCATGCGGTAGTGCCGCATTGCGCGTCCTTCAAAAGTAAACTCTACATACGTCCCTACGGCGGGCTTTTCGGTGTGGAATAGCGTGCGAAGCGTGTCGGTTGCCTTCTCCCCGGTGGTGACTACCTTGGTGCATAGCGGAAGCTTACGCAGCAACGCCGCTACGTCAGTTGGTTCCACCACTTCAAGGAATTTGTCTGACGCATTGTCCTGTAGGCGGCGAACGGATGTGGCTGTGTCGTAGAGCGCTATGCCTTTTTCGTGAAGAAATGCTTCAATGAGCGGTTGGTTGAACCGTCGTTCGTCTACATTCACGAAGTGGTCGCGGTCGGCAAAGAAGATGAGACCGAAAATGCGCCACATGTCGTTTTGCATGTTCGGGTAGTAAAAGTCCATTGACCACCGCTTGCGCTGGGGAGGAAAGCTTCCCAACATGAGAATACGGGCATTAGGGGGAAGAAAAGGCTTGAGCGGATGACGCTCAACGGGTATGGGATTTTCCATAAGAGTCGGCCGTAAAAAAATAACTATTCAGCACATTGCCGTAAGCGGGTGCGCTGAATAGTTATGTAACGTATTGTTTATGACAAAGACATTCAGAGCCTTGCCCTAAAGGCTTTTGAGATAGCGGTCCACTTCAATGGCCGCTTTGCAACCGCTTGCTGCTGCTGAAATGGCCTGACGGTAGTGGGGGTCGGCAACGTCGCCTGCAGCGAACACACCGGGTATGCCTGTGCGGGGAGAGTCGCCTTCGGTGATTATATAACCCGTTTCGTCCGTCTTCACCCAGGGTTTGAAGAGGTCGCTATTGGGCTTGTGGCCTATGGCGAGGAAGAATCCGTCGATGGGGAGGTCGTAGCTGCGCTCGTCGGCTTCGCCTTTTCGGTATACCACATGAGCTCCTTCTACACCGCCGTCGCCGTAGAGTCCCACCGTGTTTGTTTCGAAAAGCACTTCAATCTTCGGATTTTCCATCACGCGGTCCTGCATGGCTTTGGATGCACGAAGGAAAGGCTTGCGCACAATGAGATAAACCTTTGAAGCGAGGCCTGCAAGGTAGGTGGCCTCTTCGCAAGCCGTGTCGCCACCGCCAACGACAGCCACTGTCTTCTTGCGGTAGAAGAATCCGTCGCAAGTGGCGCAAGCACTTACGCCTGCACCGCGGTATTTTGTTTCGTCGGACAAGCCAAGGTATTTTGCCGAAGCTCCCGTGGCGATGACGAGCGTTTGGCATTCTTCTTCGGTGTCGTCGTCGAACCACACTTTATAGGGACTCTTGCTGAGGTCTACCTTTACGGCTGCGGCCGTACGTATTTCAGCTCCGAAGCGCTCGGCTTGCTGACGCATGCGGTCCATGAGTTCATTGGCGTCGATGCCTTCGGGGAAACCGGGGAAGTTTTCAATTTCGGTGGTAATGGTAAGTTGTCCGCCGGGCTGCATGCCCTCGTATACAACGGGCTTGAGTCCGGAACGTCCGGCATAGATGGCTGCAGTGTAGCCTGCAGGGCCTGAACCGAGAATGAGGCAAGGTATCATATAAGTTGCGTTTACTGTGAATATAAAGGGAATAAGTTGTTGCGATGTAGGTAAGTAAGATGAACTGCCGCTTTTGGGGTAACTATGCAAGGATGCCCTCTTACCGCAAGTCAATCACTTCAATGCCTGGATGCTGCTTCGCATCGAAACGGAAATTGGAATCAGCCCATTTCTGATGGGCGCGAATGTTGGAAACGCGTATGCGAGACCAGTCGCCCTTGCTGTTCTTGATGCGAATGCTCAAGGGATAGTGCGTTTGCTTGTCGATCACGGCTATGAGCTGCTGAATGTTGCTTTGCCGCCCTTGCGCCACCATCCTCACTTCATGGCATGTGGCACCATGGTAACTTACGTCGCGCATGGTGAGCGTGTAGCCTTTCTTGTAAAGGTTGAGAAACGTGTAGGGGTTAATCTGCTGAAGTTCAGCCGCTGTGGGATTGCTCACGTTCACTTCGTCGCTTCCAGCAAGAAGTGTCCATTGCGTGCGTCCGTCGAACCAACTTGTAAGCGAAGAGGAGGAAAGCTTGAATTTGTTGCCGGAAATCTGAATGCTGCCTGTGGCAGTGCCGGTTTCCTTGCTTCCTTTAAATTGTGTGCCCTCAAAAGTGGCTTCTATTCCGCCCGCACTGCGCAAGGTCGAAGATGTCTGATTAAGAACGCTTTGTGCCGTTTGAGCGCAAATGCTGAGATTGAAAGCGAAAGCGGCGAAAGTTGAAACGATTATATGTTTGAGTTTCATGCAGTTACATGTATTAAAAACTACAAAGGGATGAGGAGTAGGATAGGGGAGTATTCCGCCAAACATTCCATATGGAATAGCTTAAAATCCTCATTTCCTATTGTTAAATCACGTACAAAGGTATGCAAAGCGCCCGAAAAAGGCGAATATTAAAACATTGTTTTGCTTTTTGCAGCAAAGGTTTATGCAACGCGCCGGACGGAAGACGCGTTCTTTAGTGGCGTAAGCGTTATGGAAAGATGCGTTATTGTTAAACACAAGACAATGAAGACGTATCGTGCGACCAAGCATAACTTTTGAATTCCGAAAATCGTAAAATTCTATTGATGATTGCGAACGATTGACGCTTAAAACCATACGCGCTTGGAGGTAAGTGCATGGAGTATTAAACTCTTTACTTTAAAGATAAGCGGCGTCACGAAGGCTTTTGTATGCTACGTTGTAAACAGACGTATAGAGCCATCTAGACGGAGTCTTAACTGAAGTTTCGGATTTAGCGACAAGTAAAAAAATAACTTGCGCATTTATTAATGTGCTAATTGCGGGCGGGAGCACAAACGGAGCATGTCCGTTTAAATTCCGTTTAGTGAATTTCAAAAAATAACTTGCGCAGTTTTTCAATTGGAAAAATGCGCCAACGACGGGCTGAAAGCCCAACCTGCGCCTAGCCCAGGGCAACGCCCTGGGTACCATCGTGAGTAGCAACGCGCCCTGAAAGGGCAAAAGCGTTTATATCATATGGTTTC
>CAVJJO010000178.1:0-3329 GCA_963649665.1 Bacteroidaceae bacterium | reverse complement strand
AAAGCGCAAGCCCAAAACCTCTACCTTAGCCCCCTATATCAAAAGTTTCTCGTTACCTTTGCAAACATACTCACTTACGCTTTATCTCTTTTTCAGAACGCAAGCAACAACCATGACCATTCCCACACTCCACGATACACGCGAGACCCGAGTATTTGCCTGGCTACTGTTCGCCATATGCCTCGTCACCCTTTTCCCCTTCTTGGGCGAAACGCTCTTCAACACCCGCGGCGAACCCCGCGAGGCTGTGGTGGCGCTCTCCATGATAAACGACGGCAACTGGGTGCTCCCCGTCAACAACGGCGTGGATCTCGCCTACAAGCCTCCATTCTTCCACTGGATTGCCGCACTCTGTTCCTTGCCCTTCGGCACGGTGAACGAATACGCGGCACGCATGCCGTCGGCACTCGCACTCACGGCGATGGTGATGGCAGGCTATTTCTTCTATGCCCGCCGTTGCGGCGCACGCGTGGCGCTGCTCATGGCCGCCGTGACGCTCGGTTCGTTTGAAGTGCACCGCGCCGGCATAGCCTGCCGCGTGGACATGGTGCTCACGTGCATGATGGTGCTCTCGCTCTACACCCTCTACACTTGGGTGGAACGCGGCATGAAAGGCCTTCCCCTCCTCGGCATCTTATGTCTGAGCGGAGCTTTTCTCAGCAAAGGCCCCGTGGGCGCAGCATTGCCTTGCCTCGTGGTGGCCATCTTTGCCTGGACAAGAGGCAGAGGCTTCTTCCCCGTGCTTTGGCGCATGGCAGTGGTGGGTGTGCTCTCGCTCGTGCTTCCAGCACTGTGGTACATGAGCGCCTACCAGCAGGGCGGCGAGCGTTTCCTCCACCTCGTCTACGAAGAGAACATACTCCGTCTGCTCGGCAAGATGACCTACGAAAGCCACGTCAACCCGTGGACTTACAACGTGGTGACCATCGTGAGCGGTCTGCTCCCCTTCACCCTTCTGCTGCTCTTCTCGCTCTTCGCCGTGGAGTGGCGCAAGGTGCCCGCTGCCGTGGGTCCGCTGCGCACCGCAGGGAAACGCTGCTGCCAATGGATGCGCACGACCAACGCGGTAGAGCTCTTCACCTTCCTGAGCGCCGTGGTAGTGTTCGTGTTCTACTGCATACCCAAAAGCAAGCGTAGCGTATATCTCCTGCCCGTTTATCCGTTCTTGGCTTACTACATAGCTCGCTGCATGATGTGGCTCAGCCGAAATCACCGCAAGGTGCTGCACACGTTCAACGGCACGATGGCGGCACTGGCGGTCGTTCTCACGCTCCTTTTCGCCACCATAAGAATGGGCTTCGTTCCCGAAAGCCTACTCTCGCACGGCAAAAGCGCTGCGGCCAACCTGGCCATGCTCTCCGCCCTTCGCACTGCTCCGCTCTCATTCGCTGAATGGATTGCCGTGGCCGCTCCCCTTGTAGCGGTGGCAGTTTATGTGAAACATCGGCAGCAAGTGAACGCCATGGCGTGCACGCTTGTGCTGAGCATATTCTTCGCCCTCGACGGCGTGTATCAGCCCATCGTACTCAACACGAAAAGCGACCGTCCCGTGGCGGACTTCATAGCCCGCCTGCAGCCTGAAGGCCGCGTCTATTCCTATCGCACTGACGTGTGCGTGGGCAACGAAATGCACCCTTTCACCGTGAATTTCTACCTCGGCGACCGCGTGGCGCCCTTCGAAGCCTTCATGCCCGAAAGTGGATACGTAGTTGTGGGCAACGATGAAATGGACGATTTCGGCAAACGTTTCCCCGACTATTCCGTGCAGCTCGTAAAAGACTTCGCCCACCGCAGCTGCGACGACCACAAGATGCTGAAACTCTACTTTGTGAAGAAACGCTCTACAGATGCTTCGTCCGTAGAACCCACAAGCGAAACGCCTTCCCAAACGTCTGCCCGATGAGTCACGAGAAGAAGAAAACCTTTGCCGAGGCAGTGCGCTTCGGCATCGTGGGCGTGCTGGCGACAGCACTGCACTACGGCATCTATCTCGCCTTGCGCACCGTGATACCCGTATATGTGGCATTCACCGTGGGATATGTGTTGAGTTTCCTGCTCAACTTCTACCTTACTTCGCGCTTCACCTTCGGCGCGTCTCCCACGTGGAAACGCTTTACGGGCATGGTGGGGGCACATATAATGAACTATCTGCTTCAAGCCTCACTCCTCTGGCTCTTCATCCACGTGGGCGTACCCGAAGTATGGGCACCGATACCGATGTATGCCATTGCCGTGCCCGTAAATTTCCTCCTCGTGCGCTTTGTGTTCAAGAAGGCGTAAAACTTTTTATATCAAGCCTTGACGCATGAGGCGAAGCGCATGGGGGTCAAGACTCCCGTCTTGACAGCTCTACACGGCCATTCTGAGCGCAGCCATGCAAAAGCCTCCGTGAGGCTGTTTTCAAAACGTCACGCTCTACACGCAGTCACGGACTGTTTTGCGTGGCTGCGCCCATAACTCTAATCGTTCCGCAACCGATAATTTCCCATGAACATTCTCATCATCATACCCTGCTACAACGAAGAAGAAGTACTTCCCAAAAGCCATCCCGCCCTGCTCGAAACGGCAAACCGCCTTGTAACCAACCACAAAGCGGACGCTGCGGGACTGCTCTACGTGGACGACGGCAGCCACGACGAAACGTGGGCGTTCATCGAAGCGCAATCGCTGCGCAACCCCAACGTACACGGTCTGAAACTGGCTCACAACGTAGGACACCAAAACGCCATTTGGGCGGGTATGGAATGGGCGGCAAGCCGTGCCGACGCCGTGGTGACCATCGATGCCGACCTTCAGGACGACGTGGCTGCCATAGCCGACATGGCGGACCTCTTCCGCGACGGACACGACGTGGTGTTCGGCGTGCGCCGCGAACGCACCACCGACACGTGGTTCAAACGCACCACGGCACAGGGTTTCTACCGCCTTATGCACGCCATGGGCACGGGCGTGGTCTACAACCATGCCGACTTCCGTCTGCTCAGCCGCCGCGCCCTTGAGTCGCTGACGGAATATCCCGAACGCAACCTTTTCATCCGTGGCATGGTGTCGCAAATGGGCTATCCCTGTGCCAGCGTCTACTACGACCGCAAGGAACGCCAGGCTGGCGAGTCGAAATATCCCTTGCGCCGCATGCTCGCCTTTGCCCTCGACGGCATCACGTCCTTCAGCGTGCGTCCGCTTCAGCTCATCACATGGATTGGCCTCTTCTGCATGCTCATCGCCCTGTTGGCAATAGTTTACGGTCTTGTGGCCTACTTCAGCGGACACGCTATCACGGGATGGACATCGCTCATCGTGAGTCTGTGGTTTCTCGGCGGCGCCATCCT
>CAVJJO010000177.1:0-3358 GCA_963649665.1 Bacteroidaceae bacterium | reverse complement strand
CAGCAAATAGAGTTAATCACTGAACTTTTGAAGTTATAAGAGAACGGGCTGAAAGTCCTGGGCTAGGCGCGAACTTGCCCTTTAGGCCGTTTTCCCTAGAATCAGAAACTTGAATATAATAAAATATGGAAAAACTCGACAATAGCCGTGCCTTGGTCGTCTTCAGTGGCGGCCAGGACTCAACAACATGCCTCTTTTGGGCAAAGAAACACTTCAAGGAAGTGTATGCCCTCAGTTTCGTTTATGGTCAGAAGCACGTCCATGAAGTGGACTTGGCAGAAGAAATAGCGCGCGAGGCCGGCGTCCATTTCGACCGCATGGACGTGAGCTTCATAGGCTCTCTCGCCCACAACTCGCTGACGGATCAGTCCATCGTGATGGACCAGGTGAAGCCCGCCGACGGACCTCCCAACACCTTCGTGCCCGGTCGCAACTTGTTCTTCTTGAGCATTGCCGCCGTCTATGCCCGTGAGCGCGGCATACGCCATTTGGTGACGGGCGTGTCGCAGACCGACTTCTCCGGCTATCCCGACTGCCGCGACAGTTTCATACGTTCGCTCAACGTGACGCTCAACCTTGCCATGGAAGAGCAGTTCGTCATCCACACGCCGCTCATGTGGATAGACAAGTGCGAAACGTGGGCTTTGGCCGACCAGCTCGGAGTGCTCGACACCATCCGCTACCGCACGCTCACGTGCTACAACGGCATCCCCGGCGACGGCTGCGGCCATTGTCCCGCCTGCAAACTCCGCCGTGAAGGACTCGAGCAGTATCTGTCCTCAAAAACCGACAAATAATCCCGAGTCTTGCTAACGGGCTCGTGTAGAGCGCAAGGTAGAGAAAACCTCGCCCCATTGGCGGCTGCTTGAGAAACTTTTGCAGATGTTAAATCTGTGACTTTTTATTGACAACCGTCCTTCTCCATCTAGAGGACCGAACGGCATCTGAAAGCAGTGAAAACCTCCTTCCTTTCAACTCCAAGGTGGCTCGTGAAAATTCCAAGGCACCCCAACGTGTTGGGCCTAAGGGGAGTTTTTCCTAGATGCCTTGGAATTTTTACGCGAATAAGGGTCGTTTTGCGCTAAAAGCGGTGCTTTTTGCAGAAATGCTTGGAGGAAATTCGCATAAAGTAGATATATTTGCAATAAACTATATTCGTCGATGCGCTGAAAATCGCGTATTTGCGAGCGACTGTGCAGTTGGTGATTTCTACGCGATTCTCAGTGTTAAAATTCAGATGTCAAGTACCATTTTCGAGTAGCATATGTGGGCGCAGCGCATGGGGTCAAGACTCCCGTCTTGACAGCTCTACATGGAAGTTCAAAGCGAAGCTACGCAAAAGTCACAGTCTGGCTGCTAATCTGTCACGACTGGAGTCTTGACCCCATGCGCTTCGCCCGCGAACCCTTTACATTCCGTTTAAGTTCCGCGGAAAATATAAATCATCGGAATGTAGACGGAATCGAAACGGAGCTTGTCCGTTTAAAATCCGTTTAAGTTCCGTGGATAATATTTATCATCGGAATGTAGACGGAATCCATACGGAGCTTGTCCGTTTAAGTTTTGCGGATAATCTCCGTAAGGCTGCTCTCTTCAGTCAAGACAGGAGTCTTGACCTCCATGCGCTTCGCACCATCTCCCTAAACCAGAAACTAGAATTAATAATCAATCCAAACAATATGCGCGACAATCTCCATCTCAATGCCCTCGGACGCAAAACAGAGTACAAGTCCGACTATGCACCCGAAGTGCTCGAAACCTTTGTCAACAAACACCCCGACAACGACTATTGGGTGCGTTTCAATTGCCCCGAATTTACCAGTCTCTGCCCCATTACCGGTCAGCCCGACTTTGCCGAGATACGCATCTCCTACATCCCCGGCGAGAAGATGGTGGAAAGCAAAAGTCTCAAACTCTACCTCTTCAGTTTCCGCAACCACGGCGATTTCCATGAGGACTGCGTGAACGTCATCATGAAAGACCTCATCCGCCTCATGGCTCCGAAGTACATCGAAGTCACCGGTCTCTTCACCCCCCGCGGAGGCATAAGCATCTATCCCTATGCCAACTACGGAATGCCCGGCACGAAGTACGAGCAAATGGCAGAATTCCGTCTGCAGCATCACGACATGCAGTGAGGCTGTTTTGAAAACGTCCCCCCCCATGGTAGGTGGCGCTTCGCAAATGCCACTTGAATAACTTGGCTTTTTCAAGAAAAAAGCGCATCTTCGCATTGTAAAATGCTAAAGCACGGATTATGCTATCAGAAGTCAAATATTTAGACCCCAAGACCGACCTTACCTTCAAGAAGATATTCGGCAACCATCCCGACCTGCTGATAAGTCTCCTCAATGCCTTGCTGCCTTTGGATGACGACCAGCAGATTGAAAGCTTGGAATATCTTCCAGCGGAACTCGTGCCCATCGACCCTCTCCACAAGGACACCATCGTGGACGTGCGGTGCAAGGATCAGTCCGGCCGCCAGTTTGTGGTGGAAATGCAGATGGCATGGACCGACGCGTTTAAGCAGCGCGTGCTGTTCAACGCCTCTAAAGCCTATGTGAGTCAGGCCGAGATGGGTTACCACTATGCCGACTTGCAGCCCGTCTATTCCCTAAATCTCGTGAACGACATATTCGAAAGGGACACGGCGGAGTACAAGCACAACTACCGCATAGTGTGCGACACGGATTCCAACAAGGTGATAGAAGGCCTGTGCTTTACGTTCTTCGAGTTGCCCAAGTTCCGTCCTCACACGATGAACGAGAAGCGCATGACCGTCCTTTGGCTGCGTTTCCTCACGGAAATAAACGACAAGACCCGTCAAGTGTCCGCCGAACTCTTGGCCGACCCCGCAATCAGCAGGGCTTTGGAAGAAGTGAGAATCTCTGCCTTCTCGGAGGGCGAACTTCTCGCCTACGACAAGTTCTGGGATATGATAAGCCGCGAGCGCACGTTGCTTTCGGAAAGCTTTAAGGACGGTAAGGAAGAGGGCTTTAAGGACGGTAAGGAAGAAGGCTTTAAGGACGGAATGGAAGAAGGCTTGAAGAAAGGCTTGGAGAAAGGTTTGAAAGAAGGTCTTGAAAAAGGTATGGAAGAAGGCAAGGTGCAAATAGCAAAGAAATTGTTGTCGCTCCAGATGCCGATGGAAATGATAATTGAAGCCACTGGCTTGACAAAAGAAATTATCGAAAAGCTTTAGAAAGCCACTGCGTGGCCGCTTGTCTGTCAAGACTGGAGTCTTTGACCTCCATGCGCTGTCGCACCATCTCCCTAAACCAAAAACTTGAATTTTTAACTGCTAAGTAATGTGTAAAAAATAACTTGAGCAGTTTTTGATTCGAGAATCATGTAACGC
>CAVJJO010000176.1:0-3429 GCA_963649665.1 Bacteroidaceae bacterium | reverse complement strand
ATTTTTTTGACAGAGGACAAAGATAGTCATTCACAGGCGGAAGAGAGAGGTTTTTCCTTTCTTTTCCGTTTTCTGTTTTTTATCCGTTCGTTTCTCGCTAAAAGTTGCATTTCTTATTTGAACCTACGAGATGTACTACTCACATATGCAGATTCGTTGTTTATCGTGTTGAACAGACAACCCATTAATCCCAAGGCGGTCATTATAGATTGAAGATGGACAATGCATTCATCTTTTCTTGTGGCAAATCCAATGCACGTACGTTCGTTGCTCAATGCACGTACGTTCGTTGCCTAATGCACGTACGTTCGTTGCCTAATGCACGTACGTTCATTTTATCATGAAGGTTGCTTTGTTTTTCCTTGAAGGTTTAGCGGACAGCAATAAAGGGACGTAAAATACATTAAACGCGTTATAGAGCAGACCTTCGGAGAAGCTGGAAAGCACTGATGGCGAAATCAAAATCTTGAACTACATGAATGTCTCGTCGATGTTGTAGAGTTCTGTGGCGGGCAACACGAAATTACCATTTCCACACAAATGAGGATTTCACGGGAAAGGAGACGGACGTAACTTTGCAGCCGTAAAAATACAACGCAAAAAGTCCATGCTCTTACTTTCCCTATTACTTGCCACAGCACCCACTGAGGCCGACTCGCTCCGCCAGTTCAACATAGAAGAAGCCGTGGTGGTGGCTTCGCCCAAAGAAACAAAACAACTGCGCCGCCAACCGCTGAGCGCATCGCTCTTCAGCGCCGACGAGATGAAAGCGCGTCACGTAAGTTCGGTGAAAGACCTCTCCGCCTCAGCCCCCAACTTTTATATGCCCTCCTACGGCAGCCGACTCACTTCAGCCGTTTACATCCGCGGTATCGGGTCGCGCATCAACACGCCCGCCGTGGGACTCTATGTGGATAACGTGCCGTACATCGACAAGTCGGCCTACGACTTCGCCTTCAACGGCGTGGAACGCGTGGATGTACTGCGCGGTCCACAAGGCACGCTCTACGGACGCAACACGATGGGCGGCCTCGTACGCGTGTTCACCGCCGACCCCATCACGCACCACGGCACAGAACTCTCTGCCGGATGGACATCGCGCACTGGCGGACGACGCGTTTCTGCCCTCACCTTCCTCCACCCCAACGACCGTATGGGCATCAGCCTCAACGCCTACTACAACGGAGCGAACGGCTTTTACCGCAACGCCTATAACGGGAATAAACAAGACGCTTCGGAAGCCGGCGGCGGCCGCGTACGTTGGTCGTGGAAAGCATCGGACGTGGTGAAACTCGACTGGACTGCGCAGTATGAATACAGCGACGAGAAAGCCTGCCCGTATTTCCTCACCGGCACTGTGGCAGACAAAGAGTTTACCGCCAATACCGAAGGCGACGTACTTTCGCAGAACCGCCCCAGTTCGTATCGCCGCAGCTTGTTCAACACCGGCCTTGGCGTGGAGCACCGCCTCAACAAACTGGTGCTCACTTCCATCACTTCTTACCAGCACCTCACGGACCGTATGTTCATGGATCAGGACTTCACCTCGGCTGATATTTTCTCCCTTGAGCAACGGCAGTACATGAACACCTGCTCGGAAGAAATTGCACTGAAGAGCCGCGACCCGCAAGCCCGTTGGCAATGGACTACGGGAGCCTTCGCCATGTACCAATACCTTCGCACGGGTTGCCCCGTGACGTTCTATGCCGACGGTGTGGCGATGCTCAATGCCCAACTGGCAGCGGCCATGCCCACACGCCCTGCCATAGACCTGGCATTTACGGGCAACACACTGCCTTTCAATGCCCGTATGGTCACCCCCTCAACCAATGTTGCACTCTTCCACCAAAGCACAATCAACGACCTTTTTGTGCGCCGGCTCTCCCTTACCCTCGGCCTGCGCATCGATTACGACTACCGTTCGCTGCGCCTCACTGCCGACAACGGCGCCACTGCCCTACCCTACCACTTCGGCATGAGCATGGGGCAAAGCATGAGTTTCAACACCGACCTCTCCGCCGACGCTTCTTTTTCCGGAAAACTCCGTCACGACTCTTGGCAAGTGCTTCCCAAAGCAGCTATATCCTACACCCTTCCCCGCGAATTAGGCAACGTATACTTCAGCGTGAGCAAAGGCTACCGCTCGGGCGGCTACAACATTCAAGCTTACTCCGACCTTAGCCAAACAACGCTCCGCCGAGCCATGATGCTCGGCGTGAAGGACTACAGCATTGCCTCCATCAACAGTCTCCCCCTACCCGATGCCCAAAAGCAAGGAGCTATCCAAGGCATGAGCTCGGTACTCGATGCGCAAATTCCAGCCGAAGCAGACCTTTCTTCACTTTACTACAAGCCAGAATATACATGGAGCTACGAGTGGGGGCTTCACCACGACCTGGCCGGCAAAACGCTCCAACTCGACCTTTCGGCCTTTTACATGAAAACACGCGACCAGCAACTTGCCCGCTTTGCCGAAAGCGGACTCGGACGCGTGATGGTCAATGCCGGACGCAGCCGTAGCGTCGGTGCGGAATTGGCTTTGCGTTCGTTGCTGTGGCACGAACGGTTGACGCTCAGTGCGTCCTACGGTTACACGCGCGCCACCTTCACCGCCTACGACCTCGGCACACAGACTGCCACCGGCGAACGTGTCGACTACACGGGCAACCGCGTACCCTTTGTGCCGGAACACACCTTTACCGCCACTGCCGACCTTCGCCAACCTCTCGCCCACTCCTTCTTCCGCGCAGTGAGCATAGGAGCCAATGTGAAAGGAGCAGGTTCCGTGATGTGGGACGAGGCCAACACATTCAGCCAAGGTTTCTACGCTACGCTCGGTGCACGCATTGGCATTGAGGTGGCGGGCGGTGCAAGTCTTGAACTTTGGGGACAGAACCTTACAGCAAACCGCTACGCCTCCTTCTCGTTCGACAGCATGCAGCACCGCTTTGCACAGTACGGGCAACCGCGACACTTCGGCGCCGACCTTCGCGTGAAGTTCTAAGCTAATATGCTCGTATAATTGCATTTTAGAGTTAAACTTTCCGTTGAATCTTCTATTTCCAAAATATTTGGTAGCTTTGCACTTACTTGTAAAATATTGCGCAATATACAAGAGCGTAAAATATGCAGGTATCAGTAATACAACCGTTGGAGGAAATGACAGATATCGGAATAACAGACATAGAACAGGAGCAACTCACCTCTCTCTTGGCCAAGCATCCAAAAGTGAAGCGAGCTATTGTCTATGGTTCCAGGGCTAAAGGAAGCAATAGGCGCTTTTCCGATATAGACATGACCCTATTCGGAGATGAGCTGACCCAACAAGACCTCTGTCGTATCGCCATACAGATTGACGACCAGCTCCTACCCTACGAGTTTGACCTGTCGCTATACAGCAAATTGACTAACGAAGCACTTATCGACCAT
>CAVJJO010000175.1:0-3448 GCA_963649665.1 Bacteroidaceae bacterium | reverse complement strand
GTAAAAATTCCAAGGCACGCCGTAAAAATTCCAAAGCACGCCGTAAAAATTCCAAGGCATGGTGTAATTGATGCGAATCGCTACCGCCTATGGGGGGGGTGACGTTTCCAAAACGTCACGCTCTTTCGCGGCCTCACGGAGGCTTTTGCGTGCTGCGCTTTATCATCTTCGCGCTCATCTGTCAAGACTGGAGTCTTGACCCCCATGCGCTGCGCATGAAAAATTGCGCAAGTTTTTTAACGGCACGTTTCTTAGTTTGCCGAAACACTGTCTGTCGCATTTTGCTCATCAGTGGGAGCAGCCTGCGAAGCCTCGCCAATTTGCAGTATCCTTACTTCTGCATTCTCCATACGGGGAATGTCGCGTATGGTTACACCTTTGAGGTATGCCTGAACCACGCGGTTGAAAAGTCCGTGACTTACGGCAATCACGCGTTTGCCGGCATATTCCCTACCTACCCATTGCTGAAATTGACCAGCACGCAAGAACATAGCCTCAACAGATTCCGCGCTGTCGGGGATATCTACATGAGTTTCCGGCGTGACTACTTTCCCCGTCAGCGTTCCCCAGTCTCTTTCACGCAGAAGGGGCGTTGTTTGAAAGGGCAATGCAAATGGCCGGTTTATAATTTCTGCCGTACGGACAGCCCGCAACAGGTCGCTCGACACAACGGCATCGAAATGCGTTTCAAGCGAAACGAGTTCGTCGCACAATGCTTCAGCTTGTGCTATGCCGCGTTCGGTAAGCGTTCCTGGCAGATGCCCCTGAAGAATGTGCTGCACGTTCTCTTCAGTTTCGCCGTGGCGGACAAGATAGATTTCTGTCATGGTGCTTCTTGATATCAAGAATTAGAGGAATGAAAGACGTGTAAAGACGTCCGTTGCAAAGTTACGCTTTGACTTTGTATTCCTTAAGATTATGGCAACATAAAACGCAACGAAACATCCTTTATCATAAACGACACCAACGCTTACCCCCACCTGAGTAGTTACCAACCGCCGCACATGGGGGCGAGGTTTTCAAAACCTCGCGCTCTACACAGAAAATCAAGACATAACCCAACGACCGCCGCACTAAACGCGGTGTGCCTCGTTGGCTTCGGCCAACATTTCGCTGTCGCCACGACTGTCGCCGTAGGCTATAAGCGTGTACTCCTCGCGCCGAGGCTCTACTTGGAACAAACGACGCACTTTCTCCGCGCCATAACAATTGGGCGAAGCGAAACGTCCCGTCAGAAGTCCTTCCCCGTCCACTTCTACCTTCGTGCCGCATACGATAGATGCGCCATTCGCTTCGCACCACGGGCGAACCCATTCCTCCATACTGGCGCTAATGACCAGCACCCGACAACCTTCTTCAGCATAAGCGTGCATACGTTCTGCTATAAAGGGATTCTTCTTGTTTTCCACGACGGCTGCAAAACGTTTCCCACACGCTTCAAACTCCGTATAGGGCATACCCCGAAAGAAATGTGCGAACAACCGTTCTTTTGCCTTTGAGTTGGAGTAGATACGCAACTTATAGAGAGCAATCCAAGGCAAGTTGACGACGATGCCCCACACGAGCCGATGCATTCCGAAAACAAAACGAATAAACGAGGGGAGCGTGTCGGAAGTAGTCAGCGTTCCGTCAAAATCAAAGACTACGACCTTGCGTCGCTCCTTTCTTATAGATGTCATTGTTGTAGAATTATTGCCGGTTCTATAAATAGATGAGTACAAGGAAAGAAGCAACCCAGCCTACTATGCAGGCCTGCACAAAACGGTCGTGCATCAACACCTTTGTAGGACTTCCGCTTTTCACATCCACAATGGTCAGTTGCATATAACGCAAAATGCCCATCAGTACAAAGACTGCCGTAACATATACTCTATGCGAACCCAGGCGTTCCATCACTTCGTCCGAAACCGTGTACATCATATAGGCCACAAGCGTTACACTTGCTATCACGGCGATGGTCTGGTTCATAAACTGCAAATTGTAGCGGTTGACATTTCTGCGGGGCAGCACACCCGTGTTTTCATAGAGCACCACGTCGTCACGCCTCTTTGCGAAAGCAAGGAAAAGGGCAAGTAGAAATGTCATTACCACGATCCAATGAGAAAGCACGATACCCGTAACTGCACCGCCAAGCACTACGCGCAACACAAAGCCCACGGCGATAATGACCACATCGACGAGTGCTATTTGCTTGAGTCGCATGCAATAAGCCAGGTTCATCACATAGTAGAACCCGATAATGAAGCAAGTTTCTCGCCACGCCGTTAACCCTACACAAGCCACAACCAGCGAAAGCACTAAGGTAAAAAGCATCAGCACATAGGCCTTTGCCACGGAAACAGCTCCTGAAGCCACCGGACGCAGACGTTTCTTCGGATGGAGGCGGTCTGCCTCGCGGTCATAAATATCGTTGAAGCAGTATATACTGCTGGCTGCAAGGCTATAGGCGAAGAACGCGATAAGCGTTTGCTGCAACATAGTTGTGTTACGAAGGTTTCCGCTAAAAAAGAGCGGCAGAAATACGAAACCGTTTTTCACCCATTGTTGAGGGCGGAGAAGAAGGAATATGTTTTTCATCGTGCTTCGGGATGTATAGATTCTATTGTTTTTACAGCCAACTTATAGGCTCCTTGAGCCACGTTCCAGGCCTCACCATAGGCGATGTGATGTCTCATACCGCCACCAGTCCATGTGCCGAAGCCGACAACAAGCATAATCAGCACAAGGCGAAAACGCGTAGGACGGAAGTGATGGTCTACCACTCTGACAATTTGTTCTGCCCGAAGCAACATATGTTCGGGGAAAACGCTACGCAATTCTTCGGAGGACACAATCAGCGTCAGCGCATAGGTCGTCAGCGCAATGTATGAAAAGGTGCGGGCATAGTCCGTAGACAATATGGTGAACATTGGCAGCAGACAAACGAAAAGACTGAACACTACGAGCATACGCACGGCGCGCAAATCTTCGCTGTCGCTTTTGGAACAGAAAACGTGGGGAGCGTAAACGCAATAGTAAATCATGCAAAGCATACACGGCCAAATGTACAGCACCGTGGGAATCAGATTGCCTGTAAGGCTGCAAAAGTTTTTATTAAGATGAAACACTATAACATCTGCAGTTGACCGGCCTAGAAAGTTCGTAATGCCCGCATTGGAAAGGAATCCCGAAGTGGAGCGTTTTATGGCAAGAAAAACGTCCTCATTACCAGAGCATATACAGCATGCGCAGAACACGACGAACGGCAAAGCCCAAACCACAATGGACTTTGTCCATGAAAAGCCGCGCATCCGTGTGAGCGCAACGAGAACGGGCAAAGCAAGGAATGCAAAAGGTTCGTAGCAAAGGATGGAGACACATGCAAGTGCATTTGCGGACATTATCCATGCTTTCAAACTGATTCGTCGGGAAAGCCAAATGATAAAGAGGAGTATGGCTACGATAAGAT
>CAVJJO010000174.1:0-3462 GCA_963649665.1 Bacteroidaceae bacterium | reverse complement strand
GAGCAATGAGCACGAAACCATAGTTGTGATCGAAGGAGGAGCCGTTACGGCCTTCGCTGTAGGGGCGCGAACGGTAGCGTTGGTAGGTGACGTCGGCCTTGAATTTACAGATGACGCTTTGGTTGTTGTAGGAAAACTCGGTGTTGAGTCCGGCTACATAGTTGTGCACTACGGAGCGCTGGCTTCCCTGCTGAAGCGTTACACGACTGAAGTCTACACTACGGGAGTTACGGAAATTGGTGCTAAGGTTTATGTTGAAGTACTCTTTTTTGTCCAACGACTGACCATAGTTCGCATAGAAATAGAAGTATCTATTGCCGTTGAGGTTGCGGTACTGATAGGTCCAGTGGGCGGTTAACGGGTCATAGGTCGCCTCGTTTCCCACGGAGTTGCGTGTCAAGGTGTAGGAGGCCATGACGGAATAGTAGCCGCGACGGGTATTTTTGCTTTTATCAAATTGGAAACGATAGTCTTTCGTTGGCTTAAGCTCGGGGTTGCCGATGTAAGTTGTGGTGGGGTCGGAATTGTTGGAAGAGTTCAAGAGTTGGAAGACTTGCGGCGCGATGGTCATGCTGTTGATGGAGAGTTTGCCGCCGTGTTTGAATGTAAACTTGAGGTTGTAGTCGTAAAAGTTGTAGACGGGGGTATTGTTGATTGCCGTAGATGCACGAAAATCAAAATAGGAACGGTGCATCCTTGTATACAACAAATTAAGGCTTACATATACGTGGTTTATCTGACTGGAGAAGGTGGTACCGATATAGTGTGTTCGGTCGAGTCTAGTGGTGTGATAGGAATCCTGCAGATTGTGCACGAGCAGTTCTTCCACACGGGCAGAAGGGAGAAGTGTGGTCTCGTCGGAATATATTTCCTCCAGGGCTTCGCGACGCAGACGGCTGTCGGAACTAAAGCTTTGGTAGAAGGAATAGTTCGCATCAATAAAGAAGGATGTTTTCTTGATTTTAAAATTTAGCAGTTGACGCGAGACACCGGCATGATACATATAGTACGTGTGGGGTGTGTTGTCGGCATAAGGCGTCAGTCGCACTTCGGCGGTCTGCGGGTAGCGGGTGAGCATGTTTCGCATACCGTCGTCTGTGTTGTGATTGTACTGTGCACCGGCTGCGATGGAGTAGTTTTTGTTGCTCCATGGGCCACGTACTTTCGCAGTTACATTAAGCTTGGCATTAAATTCGCTTCCTCTTCCGGTGTTTTCAGAGAGGGCTTCACGCACAGTGTCGACAGCGGTGGGCTGAAGGTCTGCGGCATAGGTTTCTAAACCGGAGATGGTGCTGCGGCGGTTGTTGTGGACGTAATTTATCTCGGGTCTGATTTCTATGTAGCTTTTTGGGAATGCTGCGCTGAGACGTCCCTCATAGTCGAGACGGGTTCGGCGCGTAGTTTGCGCCGTTCGTTCGGAGTAGGCGGAGGTGGACTGGTTGACGTAGCGCACGATGTTGGCGGAAGACTCGAGGTCGGTGTGCTCATTGTCTACTTTAAAGGAAGTGGAAAAGTCGATGTTGTGCTTGGGCAATTGCAGATTATAGTTGATGCCTGCAGTGTGCGCGCGCTTCTCGCCTTGTGTTACATCTGGTTTCTGCCAACGCCCGCGTTGAGTGGGCGACTGGTCGTAGCCCACGTTGTTGGCGTTGGCATAAATGGTGAGGTCGGTGTGGTCGTTGTAGTTCATGGCAAAAAGGCGCGCAAGGTAAACGTTGTCCCACGCATTGCGCGTGCGCGTGCCGTCGCCGGCCTCAAAATTGGCAAGCCACCCTCTCATGTATTCGCGTTTGAGTTTTACGTCGACGACCAAGGGGTTGCGGCGAGCCTTGCGTTCTTCTTCACTCAGAAGGTATTCCCACTCCGGCCCTTGATGATAAGCCTGTACACGGCTTACAGTATAGGCTGGCAGGTTGCGCAAAGCTGCTTGGGCATCGCCATTGAAGAAGTTGCGGCCGTTGACGAGTAGACGACGAACCTTTTCGCCGTTGAGGGTTATCTGTCCGTACTCATCAAGCTTCATTCCCGGAAGCATGGCAAGGAGTTTATCGAGCATGGAGCCTTCAGCGAGGCGGAAGGCGCGGGCATCGTACTCTATGGTGTCGCCTTTTACTACCATGGCAATGCGCGAGGCTTGCACGGTGGCTTCGCCCAGTGTGGTTTCGTAGAAAGAATCCGCCCGGTCTAGGCGTATATCCTTTGCTATATATTCAGAAAGCGACTTGCGGGGTATTTCGATGCGTACGAGGCGCGTTTCGTAGTTCTTTGCCGACACGCGGGCTACATAAACGTCGCGTTTGGGAACGCTCGCCCGAAAGCCGAGTTCCACTGCGGTTGTTTCCAATATTTCTCTATGCCAGTTCCACTGTCCATTATAGACGATGGTCGCACTGTCGGCTGCAAGCAATTCCACATGGGCATTGTGCATGTCCACCCCTGAGAAGGAGTCTTTCACCTTTATGGTTAACATGAGTTCTTGTCCGAAAACCCATACTGGCAGAAAGAGAAAGAAAACACCAAGAGCAACAAGTGTTTTTATAGATCTCATAAATATAGGTTTTAGGTTGATATCATAGTTGTTCACCATCGCTGTCATCGGAACCGGAAGACGAACCGTCCTCAGAATTGTCGGTCCAATGAGAGGCAAATTTGTAACAATTGAGCATGGAGTTGCACTGATCCAGACAATAGTCGGGACAAGCGCTTTCGTGGTAGCTTTCAACAACGGCGGTTTCATAAGTTCGTCCGTCGGTGAGATACAACGTGCAACCGCATTTACCTCCAGTGAAAGAAGCTACGCTAATGTTCTGCATCTCTTCGTGCGAGAGCGGCTTCCCCAGATTCGAGCTGGAAGAATTTTTTAATTTACCCATAGTATTCGATGTTAGTTATTTTTTAGGGCTTCGAAGCAACTTGTTTCCATCGCGTTAGCCCAAGCGGGAATCACGTCATCATGGCGCTCTAGCCCACTCAGGTTAGAGTTGAGACTTTGTCCTATAGCGCATTCACGCACTTCTGCAAAGCCTGCCTTTTGCGACATGGCAAATTCAGAACGCCCAGCAAATTGCTGTTGCAATGACTCCCTTCGGTCTGTACGGCGAGAAAGATTTGCTGCATAAACGTTGACTTTCATAGGCGATTGTTTTTAAGGTTGGCGAATAGCTGCAAAGTACCTTTAGGAAAGACTTGTTTTGCAAATATAAGGACTTTATATAATGTGTACAACGGCCACAAAAAGTTACGGACGAATTATGATGTTAAATGTACAATTTATTAGACAAGAAACAATGCGGAAGGGTTCATCGGGTTGAAGAATATAGTATACTCTCCGAAGAACTTCACAAAACAAAAAATCCCGCAATTATCATATAATTGCGGAATCATGAAAAAACACTATTACCAAAAAAAAGCGGTGCGTACGGGACTCGAACCCGTGACCCCATGCGTGACAGGCATGTATTC
>CAVJJO010000173.1:0-3463 GCA_963649665.1 Bacteroidaceae bacterium | reverse complement strand
GGTTTACATGGCATTTTCACGCTCGCCCTGAAAGGGCAAAAGCGTTATTATACACTACGCAGATTCGACAGGAAACCATATGATATTAACGCTTTTGCCCTTTACCTTTCCGCTTCGCGCCGGTGACCGTTGGTTCAGGGCGCGTTGATACTCACGATGTTACCAAGGGCGTTTTCCAGTCGCGCATGGGGGTGACGTTTTCAAAACGTCACGCTCTACACGACAATTCAATGCGAAGCCTATGGGAGCGAAGCGCATGGAGGTCAAGACTCCCGTCTTGACAGCTCTACACGGCCACAAAGAAGCGCCGCTTACGAAAACGACATCTGTGATGTTGCCCTCGTAAGCGGCGCAATTGACTAAAGAAATCTATCCTTCTATTTTTTAGTTCCTACCAGCAAATGCCAGAGTTCGCGTACCCAAAGCACGAACGACGAGCCGACGATGATGATGACCCAGTCGATGAACTTCAGGCTCTCCACATTGAAGAACTGCTGCAGGCCGGGGAGTTCCACCATGGCAATCTGGCCCACAAGAATGATGGCCACGATGGAGAGCAAACCGTTGCAGCCCTTGAAGTGCAGGGCGCTGCGTCCCGTTTCGAACGCGCGGGCATTGAAGAGGTAGAAGAAGTGCGTCATCACGAAGGTGGTGAAGAGCAGCGTCAGTTCGTAGGTCGACACGTGGCCCTTGGCGCCTAACTGCAAGTGGAGGAGGTCCGTCAATTGCGTCACCTCAGCGTGCTGGAATATGTAGAGCATTCCAAGGAGCATGAGGAAGAAGAAACCGCCCACGCCGATAATTTCGCGGAGCATCGGCTTGTTGAGAATGAAGGCCTTGCGGTCGCGCGGCTTGTCCTTCATCACACTTTCCGACGGAGGCAACGAGGCAAGTGCCATGGCGGCGAAGGTGTCCATGATGAGGTTGATCCACAGCATCTGCGTCACCGTGAGCGGCGACTCCGTTCCCATAAATGCGCCGCAGAGCACGAGGAAGCATGCGGTGACGTTCACCGTGAGCTGGAAGAGGAGGAAGCGCTGGATGTTTTGGTACAGCGAGCGTCCCCACATCACGGCTTTGCCTATGCTGGAGAACGAGTTGTCGATGATGGTGATGTCGGAAGCTTCCTTTGCCACGCTCGTGCCGTCGCCCATCGAGAGGCCCACATGGGCTGCACGGAGCGCCGGGGCGTCGTTCGTGCCGTCGCCCGTAACGGCCACCACTTGGTTTTTCTTCTGGAGAGTTTCCACCAAGCGCTTCTTGTCCATAGGACGTGCGCGGGAAATGATTTTCAGGTCGAGCACGCGGTTTTCCACTTCCTCGTCGGTCAGTGCGGCAAACTCGGGACCGGTGATGATGTGGCTTTCATTGTCCACAGCATCGTCCCAAAGCCCTATCTGACGGGCTATTTCCTTTGCCGTGCCAGAGGTGTCGCCGGTGACAATCTTCACGCTGATGCCGGCTTCCACACATTCCTTTACGGCTGCGGGAACGTCGCTGCGCACGGGGTCGGCAATGGCTGCCACACCGATGAACACGAGCTTGTCGGCCACCACTTTGTTGCCGTCGACGGCCTTCGCGCCATCCTCTACCACCTGGTAGGCAAAGCCCAAGGTGCGCATGGCGCGGTTCTGATAGGCGGTAAGCTGCTTGTTCACTTCTTCCTTGCTTACGGGCTTCTCGGCGCAGAGCGAGTAAACGATTTCGGGAGCGCCTTTCACGTAAAGCACCGCCTTTCCCTCAAGTGCTACGGACTCTACCACCGTGGCCATATACTTGCGCTCCGTGGAGAAGGGCACTTCGGCCACCGCCCTCACGCTTTCGCGCGCCACGCGATAGTCCACGCCCTGCTTGTGCATCCAAAGGAGCAGCGCGCCTTCCGTGGGATTGCCGAGAATCTGGGGCTTGCTCTGGTCGGAGAAGTCGATAGATGCCGTAGAGTTTACGGCAATGCCTTCGTGGAGTATCTCGTCCGGCGTGGTGCCGTAAGTCTTCATCTCGTCGACACTCATGAGGTTTTGGGTGAGCGTACCCGTCTTGTCGGTACAAATCACGGTAGTAGCGCCCATCGTTTCGCAAGCGTGCATCTTGCGCACGAGGTTGTTGGTCTTGAGCATACGGCGCATGCTGTAGGCGAGGCTGAGCGTTACGGCCATGGGCAGACCTTCCGGCACGGCCACCACAATGAGCGTGACGGCTATCATCAGCGTCTGGAGCACGTAGGCCACGAAGGGAGCGACCTCTTCCATGGAACCGAAGCAGTCGGTGCCGTTGGTCACGAAATACATGATGATGCGGCCCACCACGATGAGTGCGGCAATGCCATAGCTCACCTTGGTAATCAGGTCGCCCAGTCCGTCGAGCTGCTCGTTGAGCGGTGTCTTCACGCTGTCGTCGATTTGCACGGCTTCAAACACCTTGCCCTGCTCCGTCTTGTCGCCGACCTTCAGCACGCGGCATATGCCGTGGCCTTCCATCACCTTCGTGCCTTTCATCACGTGGTTGGTGGGATAGGTGGCGGCTTTGTCGAAGTCCTTCACGTCCACACTCTTGGCACACATGGGTTCGCCCGTCAGGGTAGACTCGTCCATCTGGAGCGAAGTGGCTTCAAGCAGTTCGCCGTCGGCAGGCACTTCCTCGCCCGTGTTGAGCACCACGATGTCGCCCACCACGATGTCCTTTCGCGGCACCATGGTGGTGTTTCCGTTGCGGATTACCTCCACGGGTTCGTCGTCGTTCACCTGGTTGAGGAGTGTAAACTCCTTGTCGGCCTGGAGCTCGAAGTAGAAAGCCAGCCCCGTGGCGAGAAGAATGGCCACGAAGATGCCTACGGGTTCGAAGAACACGGCAGCGCCTTCGTCGAGTCCGAAGTATTCATAGCAGGAGATGCCGATAGAGAGCACGCCGGCAATGAGAAGGATGATGATGAGCGGGTCGCCGAACTTCTCGAGAAACTGCTTCCACAGCGGTTCCTTCTCGGGCGGCGTAAGCATGTTCGCCCCGTTCTTGCTTCGGCTTTCGAGCACCTGTGCATCGTTCAAGCCGGTGTAGTGATGTTTTTGTTCCATATATCTTTGTTGTTTGATTCTTTGTTGGAGATTCAAGTTTGTAATACACAAACGACTTGCGCATTTTTTTGATGCGAAGCGCATGGGGCAAGACTCCTGTCTTTGACTGCTCTTTCGCGGCCATTGCTCCGCGCATGGGCAGCTTCAAACGTCACCTATGCGCTTCGCACCAACGCTTACCTCACCTGAGTAGTTACTTTCATTTGCAAATTTACGCAATCCCCACATTCATCCGCCATTTTCGCAACATTGCATGTTTTTCACAGGTGCTTCGAACAGATGTTCTGCAAGGTTACAGGATGGATATAATGCGGAGGATTCATTCGCAATATATACGACGTAAGTAACTAAGCAAAATTAAGCGACATGTTTGGAGAAGTTTATACGCAGCCCCT
>CAVJJO010000172.1:0-3467 GCA_963649665.1 Bacteroidaceae bacterium | reverse complement strand
GGCACTGATTACCGTTGGTTCAGCCCGTCGTTGATGAATGCGTTGTATGATTCTCAAAAAAACTGTTCAAGTTATTTTTTACACATTACATAAAGCGAAGCCGCGCAAAAGGTTTATAAAGCGAAGCCGCGTAAAAGCCTCCGTGAGGCCGTGTAGAGCTGTCAAGACTGAAGTCTTGACCCCCATGCGCTTCGCCCCCATGCGCGTTGCTCCATGCGCTTCGCCCCCATGCGCTGAGCCTCAAAGAACTTTCTTATGATTTTTCGTTAAAAAGCCTATCGCTGTTTCCGCGCAAATGTTTACTTTTGCCCTTGACTAACAAAAAGCGTAAAACACAGCGCTTTTCATGCCTTAAAACTAACTCGTTCCTCCATTCCCCTCGCCACGCCGTAGAGACCGCGCGGCTCGTTGTGACCGACACAACTTATCATTAATTCATAATAGCTTATGCGAAAAATTTCATTACTCATCGCGTTCCTCTTTACCTTAATGGGGGGGGAACTCTCGGCGCAGACCTATACGGTCTCCGATGCACCTGCCGACGGAAAGTGGGCCACTAACACCACGTGGTACACCATCAAAAACGTGCAGAGCGGCGGCTACGTGTCCACCAACTCTTCCTACACCGACGCTAGCGGCAACCTGAAGCTTGAAAACACCACGGCGCCCACCACGGTCGAAGGCTTTTGGTGCGTGGTGAAAGACGGCGACGGCGTGAAGTTCTACAACTACTTCGCCGGCACTTCCTACGTGCTCGGCATGACGGGTACCGACAAAGACGCTCGTGCCAAAATGTACGACGCTGCTTCGGTGGGCACCGACGTAACCACCACGTTCTACTACGTGGCTGCAAAATTCAAAGACGTTGAGTACAACGCCTTCCGCAGCACAAAAGAAAACGGCGGTGAATATTGGAACAAGCGCGACGGTTACCTCGCCTATTGGGCCAATAGCACTTGGGACACGAACACCCTCGTCACCGGCGACGGCTCTTCCTACGAATTTACCGAAGTGACGAGCGAAGAACTTTCTACCGCCATCTCCACAGCTTACACTACCTACAAGAGCGCCATCGAATCCGCCGCTACCACCTGGACGGAATATGCAGGCAAACTTTTCTGCCACACCACAGAACAAATCAGCACGTTAAAGGCATCTATCCCCACAACCGATCCTACGACCGACGAAGGCAAACTCTCCGCAGCGCAGAAAATGAAAGCGGCATTGGCCACGTTCAATGCCTCCTACATTATGCCCGAAGCCGGCAAGCACTATGCGCTGAAGAACTGCATGTACGACACCTATCTGTATATGCCCGTGCAGGAAGCCAATGTGCCTAAAGGCTTTTTGTTTGAAGCCGACAGCAAGCTCCACGGAGATGCAAACCTCACATATAAGAGCCAGATATGGACCGTGGAAGAGAGCAACGGTAAATTCTACATCAAGAACGACGAATACAGCAAGAAACTGAGCGGAACACCAGGCACAAGCGATTACTTCGGCTACAGCGACGAAGGCACAGCCTACACGCTCTACCCCTCTGACGGCAACCGCTACGGCACGGCGGCCATCGGCCACGGACCGCAGTACGGAAAGATGCACCTCAACGCATACAACAACCTCGTGCCATGGGAAACGGCTCAAGCTTCCAGCTGGTACTTCATTGAAGTGAGCGACGAGGACTACAACAAATTATCTACTTTAAAAACTGAAGCTGACGCATACAAAGCCTGGGGAAGCTTACTCCCCGTGACCAACTATGCCTACACCTCCGCGCTTGAAGCTTACAACAGCGAAGCCAACGAAGGAAACCTCGCTGCGCTGAAAAGCGCCGTCAGAGCATGCTCCTACATCCGCGTAAAGAGCATGCACACGGTTACGGAATCGGGCAAGACTTCCAACACGCTCGGTACAACCACGGATGGCACCCAAGGACACTCGTGGGACTACAGCGAAAGCAATGCCGGACTCATTTGGCAGGTTTATCCCGTCTTCACCGGCATTAGTGCAAAAACGAAACTCCTCAACCTCAACACGGGCAAATGTCTCGGCACCGTGCCGGGAGGTCCCAACAACACTGTAGACATGACTACGGTTGCCGACGGCGCTACCTATTCCTTCACCAAGCAGACTTCAGGCGACGGCGAAGGTGGCTTCGCCATCAAGGCCAGCAACGGCAACCAGATGTACTGCGAGACGAACGGCAACATCAATCAATGGCACGAAAGCGCCCGCGCCTTCTGGTACGTGACACTCGCCACCTCGCTCGACGTGGCGCTCACCACCGTGGGCGACAAGGCTTATGCCACCGTTTACCTGCCCTTCGCCGTAGGCTCCGTAGTAAACGCCAAGGCCTACAAGGGTGCCAACTCTGCCGACAACGCGCGCGTGGACATGACGGAAGCAACGCAGCTCGCCGCCGAAAACGGTTACCTCCTCGTAGGTGAAAGCGGTGCTAACGCAAAACTTTCGCTCACGGGCGAGGAACTCACCGAAACGGACAACATTCTCACCGGTACGCTCACCGCCATCACGCTCACCGACGACACTCGCTCGCAATACCGTGTGTTCGGACGCACCAACGCTTCTGACGCCTCCACGCTGGGCTTCAACACGCCCGCCGCTACGCTCACTACGCTGGCAGCCAACAAGGCGTTCATCACCGAAAGTTCCGCCAACACCACAGCCGCCAAGCTCGCCATTGCCTTCAACGGACAGGTGAGCGGCATAGGCGCAGCCACCATGGACTCCGACAATGCCGACGCTCCCGTTTACGACCTCAGCGGACGCCGCGTGATGCACGCCGCCAAGGGCCTTTACATCAAGGGCGGCAAGAAGATTCTCGTAAAATAAAACACGGAACACTCTCAATCTCGTAAAACCGAACACACATTATGAAGAAAACATATTCAACACCCCTTCTCCGCACCCAGGACCTCTGCGAGGTGCAGATGCCCATCTGCACCAGCTACACCAAAGGCGACGGAGCCATTGAACAACTCAGCGACAAGCACGGCTGGAACTGCGACGACTGGAGCGGTGCCGACGAAGACGCCGTCGAAGAATACTAACGCGCCAAGGCACCTCACCGCACGGTGCCGCGCATAACCCCCAAGAGCCTGAACTTCCAGAAAGGACGTTCAGGCTCTTTTTTGTTGGGTTACTACTCAGATAGGTATAGACGTAACTCAATTTTTAATTTTTGGTAATATGTAAAAAATAACTTGAGCAGTTTTTGATTAGATAAATGTGCCAACGGCGGGCTGAAAGCCCAACCTGCGCATAGCCCAGGGCAACGCCCTGGGTAACATCGTGAGTAGCAACGCGCCCTGAACCAACGGTCACCGGCGCGAAGCGGAAAGGTAAAGGGCAAAAGCGTTAATATCATATGGTTTCCTGTCGAATCTGCGTAGTGTATAATAACGCTTTTGCCCTTTCAGGGCGAGCGTGAAAATGCCATGTAAACC
>CAVJJO010000171.1:0-3543 GCA_963649665.1 Bacteroidaceae bacterium | reverse complement strand
TTCGCCCCCATGCGCTTCGCCTTGAATTTTTATTCTCCCACAGAATTCACAGATTGCACAGAACTTCCGTGTCTTCCGTGTTCAAAAAAACAATTCATGATAATTCGCGGTTAATTCACGATAATTCGTGTTCCCCCTCCGTCAAGACAGAGTCTTGACCTCCATGTGCTTCGCCCCCATGCGCTTCGCCTTGAATTTTTATTCTCCCACAGAATTCACAGATTTCACAGATCTTCCGTGTCTTCCGTGTTCAAAAAAAAAAACAATTCATGAAAATTCATGGTTAATTCACGATAATTCGTGTTCCCCCTCCCGTCAAGACAGAGTCTTGACCTCCATGCGCTTCGCTCCATGTGCTTCGCTTTGAATTTTTAATTCTCCCACAGAATTCACAGATTTCACAGATCTTCCGTGTCTTCCGTATTCAAAAAAAATAATTCATGAAAAATCGCCCCGCACACCGTGCCTTGGAATTTTTACGGCGTGCCTTGGAATTCGTACGGCGTGCCTTGGAATTTTTACACCGTGCCTTGGAATTTTTACGGCAAGGCTTAAAGCAGAAATGCATTTTCTCCAAAGCAATACTTCACGCGAAGCACACCATTTTCCACACCTCGAAAAACACACTTTTAAAGCCCGCTGACGAGCCCGCACATTTTTCCTTCCTTAAAATTCGCATCTTCCCTCAAAGCCCAAAACGCGAAAATGAGCCTTAAAACGGCCTTCTCGCGCCTTTTCGGCAAAAAAAGCACCCTTTTACAGCACATTCCACAAAGAAAGCGTAACTTTGCTCCAAACTAACACGTATTGAACGCATAAATAAATGATAACAGACGACGACAGAATTATCAAAGTCAATATAGAAGAGGAAATGAAAACCTCCTATATTGACTACTCCATGTCAGTAATCGTGGCCCGCGCACTCCCCGACGTGCGCGACGGCTTCAAACCCGTACACCGACGCATCCTCTACGGCATGCTCGGACTCGGCAACACACACGACAAACCCACACGTAAATCCGCACGTATCGTCGGCGACGTGCTCGGTAAGTACCACCCCCACGGCGACAGCTCCGTCTACGGCGCACTCGTGCGCATGGCACAGAACTGGAGCATGCGCTACCCCCTCGTGGACGGACAGGGTAACTTCGGTTCCATGGACGGCGACTCCGCTGCCGCCATGCGTTACACCGAAGCACGCCTCTCCCTCGTGGGCGAAGCCATGATGCAGGACCTCGAGAAAGAAACCGTGGACATGACGCCCAACTTCGACAACACACTGTTCGAACCCACCGTCATGCCGACCCGCATACCCAACTTCCTCGTCAACGGCGCAAGCGGCATTGCCGTAGGTATGGCCACCAACGTGCCCACCCACAACCTCGGCGAAGTGATTGACGGATGCGTGGCCTACATCGACAACCCCGACATCACCACCGAAGAGCTCATGCACTTCGTCAAAGCCCCCGACTTCCCCACCGGCGGCTACATCATGGGCATGCAGGGCGTGAAGAACGCCTACGAAACCGGACGCGGAAGAGTGGTGATGCGCGCACGCACCGACATTGAGTCGGGGCCGCAGCACGACACCATCGTGGTCACCGAAATACCCTACGGCGTAAACAAGGCCGAGCTCATCAAGAACATTGCCGAACTCGTCAACACGAAACGCATCGACGGCATCTCCAACGTCAACGACGAGAGCGACCGCGAAGGTATGCGCATCGTGGTAGATGTGAAGCGCGACGCCAACGCCAACGTGGTGCTCAACAAACTCTTCAAGATGACGGCACTCCAGACCTCCTTCGCCGTCAACTGCATTGCACTCGTACACGGACGCCCCCGTCTGCTCACGCTCAAGGACTGCATCAAATACTTCGTTGAGCACCGCCACGAAGTGACCATCCGCCGCACGCAGTACGACCTCCGCAAGGCACAGGAGCGCGCACACATCCTCGAAGGACTCATCATCGCCTCCGACAACATCGACGAAGTCATCGCCATCATCAAAGCCTCCAAGAATCCGCAGGCTGCCATCGAAGGCCTCATGAACCGCTTTGCGCTCGACGACATCCAGGCAAAAGCCATCGTCGACATGCGTCTCAGCCAGCTCACCAACATACAGCAGGAAAAGCTCCACCAGGAATACGAGGAACTCGAAAAGCGCATCGCCTACTTTGAGCAGATCCTCACCGACGACGAGCTTTGCCACAAGGTGATGAAGGACGAGCTCAACGAAGTGAAAGAAAAATACGGCGACGACCGCCGCACCGAAATCTGCCTCTCCTCCGACGAGTTCAACCCCGAAGACTTCTACGCCGACGACGAAGTGGTCATCACCATCTCCCACCTCGGCTACATCAAGCGCACACCCCTCGCCGAGTTCCGCGCACAAAGCCGCGGCGGCGTTGGCGCAAAGGGCGGAGCCGCACGCGACTCCGACTTCATAGAGTACATCTACCCCGCCACCATGCACAACACCATGCTCTTCTTCACAGCAAAGGGACGCTGCTTCTGGCTCAAGGTGTACGACATTCCCGAAGGCGCAAAGAACGCCAAGGGACGCGCCATACAGAACATGCTCAACATTGAGCCCGACGACTCCGTGAACGCCTGCCTGCACATACGCAAGCTCGCCGACGCCGACTTCTGCCAGTCGCACTACGTGGTGTTCTGCACGAAGAACGGCATCGTGAAGAAAACGTGCCTCACCGACTACTCACGTCCCCGCACCAACGGCGTCAACGCCATCAACATCCGCGAAGACGACCGCGTGGTCAGCGTAGCCCTCACCAACGGTTCCGACGAAATAGTCATCGCCAACCGCAACGGTCGCGCCATCCGCTTCAACGAAGACACCGTACGCACCATGGGACGTACCGCCACCGGCGTACGCGGCTTCCAGCTCGACACCGACGGCGAAGACGAAGTGGTAGGCATGGTATGCGTCAACGACCCCGAGAACGAAACCGTGATGGTTGTCAGCGAGAAGGGTTACGGCAAACGCTCCGCTGTGGGCGACTACCGCAAGACGAACCGCGGCGGAAAGGGCGTGAAGACGCTCGACATCACCGAAAAGACCGGCAAGGTGGTGGCCATCAAGTCCGTTACCGACGACGACGACCTCATGATCATCAACAAGAGCGGCATCACCATCCGTCTTCGTCTCGCCGACTTCCGCATCCAGGGACGCGCCACACAAGGCGTCAAACTCATCGACCTCAAGAAGCGCAACGACGTCATCTCCAGCGTGTGCAAAGTGCCCACCGAAACCGAGGAGGAAGGCGAAGAACTCGCCGAACAACCCCTCGCTGAAGGCACCGACGAAACCCTCCACGCTGAAGTGACCGCCGAAGCGACCGACACCACCGAAGCCAACGCAGAAGGCGCCACCGACGCCGAAGGCGAAAGCTCCGAAGCCTAACAAAAGGAGTTTCCGTTAAGTAATGTGTAAAAAATAACTTGAGCATTTTTATTCGATAATCATGCAACGCATTCATCAACGACGGGCTGAAAGCCCAACCTGCGCCTAGCCCAGGGCAA
>CAVJJO010000170.1:3469-3574 GCA_963649665.1 Bacteroidaceae bacterium | reverse complement strand
CGTTGCGTGATTCTCGAATAAAAAATGTTCAAGTTATTTTTTACATATTACTTAGGCCCAAAATGTTGGGCCTAAGGATAATTCAAATTCCAAGGCAGGGAATTT
>CAVJJO010000170.1:0-3398 GCA_963649665.1 Bacteroidaceae bacterium | reverse complement strand
TCAAAGGACGTTTCAAGGCGCCAGCGCATGGGGGTCAAGACTCCAGTCTTGACAGCTCTACACCACTTTACCAAGTGCTGCACGCAAAAACTAATATTGTATGTCAAGACTGGAGTCTTGACCCCCATGCGCTGGCGCCTCAAATCAACGTTTGAACCCAAGCACTTTGCCCCTTAACGGGAAACCGCACAAAAGCCGGACAAAGTTTTTTTCATTTCGTCTGCGTATACCCTTCCTTCTTGAGCAACTCCAAAAGCTGCGCACGGCGGTCGCCTTGTATCACTATCTCGCCGTCCTTCACGCTGCCACCGACGCCGCATTTTTGTTTCAGCGTCTTGCACAAATCTTTCAAATCAGCTTCTGCGCCCACGAAACCTCTGACGAGCGTCACCGTTTTGCCAGCACGTCCGGCGCGCTCCATGGCCAAGCGCAAGCGTTGCTGCGAAGGAGGCAACGTTTCGGCGCTCTCCTCCGCCTCGTCGGTGTAAGCATAGTCGGCAGCCGTGGAGTACACCACGCCCGAGCGTTTCCTTCGGGCTACGTCACCCGTTTCCTTGTCTTCCTTACTGCCTTCAGCCTCAGGCACGGCAATGCCCGTCAATGCGCTCAGCGCTTCTTTCCAGTCGTTCATATCGTTGATTGTTGAGTGGTTATTTGATGCAAAAGTAAGAAAATCCGAGCGTGCGGACGAACGAAAAAAAATCGAGGCACGGAAACGTATTGATATACAACACGCTAAAGAGAAAATGCGCGGTTTCATCGTCGTTTTTTAAGGGCAGAGTGCAAAAAAACGTTTCGTCTGCATTTGGCGCATGAGCGTAAAAACGGTAACTTTGCAGTATGATTGAACTCTCCAGACATATCGAAGCTCTCCTGCTCAAGCACGATTGCGTGATAGTCCCCGGCCTCGGCGGATTTGTCACGCAGTACGTTCCTGCGCGCAGAATTGCGGACGAAGAACTGTTTCTTCCGCCGTATCGGAGCGTTGGGTTCAATCCCGATTTGGCCATCAACGACGGCCTATTGGCGCAGTCGTACATGCACGCCTACGACACCACCTTCCCCGAAAGCGTAAAGCTCATAGACGAAGCCGTAAGCGGCCTCAAGGCCCAGCTCTCCAAAGAAGGCGAATACACGCTCAGCGGCATCGGGCGCCTCACGCTCGGCATGGACGGACGCTACCTCTTTGAGCCTTGCGAAGCCGGCGTCATCTCGCCCGAACTTTACGGCTTGGACTCCGTGGTGCTCCCCGAATTCTCTACCGAAGAGGCCAACTCCGCCACCGACGAAGCGAACCTCGGCGGTGCAGAAAAGCGCAAGAGCACCCACAAACCGCTCATCAAGCGCACAGACAAGACTTACACCATCAGCGTAAACCGCGAGTTTGTCAACTACGTTGCAGCTGCCGTAGTGGCCGTAGTGTTCTACTTCATTTGGGCCACCCCCGTAAGCAACAACAACGCTTCGGCTCCGCAGACCGCATCCATTCTGAACAGTCAGCTCTTCTCTGCGTCGCCGCAAAATGCCGCGCAGGAAGCCGCCCCTATCTACCAGGCCGTTTCCGCCGAAACTGCCAATGCTGCAACCAGCGTTGCAACGCAGGCAACCAATAGCCAAAGCGCATCCGAACCTCAAGCCGCTCAAGCGGAGCAGCAGTCCGATGCAGCAAATGCCTCCACAAGCAACACCTCTTCCGGAAAATACACCATAGTGCTTGCCAGCGCCATCCCGCAGTCGAACGCTGAAGCCCTTGCCGCCAAACTCAATGCGCAAGGGATGAAGAACACACGCGTTCACAAGCGCGGACGCATGGTGAGAGTAGTCTTCGGTGCATTTGCCACGAAAGACGAAGCGCAGACCCAGCTCAAACACATTAGCGGCAAAACCGACTTTGCCGAAGCTTGGGTAATGGAAACAAGATAACCCCCTCTTTCTACACAACATACAAAACGCGGACTTTACGTTCGCGTTTGTGTTTTTAGTCCAATGGCAAAATAAGCGAAGCCATTTTACGTTTATTCCCCACAAACAAGCCCACTTCACATGAAACGCATACGCTGCCCCAAATGCGACGAAGCCATACTCTTCGACGAAACGCAATATGAAGCCGGACGCATCCTCGTGTTCGAATGCCCCGAATGCCACAAACAATTCAAAATACGCATTCCCCAACCCAAAGCCACGGCTTCAGCCCAGCAAGAAGAAAGCGAAGAGAATCTGCCTCTCGGCAAACTCATCGTGCTTGAAAACGCATTCCACTTCAAGCAGGAAATACCCCTCTACGCCGGTGAAAACATTGTAGGCCGACTCGTAAAGGGCTCGTCAAACAATGCCGCCATCAAGACCGTCGACCCCAGCGTGGACACCACGCACTGCATCGTGACCGCCGGACGCAAGAAAAACGGTGAACCTAAGTTCGTGCTGCGCGACGCCGACTCCAACACGGGCACATTCTACCAAAGCGAAATACTCTCCGCCAAAGACCGCGTGAACCTCGCCGACGGCGACATCATCACCATCGGCGCCACCACCATGATTCTCCGCACGGAAGGCGACGAAGCCGAAGATTAGCACCGCAAATTTTACATTCCACAAGAGCAACCTACTATGAAACAACTTATTACCATACTATTACTCTTCGTTTGCTTCAACATCCAGTCGCAAGCTCAAGCTGCCGGCAGCGCTGAGGCAAAGCGCCCGTTCGCCGGACATTTCTATTGCGAACAAACCGACACGCACATCTACCTCAACCTCTACGAAGAGTCGCTCACCGCCCCCGGATTCTCCTTCCTGGGCAAGATGCACGGATACATGAACGGCGGAATCTACGGCACATGGATGCTCATCACCCACAAGATTGACGGCAAGAAAGCCAAACTGCGCTTCAGCAACGACATCGGCTCCGACTCGCAGAACGTGGAGTTCACCCAAACCTCCGACAGCACTTTCACCTACCGCGCCGTTGACGGCAACGCCATCCGCCGTGCCGTGGGAAGAAAACTCGTAAAAGTGACAGACAACATGCAGTTCAAGAAACTGAGCAGCCTTTAGCAACGGGTAAAAAACTAGTTGAACAATTCTTTGCAAAGCGCATGGGACGTTTTCTACCGCGCATGGGGGTGACGTTTTCAAAACGTCACGCTCTACACGGCCTTTTCGAGGCTTTTGCGCACTGATCATTATCCCCCATGTATAGGGCAAATCACCAATTAAGTGAATTTCAAAAAAATATAACTTGCACAGTTTTTCAATTGGAAAAATGCGCCAACGGCGGGCTGAAAGCCCAACCTGCGCCTAGCCCAGGGCAAGCGAAGCGACACCCTGGGTTTACATGGCATTTTCACGCTCGCCCTGAAAGGGCAAAAGCGTTATTATACACTACGCATATTTGATATGAG
>CAVJJO010000169.1:0-3590 GCA_963649665.1 Bacteroidaceae bacterium | reverse complement strand
CCGTAGGGTATGCGCTTGCGGTAGATCCGCTTTTTTCTTTCTCTTATGGCCATAGCTTTACAGCTTTTTATATTTGGAGCAAAGATACTGATAAAATTCTTTCTCGGTAACGTCAATGTGCGGGAGAAGCAAACATTTTACTGGTTTTCAGCCTATTCTCTTGATATGCTTGCCTGTCTTTTGCTTACACTATGCAACGAGGCAAAGTTCCGCTGCCGGAACTTTGCCTCGTTGCTTTTCTAATATGCTCGGGGAGTCTGCACTATTCTTTCCCCTGCTCTTTTTCCCAAGCGTTCCATTCGTCCAGTGCCTTGTGCCAATCGGTGGTTTCGTTTGTGGCGCTGGCTTCCTGCTGGCGCAGGGCCTCGTCGCGTGCCTTGTCGCGTGCACGCTTCTCCTTCATGGCGGCAATGGTGGCGTCGTCGAGAATGAGGATGGCGCGGCGGTCTATGGCCGCCTGGAGTTCCTCCTCGCCGAATGCTTTTCCTTGCTCGTTGAAGTCGGAAATGTTGAACTCGTATTTCACGCGCAGGTCGTGGCGCACGAGTTTCTGCTGGTAACGGTTGCCCGCATTCTTCAGGCGGAGCAACTTGCCTATCTGGCGTATTTCTTCTGCGGAAAATTTGTTTCTGCCCATAAGTGTAAAGGAAGTCTGAAGAGGGTGGAAAAATCAATGCTTCTTGAGCGCGAAGGCATAGGCCACCACATTGGCAAAGCCGATGAGCGGCACCACGAAGCTTACGGCCATCGAACCTGCTATGTCGGCCACAAGGCCCATGAGCAACGGACCGATGGCGCCGCCCACGGGTGTCATCATGAGAAACGACGAGGCACGTTTGGTGAGTCCGCCGAGGCCGCGAAGCGAAAGCGCAAAGATGGTGGGAAACATGATGCTCTCAAACACGTAGGTAAGCACCAGTGCTATGAGTGATACTACGCCCAGGTTGAGCACCACTACGAATGTGGTGACGAACGTGCCCACGGCGCAGATGCGGAGCAGCTTGTCGCTGGCCATGCGTTGCATGATGTAGCTGCCCGCCACGCGTCCAAGCATGAAGAGTCCCAGTCCGCCGAAGGCCAGTGCGATGGAGGCGTCGCGCGGTGTGAGCCAATTGCTGTCCGTTACGTAGTTGACGAAGAAACTGTTGATGCCTATCTCCGCTACTTCGTAGGAGAGGAGCGCCACGATGCCGAACACGTAGAGCTTGTGGCTGAAGAGCCTTTTGAGCGGAGACGCGGTGGAGGAAGACGTATCGGTCGCGGCTTCGTCGTCCGCAGTGTGGGGAATTTCGGGAAGGCGAACGAAGCAGAACATTGTGGCCACGAGCAGCACCACGATGCCCATGACGATGTAGGGCAGTGCCACGTTGCCCGTGCCCGTGTCGCTGAAGAGCAGCAGTCCGCCGGCAAGGGGGCCGCATATGCAGCCCAGTCCGTTGAAACTTTGGGCCAGGTTGAGGCGCGAGGCCGCCGTGGCGCGGTCGCCGAGTTCGGTGACGTAGGGGTTCGATGCCGTTTCAAGGAATGCCAGTCCGCAAGCGATGACGAAGAGCGAGAAAAGGAAACACGTGAAGGCATTCTCGCCCATGAGCGAACCCGGCCAGAAAAGCAGCGAACCGAAGCCGAAGAGCAAAAGTCCGGTAATCACGCCGCGGCGGTAGCCGTGGCGGTCTATGACGAGACCGGCGGGTACGGCCATCACGAAGTAGCCGAGGTAGAACATCACTTGCACGAGCGACGACTGCGTCTTGCCCATGCCGAGTTCCATCTGGAAATGCTTGTTGAGCACGTCGAGAATGGCGTGGGCTGCTCCCCATAGGAAGAAGAGCGAAGTGATGAGCGCAAAGGGAAGAACGTATTTGCGGCTGACCAGCGCGGGGCGGCTGGAAGTTGAAGTGTTGGAAAACATGTAATGAGATGTGTGGTGAGCCGTTTCCTTATTCGCCCTCGTAGTGGTCGAAGAGGAAATCGTTGTAGGGATATTTCTGCACGTGGAGCTGGCGTATGCGGGCGTAGAGGAGTTCCTTCAGCTCGTCGATGTTCTGCCGCTCGCGTGCGGAAATGAATATGCAGTCGCTGCCCTGCTTGGCCATCCAGGTGTGCTGGAGTTCTTCGAGCGACACGTTTTCCTTGGTGGAAGGCGTGAGGTCGTCGGCGTCCTTTTCGGTCCAGGTGTAAGCGTCCATCTTGTTGAACACGAGCAGTTGCGGCTTCTCCGAGCATCCTAGGTCGGCAAGGGTGGAGTTGACCACGTCGATCTGCTCCATGAAGTCGGGGTGCGACACGTCTACCACGTGAACCAGAAGGTCTGCTTCGCGCACCTCGTCGAGCGTGCTCTTGAAAGAGTCCACGAGGTCGGTGGGGAGCTTGCGGATGAAGCCCACGGTGTCGGCAAGGAGGAAGGGCAGATTGTCGATGATCACTTTGCGCACGGTGGTGTCGAGCGTGGCAAAGAGCTTGTTTTCGGCAAACACTTCCGTCTTGGCAAGCAGGTTGATGAGGGTGGACTTGCCCACGTTGGTATATCCCACGAGAGCCACACGGATGAGGCGGCCGCGGTTCTTGCGTTGGGTGGTCTTCTGTCGGTCGATGTCGGCAAGGCGTTGCTTGAGTAGCGACATGCGGTTGAGAATGATGCGGCGGTCCATTTCTAGCTGCGTTTCGCCAGGTCCGCGAAGACCTACGGAACCCTTTCCGCCTCCCGAACCCGAGCCGCCGCCTTGGCGCTCGAGGTGGGTCCACAGGCGTTGCAGGCGCGGAAGCATGTAGCGGTATTGCGCCAGTTCCACTTGCGTCTTGGCATTGGCCGTTTGGGCGCGCATGGCGAAGATGTCGAGGATGAGGCTCGTGCGGTCGAGAATCTTCACTTTCAGTTCGCGTTCGATGTTGCGCAACTGCTTGGCGGAGAGTTCATCGTCGAAAATCACCATGCCCACTTCGCGCTCGTTTTCTTCTTCTTGCTCGATGTAGGCGCGAATTTCTTCAAGTTTTCCCTTGCCCACGTAGGTCACCGAACTGGGACCGTCGAGGCGTTGCGTGAATCGCTTCACCGTGACGGCACCCGCGGTTTCGGCAAGGAATGCGAGTTCGTCGAGATATTCGGCTGTCTTCCGCTCGTTCTGCGTTTTGGTAATCAAAGCTACAAGCACGGCGGTTTCGGCCTTTACCTCAGTGGTTATGAATTCTTTCATTGAGTTGTGGTTGCTGTGTATGTGTGTGGTGGATAATGGAGGGATGAAGGGTATTGCGAATGTGGCTTGTAGCCCGATACGCACGTATCCGCCATCCCCCGGATTTTGGCTTCAACAGCGTGTATGGTAGTCAAATAGCGATGGAAGCGGGTGCAAAGTTACTTAAAAGCTAAGTAAGCATTGAAAAATAACTTGAACATTTATTCCTGTGGCGTTTGCGGGCGGGAACACAAACGGAGTATGACCGTTTAAATAATGTGTAAAAATAGCTTTAGCAATTGTCAAAGGCTATTTGAAGGCGAAGCGCATGGAGGTCAAGCCTCCCGTCTTGACTGCTCTACACTATATTAATAGGTCAAGAATTAGAGAATTAAAGAATTTCCCCAATATGTTGAAGAG
>CAVJJO010000168.1:1163-3641 GCA_963649665.1 Bacteroidaceae bacterium | reverse complement strand
GAACAGGAAACCGACATTCATTCCATTTGCAAAAGCAAGAAAGAGAATAGAAACTCTATTGTCACAACTGACGGATCAATTCATGGTCATAAGAAACTATGCAAAAATAACTAACGGTTTGTTTGCCAGAATAATCGGCAAAATTAGTGCACTTACCGTTCTGCAATATGTAAACTTTATCAACAATAAGCCCATCGGCAGGATTAAGTATGCGCTAAATTAATTCCGCCAACGGGTATCTTTTTGTTTTTCTATCCATTTTTGCTATCTCATCAACTGAAATCAAACATGAATCTAACTAGCTGAAGAACCTAAAAAAGTTAATTTGCTTGCGAATTACAGATAATTTCGTAAATTTGTCAATGATAAAAACGACCGAAATATGGACAAGAACGAAGAAACCATTAGCTTAACGAAGTGCGACAACTCTATTCTGGCCGATGAAATCGTTTCTAAGCTGGCCAACGCTGGTATAGCTTCATCGCTCCACGACGAGCTCAACGACCCCGCTTATGGCGCTTACGGACCTAATCCCGGGATTGAGGTGAGGGTGCTCAAGAAGGACTTGGAGCGAGCCCAGAGCATATTGAAGGAGATAACCGAAAAGCGAGAGAAGCAACTGCCATGGTGCCCCAATTGCGGCAGTCAGAATGTCGTAGCGTTAGGCAAGGTAAGGCCCAAGCTGTCTAAGTGGGCGGTCATCATCGGCGTTCTCTTGGTTGTCATCGGAATCGTCTGCATTATCCAACCATTCTGTGTGAAATCTCTAGAGTCAGCTACGGTTAGCTTTCTTATTATATCACTGATCTCATTGGCGGTTGGCGTTGTCCTAGTCATACCCCAGCGAGAGCGCAAAAACTACAAATGCAACGAATGCGGGACTGAATTCTATAAGGAATAATTTCCTCTATAAAACAGAAATGAATATCTCCGCAAAAGGTAACTAAACATCAGTATAATAAAAATACGGTGCATAGATTCCTTGACCCAAGCGCAAACAAGGGCCTACTCATATAGTTATACTTTCCTCTTCGAGTTTGTTCTCAAACTGGCTTCCATAGCCGTCCGTCAGTATGGTTAATTTGTAGACGAGGTGTTACCATCACAAAGATAATAGCCTGCTGACGGGCGGTATATCGTGTTCATCCCTTTATTCGGGATGTTTTACGATCAGTAGTGAAGTCAATATAAATTGTGTTGTCATGCAACACATGCCAAACGGCGATGAGCATCTTTCTTGCCACAGCCACCAAGACCTTCATCTTGTTCTTTTTCCTCACTTGCGTCTGATGGAATGAGAACCGGCTGAAGAAGCAGTTCTTCGTCCTGCTGGCTGCCCATGCACACTCTATGATTGTCTTGCGGAGATATACATTTCCGTGAGTGATGCTCCTCGACTTGATTTTCTTGTTGGATTCGTCGTTTCTCGGTTTTAGACCGCTCCATGAAGCGAGGTGATTGGCCGTCTCGAACTTGTTCATGTCCGTTCCGATTTCAGCGATCAATGATGTGGCCGCACGTTCCTTTATGCCGGGTATGGTCTGTAACCGTTTCAACTCTTCGGAGAATTCCCTTTCACAAATCTCAAGCATTCTGGCTTGGCATTTCTCCTTGTGTGCCTCTGCCATGTCAAGTTCATCACGCAGTTGTGATATCATGTCAATCTCTGCAAGGCTTACCACGCCTTTGAGTGATGCTGTGATGACATCTATGCCGTGGTGGTTGATGATGCGTCCATGTATTAGCTTCACCAACTCTTCGGGGGCGGTAATCCCTTGTGAGATGGCTCTCACCACGGCTTTGTAGCTTTTGCTGTCAACATTGGAAACTTAGTTGCTCAGACGTATGTTGCAGCGTTGCAGCACGGCATCAAGTTTGGACAGCTTTCTCACTATCTCCTCGTTGAGGTCGAATATGCGACGGTCGTACTGGCGCAGCTGTTGGATTATCTCAGGAGGCACGAAGCTGCCGCGTATGAGTTCCTTCATCGTACACTCGGCAATCCACTGCGCATCCTTCACGTCACTCTTGCGACCGGGGAGCTGCTTGATGAAATACGGATTGGCAAGATTCAGCTTGAAGTGTGGAGACAGCACACGCCATATTGGTATCCAGTAGACGCTGGTGCTCTCCATTGACACCTCAACAACATGGTGATGAAGCATCAGGTCACGCATTTCTTCCAACTGATAACATAAGGGAATTTTTACGCGAAAAGTGGTGATAGGTGTGCTAAATCCATGGAAAAACATGTATTTAGCACACCTATCGCCGCCATCAACAGCATCGTGAGCATCAAGGAAGAAAGCGACATCGACAGTCTCTTCTCCGTGGGCGAAACCACTGCCCTACGTGGAGAAATAAAAGGTCTGAATGATTTCGAGTTGATAACGTTTCTGGTGATAAAACATAAATGACATTTGAAAAAACTTACAATTTGCAACTCACAAGTAAAACAGGCTATGTTTTATACCCGTT
>CAVJJO010000168.1:0-1153 GCA_963649665.1 Bacteroidaceae bacterium | reverse complement strand
AAGCCTTATTTGAGGTTTGAGGCCTCGTCATGCACCTACCGCTGAACAGTTACCTCACAAGTAAACAGGCTATGTTTTATACCCGTTTTAGAGCTATAACAAGGCATTTTACTATGCCATGACCGTGTTTTTAACGTCGATAAGTTTCAAATTAAAAGTTCTCAATCCCTCAAAAATCGTTTTGACACACCCTCGCCGCAGCGTCCAAGCCTCAGTCCACGCCAAGCCTTTTGCAATGTTCTATACTTACAAACAAAGGAGGGCAGGGCGTTCTATGGTTGCTCAAGCCCGACAGCAATGGTGCTAAGAAATGAAGATATTTGCGAACACCGCCCGACCATAGGCACAGAGCTTAAGGCCGAGCGGTGTCGTTTCTTGGGGGTAAAGCGTGCAGAGGGTAGTGGGGTACCAATCGCTCATAAAAGCGAAAGGGAGCCATACGTGGAGTAATGACAGGAAACAATCCTTATGAAGCATGAAGGGATGCGGTGAGGACACCGCACCTACTAAGTTTGCCATCGTGCGCTGAGGATTTGTTTGCTAAGTTTGCCATCATGCGCCGTACCTCCTAAAGGCTTGCGCCGAAGTCTTTGGGCAAAACTTTAGTAGGCGCAGTCATTCTTCAATTCTCTAATTCTTGACCTTGTTTTTGTTCGGGATGGCTTCGGGACTCGTTCGGGACGCAACGCCCGTCCTGTTCAGTTGGAAACTTTGCCCGTTTTTTTTGTTGCTTTTTGGAAAGGCAATGCAAGCGAGCGGAAAGAAAACTTGTTTTCAGTTTCCCGAGTGCAGCTTGCCTTATACGAAGATATATGTTATGTTTGAAAAAGCGGCGGTTTATGCCCCCAAAGAGACCGAATCTTGTCTTGAAAACAGCCGGAGCTTGCATTGCATCACGTCATTTGAGCACATGCAAAAAGCGTGAAAAAGGGAAACAGTCATTGGAATAATGGACAAATGTGCAATTTTAGAGACAATAGTCGCGGCCGGACGCATGGCGCAACGCCCTACTTTTGCCAGCGGAAGCGCCGCTTGCGGACTTCAAACTACAGCAAACCGAATGGAAACTACAGTAAACCGAATAGAATAACACCAAAGAAACCAACCGTTATGAAACGAAGAACACTACTTGCATTGGCCATCGCCCTGGCAT
>CAVJJO010000167.1:0-3675 GCA_963649665.1 Bacteroidaceae bacterium | reverse complement strand
TGCTTTTCTCGAACACGGAACACACGGAAGCGCACCTATTCGGTGCTTTGGTTGGTCGAACACGAATCTCTCGAATCAAACGAATCTTCTCACACGTTTAAAAGTCTCCTACAAATCTCACGGATGTTCTGCTTTACTCTATAACGCAAAGGCTTGTTACTTTTTTTCGAACACGGATTGCACGGATAACACGGATTTTATGGCGCTAGCCTTATTCGTAAAATTCGTCTCATTCGTGGTTCCCCCACCCAAAGGCGCAAGCCTATCCGTTTAATCCCTAATATCCGTGTTCGAAAAGAAAAGACTGTATCTTCTGTGTCCTCTGTGGGTTCTGTGGGAGATTTCAGTCGCGGCGGAAGATGTCGCGGGTGTAGACCTTCGTCTGCACGTCGTCGAGGGAGGCATCGTAGCGGTTGGCGATGATGGCGTGGCTCTGGGACTTGAAGGCCTGGAGGTCGTTGACTACGCGGCTGCCGAAGAAGGTGGTGCCGTCTTCAAGCGTCGGCTCGTAGATGATGACCTCGGCGCCCTTGGCCTTGATGCGCTTCATGATGCCCTGGATGGCGGACTGGCGGAAGTTGTCGGAGTTGGACTTCATCGTCAAGCGATAGACGCCTATCACACAGGTGTGCTCCTTGGCGGAGTCGTAGCTGTTGGCATCGGCGTAGCTGTAGTAGCCTGCACGCTGGAGGACGGCATCGGCAATGTAGTCCTTACGGGTGCGGTTGCTCTCAACGATGGCCTCGATGAGGTTCTCGGGGACGTCGGCGTAGTTGGCAAGGAGCTGCTTGGTGTCCTTGGGCAGGCAGTAGCCGCCGTAGCCGAAGGAGGGGTTATTATAATGTGTGCCGATACGGGGGTCGAGACCTACGCCTTCGATGATGGCCTTGGTGTCGAGTCCCTTTACCTCGGCGTAGGTGTCCAGCTCGTTGAAGTAGCTTACACGCAACGCCAAGTACGTATTGGCGAAGAGCTTGACGGCCTCGGCTTCCTTCATGCCCATGAAGAGAGTGTCGATGTTCTCCTTGATGGCTCCTTCCTGCAAGAGCTGGGCGAAGGTCTTGGCGGCCGCCATCATCTCTTCCACGTCGGTGACGCTTTGGATGGCCTGGTTCTCCTCGGCGAACTCGGGGCGGTCGATGAGTTTGGGGTAACCCACGATGATACGACTGGGATAGAGGTTGTCGTAGAGGGCCTTGCTCTCGCGGAGGAACTCGGGGGAGAAGAGGAGGTTGAACTTGGTGGCGCCCTTCTTGGCATACTTCAAGTAAAGGCTGCGGGTGTAGCCCACGGGGATGGTACTCTTGATGACCATCACGGCATCGGGGTTGACCTCAAGAACGAGGTCGATGACTTCCTCGACGTGAGAGGTATCGAAGTAGTTCTTGACGGGGTCGTAGTTGGTGGGGGCGGCGATGACCACGAAGTCGGCATCCTTATATGCTGCCTTGCCGTCGAGGGTGGCGGTGAGGTTGAGGGGCTTCTCGGCGAGATACTTCTCGATGTAGTCATCCTGAATGGGAGAGATTTTGTTGTTGAGTTTCTCTACCTTCTCGGGTACTACGTCAACGGCGGTCACGGGGTGGTGCTGGGCAAGAAGGGTGGCGATGCTCAGTCCGACGTAGCCTGTGCCGGCCACGGCTATCTTGATATCTTGAAATTCTTTCATAGCTATATATTTTAGTTTTCTATTTTCTTTTTAGTATTCCACGGAAACAACGTTCGGTGACCGAAGAAAATGCCAATTACCCATAAATTATAATCTTATCAATTGGATTTGACTTACCCTTCGGCCGTCGACTTACAGTTCCCTTCGGCCGTCGAACATTGTTTCATGATAAATTCATGGATAATTCGTGATCATTCGTGTTATAACTTTAAAACACGAATGATTACGAATTACTCATAAATTATAATCTTGACAATTCATGGACAATTCAAGTTATTACTCCTCGACCACTTCAAAGTCCTCTTTATGAACGCCACGGATAGCTACGGCGTAGCCTCCGAAATCGAAGACAAGTTGACGGTCACGATCTATGCGGACAATGTAGCCTTCGCATCCAACAAATAGGCCGGTAAGCACACGCAATTTCACATGGTCCTTAGCAAACTTTTCGAAGGAATCTCTTAGAAACGTCACTTTTTCCGGATTGTCTTTCAACACAGTCATGAAAGGTTGCATCACCTTGTCGGCGATGGATGCCGGCTGGCGCGTACTTCTATCGTTGACCAAATGGTATTGCGGATAATAGTCCTGTAGAAATTTCTGAAGCGTTCGGGTTCTGCCTTGCAGGAAAACGAGTCCGCTGATAGTCGGCAGCCACTCTTTCTTCACTCCGCCGTTCCCTTTCTTTTGGCTGAGTCTGACAGTGCGGTGAACAAAACAAGGGATTGCCGAGGCAGGATTTTCCTTGTTGTAGTTCTTCATTTCCTTTTCAAAGACTTGGGCGGTCTTATTGTGGACATACAGATAACCCCAGGGCATTCCTTCTATACCTGAAGCCGACTTTACGCCAGTCCCAGTAACGCTGATGCCCTTTAGCGAGCGTTTGCCCACATCGGCCGTAGAAGGGGAATCTAAGCAATCCTGCGTCATCTTCGCCTTTTACTTTATGTCCTTGGCTGCTACCGTGCATGACGGCAGCGTCTGCCTGTGGTATACATAAATATGCCTTCGCATAAAATAATAACCGTGCAATAATTTTTACATCTCACGCAAGTTCTTATCGGAAACGTACGTAATTAATGGCAAAGATATGAAAAGCCCACCAATCTCGTATCATTTTTTTATCATGTTCTTTTCTAAGGACGTTAAATTCGTAAGATTAATGAGAAAAACGAGTGTTGACATACCGTTTGACGTTTCTTTTTTGTTCAACGCAATGTTTAAAAAACGCCCCGAGGAATCTTCAGGCGAAGCATGTGGGAGCAAAATACCCGTCTTTACCGAGAAGAGCGAGTAATATAAAAGAAGAAACTACACAAAAGAGTCCGCAAGTGCGCATAGAGCAGTCAAGACGGAGTCTTGCCCCCATGCGCTTCGCCCCTACGTTTATACCCACCTGAGTAGTTGCCTTAGCTGTAAACAAACTTTTTCATGTGTTAATTTTGAGTTCCACTTTTTTTCGCCCGCGAGGCGCAAACTAGAGTAAGCAACAATGCTTTTTTGTCTGTTTTCAGCACGTATTCGTCACTGCAAGGCAACTTGTGAAAATTCCAAGGCAGCAAATTTATTTGGGCCTAGGGGGAATTTCTCCTAGATGCCTTGGAATTTTTGCGCGAAAGGCTCCATTTTTTGCTCGGAAGGGACGTTTTATGCAGCGGTATGCAGTGAATTTTGAATATATGCCGTTCTTATAGCAATAAGATGAATAATTATGCATGCTGAAAATCGCGTATTTGCGAGCGTCTGTGCGTTTGATGATTTCTACGCGATTCTCAGTGTTAAAAAAGCGGCTCTTGGAGCGAAGCGCATGGGGGTCAAGACTCCCGTCTTGACTGCTCTACACGGCCACTCATAGGTTATCCGCGGAACTTAAACGGAACACAAACGGAGCATTTCAGTTTAGTGAATGTCAAAAAATAACTTGAGCAGTTTTTGATTCGAGAAATGTGCCACGGCGGGCTGAAAGCCCAACCTGCGCCTAGCCCAGGGCAACGCCCTGGGTAACA
>CAVJJO010000166.1:0-3691 GCA_963649665.1 Bacteroidaceae bacterium | reverse complement strand
CCATGCGCTTCGCTCCCATGCGCTTCGCTCCCATGCGCTTCGCTCCCATGCGCTTCGCTCCCATGCGCTTCGCTCCCATGCGCTTCGCTCCCATGCGCTTCGCTCCCATGCGCTTCGCTCCCATGCGCTTCGCTCCCATGCGCAGCGCCTTCATCTTCTCGCTCGTTTCACCCATTATCACAAAAGCTAAGCATGAACACATTCGGTCATCTTTTCCGTCTCACCACCTTCGGTGAAAGCCACGGCGCTGCCGTGGGCGGCGTAGTGGACGGCATGCCCGCCGGCATAGCCGTTGACCTCGACTTCATCCAGAGCGAACTCGATCGCCGCCGGCCCGGCCAGAGCGCACTCACCACGGCACGCAACGAGCGCGACCGCGTGGAGATACTCTCCGGCACGTTTGAAGGCCGCACCACGGGTTGCCCCATCGGCTTCATCGTGCGCAACGAGAACCAGCACTCAGCCGACTACGAGAACATGCGCCACCTCTTCCGCCCGTCGCATGCCGACTACACGTGGCAAACGAAATACGGCGTGCGCGACTTTCGCGGCGGCGGCCGCACCTCGGCACGCGAGACCATAGCGCGTGTGGTGGGCGGTGCCTTTGCCAAACTCGCATTGCGCCACGCCGGCATCACCGTAGAAGCCTACACCGAACAAGTGGGCGAAATAGCCCTCTCCGGCACTTATGCCGATTACGACCTTGCCCTGCGCGAGACGAACCCCGTGCGCTGTCCCGACCCCGAGACCGCCGAACGCATGGCGCAGCTCATCAGCGAGGTGAAAGCCGAGGGCGACACCATAGGCGGCGTGGTCAGCTGCGTGGTGAAAGGTTGCCCCGTGGGTCTTGGCGAGCCAGTGTTCAACAAGCTCCATGCCGAACTCGGCGCAGCCATGCTCTCCATCAACGCCGTGAAAGGCTTTGAGTATGGCTGCGGATTCCGCGGCGTGGCGCAGCGCGGCAGTGAGCAAAACGACGTGTTCGCGCCCGACGGCCGCGGCGGCATCCACACGCTCACCAACCGCAGCGGTGGCATACAGGGCGGCTTGAGCAACGGCGAGGACATCTACTTCCGCGTAGCCTTCAAACCCGTCGCCACCTTGCTCCGCGAGCAGCAGACCGTCACCGACCAAGGTGAGCCCACAACGCTTAAGGCACGCGGCCGTCACGACCCCTGCGTGCTTCCCCGTGCCGTGCCCATCGTGGAAGCCATGGCGGCCATGGTGATTTTGGATAATTATATGCTTAACAACACACGCGACTGTTAAAACGCTCGTTTTTGCAAAGTTTTCTTTACAAAAGCTTGGCCTATATAGTGAAAGAACCTATATTTGCATCAGTTAGTTGTCGCGAGATAACGCCAAAAATAGTTTAGTTAAGTCTAGTTTAGTTTTTGTGTTGGTTAATGGAGGCCTGTAGTGACAGTGTCTCCATTAATTTTTATGTGTGCGTAGCTTGTAGCGCATGAAACATGAAACGGAAAGCGCTTAAACTAAATCCCAAAGCTGAAAGAAAGGGAAGAGATTTATGGAAAAATGTGTTTTTCTTTTTTACGAAAGGCAGAATTTGTGTTCTATTTTTCTTTTACACTTTTAGGTTTTTGACGTAAACCGTATTTTTGCCCACAACAAATCTTAATTGTTGCCGCATTTTCGCGGCGAAAAAGAAAGAAGAACAAATTATGAAAGCAAAAAGTTTAATGGTAGTGGCATTGCTCGCTTGCGGTGCCATGAGCGCACAGGCTCAGAAGGCCGGCGCATTCCGCTTCGGTGTTGAAGGCGGCATGAACGTTTCCAAGATTACGAACATGGGTTCCGACTGGCGCCTCGGCTTCAGCCTCGGTCTGCGCGGTGAGTACAACTTCACCAACAACTTCTACGCCAACGCCGGTCTCCTCTGGTCTCAGAAGGGCAGCAAGTTCGAAACTTCGCAGTCCGTAGCAGGCTACACGGTGACGGGTACGTACAAGAACAACCCCGGTTACATCCAGATCCCCATCGACTTCGGTTACCGCTTCAACGTGGGCGACGGCGTGAGCATCTTCGCCCAGACCGGTCCCTACTTCGCTTTCGGCGTTGCCGGCAAGCAAAAGTATGAAGTGACCAACACCTTCGACAGCAGACTCAACAAGAGCGAGGAAAGCGACTTCTTCGGCGACGATGGCGCTCAGACGTTCGACGGCGGTTGGGGCGTACGCATCGGTGTTGAGGCCAGCGGCTTCCAGGTACACATGGGTTATGAGTATGGCTTCTCTACCATCGGCGAAACTGCCGACGGTCAGGAAGGCCACCACAACTCTAACTTCAACATTGGCGTAAGCTACATGTTCTAACCCTCTCTCCTTAACAACAGAAAGAGGATGCAACGGTTTCCTGCCGCTGCATCCTCTTTTTTGCTTAATCTAGCATATAAAAAACAACTTGCACAACTTTGATGCGCAGCGCATGAGAGCCCCAAGACTCTAGTCTTGACAGATAAGGCCACATAGTGGTTTTTGAGTGGCTTCGCTTTGAATAGCCGTATAGAGCTTGTCTGTGGAACGACCGTTTGTTATTTCAAGGATTTAAGTTCTTCTTCTGAAAGACCAGTAAACACGATAATCTGTGCCGAGGGCATTCCGGCTTCCAGCATTTTAAGCGCGATATCGCGGCTCTTCTTTTGCTCGCCTTGGGCCATTCCTTTGGCCAGACCATTGGCCATTCCCTTGGCTAGCCCCTTAGCCATTCCCTGGGCTAGACCCTTAGTCAACCCTTTGCTTTCGCCTTCTTCAAGACCATTGATGTACGAACCGTAGAGGCCTGAATAGTAGTCGTCGGCTACCTTGCGGCTTTCGTCGTATTTCTCTTGATCTTCTTGGCTCAAGCACTTGATGTCCGCAAGGTCGGCAAGGCGCTTGAATATTTTCTTTTGTGCCGTAAAAGGCATTCTCTCCAATGCTTCCATATGCTTGAGAATATAAATCCATTTTTCAAAATCGGTTGTGCAGTCGTTTTCTTCCTTTTTGTCAAAGAAAGGAAGCGAGAGGTAGACGAAACGCAGTTTGTCTGAAAAGACAGCTTCACTTGCCTTCTCGCGCAAAGCTACATCTGTGCGAAATTTATCCACTTCGCCGTCTTTGGGCATGAAGTTCATGATACACACCACATAGACCGGCAGCAATTTGTATAGCGCTGCGTCGGCTCCGTAGTCGGTGCGTTTCCGTTGTGAGGCAATTGCGCGGCTGGCGTAGTAGACTGAGCGGTTTATGAAGAAAGGGACCCAGCGGTTTTGCATTTCCACAATGAAATGTTTGCCCGTGTCGGTTTCGCAATAGATGTCGAAGATGCAGCCGCGCAAATCTTTTGTTTCGGCAAGTTGCTCTTTATCCTTGAACGTGACGTCTTTGATGCAGAATTCGCCTTCAAACAAATCGTTCAGAAAACTGATAAGCAAATCTTTACTGAACTCTTGTCCGAAAATGCGTTTGAAGCCCCAATCAGTAAAAGGGTTGATGTACTTTGCCATATGCGCTTGACTGCTTTAAGAATCTCTTTGGGCAAAAGTACGAATATTTTTTCGTTGTTACGCTTTGTGTCAGGTTTTTACCCTTTCCGTGCTTTGTATATTTAGCGAAAAATGAAAAGAGAGAACGCCGTGTTTTGTGTGCGATGCGTTCTCTCTTTAGACCATTGTGAAACTGCGGTGTTACAC
>CAVJJO010000165.1:0-3753 GCA_963649665.1 Bacteroidaceae bacterium | reverse complement strand
GCCGTGGCACATATCTCGAATCAAAAACTGCTCAAGTTATTTTTTGACATTCACTAAGTTCTCTGTAAATGCCAACTTCCCTCAACGTTTTCTATACGTCAGGGAGAGGTTGCCCACCATTTGCCAATAGCGGTCGCCCGTTGCCCGGTAGTAAGACAGGAAGGTGTATTCGTTTTCCGTTTGGTAGTAGTTGCCCTCCACAGGAACGGTCGACCCTACCCCACTCTGCCCGTCGGCGTCGGGTACGGCGAGGTACTGATAGTTGTAGTACCCTTGTTTGAGAAGGACCGCTGCCTCATATTGCCCGGAGGCGGCATCGTAGTGCATCTCGGTGGCGGGCTGAAAACCGCCGGAAGCCCAGCGACCGTCTACGTAGAGCGTCGCACCGGGCACTTCTTCCGTTTGGAGCACGAAGTGGACGAGTGCATAGTCGGCTTCGGTTTCGGGCGAGGAGGATTTTTCCGTTCTCACCACGCTTATGCCGTTCTGGTCCTCGTCGTAGAGGTAGTTGCGGCGCGGGGTGTCGGGGAAGAGTATGTAGTGGTAATAGGGATCGAACCACTTCATGCTCTCGCCGTGCATGCCGGGATAGCGGTGGGAGAGGAATTCCATCTTGCGGAATTCGTTGCCGGCGTCGAAGATGAGTTCGCGCGAGTGGTCCCAGATGAGCTGTTGGCCGCTCTGCGAGGTGGGACGCGGCGCTACCACCCGGTTGTCGTAGCGTCCGTTTTGGAGGATAACGAGTTTATACTCTTCTCCGGCATCGCGAAGAACGAGCGAACCCATGTCCACATTCACGCTGAGCTGCTGGTGCGCGCCGTTCCAGTCCACATCGGTATTGGTGGTGCAGGTGGCGGAAAGACGAATCTGAGGGTCGACCACACCGAAATAGGTGCGGATGACGGGAACGGTTTCGCCCTCATCGTTTTCGGTGCTTATGGTGAGACGGTAGTTGCCGGACTTCAGGATGCGCATTCGCGACGAGGGGATGGCGAGGCTGTAGTGGTTGTAGAGCACGGAGGTGTTCTGACTGGGTTCGTAGGAATCAATCACTTCCTCGTCGTCGCCGCTCGTCACGTAGTCCGACGAGAAGAGGTCTTCGGTCGGACGACCCTCATAGTCGCAGTGCTCCACGCGGTAGGTGTAGCGGCGATATTCGTGGGTGAAATCGTCAAAGGAAAACTCCAGCGTTTGACCGCCACCAAGCTGAACTACAGGCACGAAAGCGACTTCGCCATCAACGGCAGCACGCAGTGTATGGATGTTTTCCGCAAGGAGCGTGGTGCGCCCGGGCTGGGCGAGCATGCCGAGCGGAAACGAACAGGCGGCGAGAAGCAGAGAGGAGTATAGCTTGGTCATATCTATCGGCTGACAAATTTATTTCGTAATATGCAAACGACTTGTGAACATATAATATGTGCGGCCTCACGGAGGCTTTTGCGTAGCTTCGCATTCAAGACCTTGCGCTTATCTGTCAAGACAGAGTCTTGACCCCCATGCGCTGGCGCCTCAAATCATCGCTTATGTTTCAAGCGCTGAAATGTTTTCACACATTACTTACCGCACCACCTTGATGACGTAGTCGGCCTCGCCGGCTTTCATGTCGGGGATGGCGAACGTTACGTTTCCGCTTTTCTTGTCGAAGCGGGTGGCGATGCGTGCGCCGGAGGCGAGCGACGAGGCGCTCTTCACCTTCTTACCCAAAGGCAGACTGACGGAGGTCTGTGCGCTGTCGGTAAGCACGTGAACGTAAAGTGCGCCGCTTTCGCGCCCTTGGGTGGTGACTACGGAGTCGCCCAGCGCACAGGGACCTGCCACGGTGGAATAGACGCTTTCGCCGCGGGCGGACTGCAGCCATTCGCCCATCGCCGCCAAACGTTCAAGGGCAGCGGCGGGTAGATTGCCGTCGGGCTGGGGGCCGATGTTAATGAGCAGATTGGCGCCCTTGGCGGCTGAGCGCACGAGGAGACGGAGGAGTTCGGCGGTCGACTTGTAGTTCTGATCCTTCACCTTATAGCCCCACATGCCGTTCATGGTCTGGCAGGTTTCGAGGGGCAGCTTGCTGATGTCCTGACCGGAGAGCCCGCTTTTGTTCTCGCCGGGCACGTCGCGTTCGAACATCTGCATGTCTTCGCCGTCGAAAGGCGTTTGGTGGTGGTTGTTACCGATGATACAGGCGGGCTGCAAACTGTGAATGAGCGCATACTGCTCGGGCAGTTGCCAATCGAAGGGCTGTTTGTCCTCGTCGTGGTCCCACCATCCGTCAAACCATATGCCGTCCACGCGACCATAATTGGTGAGCAGTTCGGTGAGCTGGGCATTCATGAAGGCGTAGTACTGCGGCCAGTTTTCCTTTTTCGGGTCCTTTCCGGTGTGCTTTCCCGTACGTCCCGTGGGGTAGTCGTCGCGCGTCCAGTCGATGTGGGAATAGTAGAGATGGAGCCCGAGTCCCTGCTTGTGGCACTCGTCGGCGAGTTGCCTTACGATGTCGCGGCCATAGGGCGTGTGCATAATGTTGTAGTCGCTCTGCTTGGTGTCCCACATGGAGAAGCCTTCGTGGTGGCGGGTGGTGAAACAGATGTATTTGGCACCTGCCGCCTTGAACGCTGCCACCCATTTGGCGGCGTCGAACGAGTGGGGATAGAAGGCGTTCATGGCCTTGGCATACTCGTCGCGGTTGATGTCTTCGTTCTGCATGTACCATTCACCTTGGGCGAACATGCTGTAGAGTCCCCAATGGAGGAATATGCCGAACTTGCTGTCGGAGAATGCCTGGCGTGCCGCGAGGTTTTCGGCAGTGGGAACATATTTCTCCGTGGCAGGAGCCGCAGTCTGCGCCTGCAATACGGTAAGCGAAGAGGAAAGGAGTGCGGTGAAGAGTAGACGTTTCATGGCGTGCGTGATGTCGTGATTATACGTTTGTGAAAGAGCAACAAGCATTCTTCATACAATAGGCGAAAGGGATTAAACAGAAATCCTACACCCATTATATATATAATAATAACTAACGAAGATGCATGGATGCTCCATTTTGCAGAGCAAAAGTACAATTTTTCCCTTAGAGGCCGGACAACGTCTTTTCTTTTTTCCTAATTTTGCGTCCGCAAAGAATCAGCCAGACGGCTTGCCGCGTGCAGCGAGGTGCATCATATGTGCCTTGATGCAGGAGGAAAGTCCGGGCAGCACAGAGCGTCCCGCTTCTTAACGGGAAGTCGTCCGTGAGGGCGAATCAGTGCAGAAGAAAAGAACCGCCTCCGAGTTTTCTCCCCTCGGCTTCGGCCCTGGGAAGAAAAGAGGTAAGGGTGAGAAGGTGGGGTAAGAGCCCACCAGCCGTGTGGCGACATACGGGCTGTGCACATCGGGAGCTGAAAGTTCGCGTATACCGGCGGCAGAGGGTTGCTCGCCCGAATCCGCTCCCTCGTGGAGCGGTACGCCGGAGGGTAGAACGATAGAGCGTGTCGGCAACGGCACGCGCGGATAAATGGCAGGCACCGCACATTCTGCGGTACAGAACCCGGCTTATAGTCTGACTGATTCTTTTTTTCTTTTTTCTTTTCCTCGTTTTCTCTTTCCTTTCCCCTTATTCATTTGGATTAGTGTTTACTGAAAATTCCCCACAGAATTCGCAGAGACAACTCGCTTTGCTCGTTGTTTGGGGAACACGAATTATCATGAATTAACCACGAATTTTCATAAATCCTTATATTAGCAGACGTGAGGCTTTGCAGTTCTTGGGATGATTTTACGCGCGTG
>CAVJJO010000164.1:0-3759 GCA_963649665.1 Bacteroidaceae bacterium | reverse complement strand
GATTGTCGTATTCGAGCAACTGTTCTACGAGTTGCAGAAGCGGGGCATACTGCACCCGTACACATTGGTTTGTTATTATGAACAAGAATAGATCGTCAAGCAGCCCGACAGCAGATGTGGGACAGCGAGAAGAAGCGAGTAACTTCCGTTTGTGAATGATTATCGTTGTCCTCTGTCAAAAAATAAAGATGTGAGCCACTTGCGCACGGGTTTATCGTAGAAGCGCATGCACAGCCATGCGAGCACCACGCTTGAAGCTACGGTGAGCAGAGCCACGGGCCAGGTTTCCTGCAAAGTGTACTGGCGGGTTTTGATGAGCCAGAGGTAGAATGCGTACATCAGCGGATAGTGAACGATGTAGAGCGGGAAGGAGATGTCGCCCAAGAACTTGCACACGCTTGCCGACATGCGGTCGGTGGTTTTGCCCGAAGCTGCCAACCATACTACGGCAGGAAATATGCCCACGATGGCGACCGTTTCGAATACGCCGTTGAGGCTCACGCTCTCGCCCCCAGCAATGTAGGGCACATAGAAAAGCGCCACGAGCACCGCGGCACATATCCAGAAGGCACCGCGCACTTTCACGGGGCGGAATATGCGCGAGAGGAGCAGACCCAGCGTAAGCGGACACAGCATGCGCAGCGCACCGCCCGAGAGGTTTACGGCATCGGCGGTCCACCCTACGCCTATGCTGCCGTAGCCCGACGCATCGCTCATGGCGAACCATGCCAGCCCCGCGCTGAGCAGCGCTGCCACAACGGCAAGCACGCGGGTGGAGAGGCGGCGGAGCAGAAGGGCGTAGACAATGTTGCCAACATATTCAAAGAAAAGCGACCAACAAGGGCCGTTGAGGGGAAACATCTCGCCATTGCCGCGCACTTCGCGGGGCATGCCGGGCAAAGCGGGCAGCATGAGTGCCCCACAAAGGAAGGCCAATAGGGTGAGGCCTACGGTGGACATGCTGTGATCCCAGCGTTCCATGCCGGTGGCAAAAAATGAAAGTGCGCCGATGGTGGCTCCCATCACCACCATCGGGTGGAGGCGGATGAGGCGGCGACGGAAGAATTCGCCCAGCGTAAGCGTTTTGTTCCAACGGTCGTCGTAGGCATAGCCGATGACGAATCCCGAAAGGATGAAAAAGAAGTCTACGGCCAAATAGCCGTGGTTGACGGAGTCGATAACGGGACTTTGGCTGGCAAACTGAAAGCCTTCAAACACGTGGTACCACACGACCATCAGGGCGGCCACGCCGCGAAGCCCGTCAAGCAGGGCATAGTGAGGTTTGGTTTCTATAGGGAGCATAAGGAAATTGAATATTCTATATTGGTAATGCTTTTCTGAAGTTTCGGATTTAGTGACATGTAAAAAATAACGTGCGCATTTATTCAAGTGGTGCTTGCTGCGGGTACACAAACGGAGCATTTCTGTTTAAGTTCCGCGGATAATATTCATCATCGGAATGCAGACGGAACATAAACGGAGCATTTCCGTTTGTATTCCGCGGTGTTATCTACGCAACGCCGCGCTTGCCTGTCAAGACTGGAGTCTTGCCCCCATGCGCTTCACACCAGGATAATCTACGCAATGCCGCGCTTGTCTGTCAAGACTGGAGTCTTGACCCCCATATGCTTCGCACCAGGATAATCTACGCAATGCCGCGCTTGTCTGTCAAGACTGGAGCCTTGACCCCCATGCGCTTCGCACCAGGATAATCTACGCAACGCCGCGCTTGCCTGTCAAGATGGAGTCTTGCCCCACATGCGCTTCGCACCATGTCACTAAACCAGGAACTTGAATATTTTAAATGTAAGAGGTTTTGGTGATGTTTGCGGCAAAGATAGCATGTTCCTTTCATTACCCATTTGTATATCCGAACTTTTCATTCTATCTTTGTTTGTCTTACAATTGAAAATATCCATTCACCCAACCTCATGAAAGTTCTTTTTCTCGTTATAGGCCGCACGGTGGAGAAGCGGCTCACCAGCCTCATCGACGACTACGTGCAGCGCGTGAAGCACTACGTGCCCTTCGACATGGAAGTGATTCCCGAACTCAAAAACACCAAGGCGCTCTCCGCCGAACAGCAGAAGGAACGCGAAGGCGAACTCCTGCAAAAGCAGCTACACGAGGGCGACTACGTGGTGCTCCTCGACGAAGGCGGACGCGAATTCCGCTCCGTGGAGTTTGCCGACTATCTGCAGAAGAAACAAAGCGTAGCGGCCCGCCGGTTGGTGTTCATCGTGGGAGGCCCCTACGGTTTCTCGCCCGCCGTCTATGCCCTGGCACGCGAGAAGGTGTCGCTCTCGAAAATGACCTTCTCGCACCAAATGGTTCGTCTCTTCTTCGTGGAACAAGTGTACCGCGCCATGACCATCCTGCGCGGTGAGCCCTACCACCATGAGTAGCCTTGCAACCGCCGCACGCATCGTACTCCTCTCCGCCGTGGTGCTTGCTGCGACAGCCCTGGCGCAACGCCGCACGTTCCGCGTGATGGAATACAACGTGGAGAACCTCTTCGACACCATTGCCTCACACCGCACACAAGATGCCGACTTCACCCCCGACGGCGCCTACCGCTGGACTTCTGCCCGCTACTGGGCGAAACTCTCGCGACTGAGCCGTGTGGTGGCTGCCGTGGGAGAGGACGCAGCTCCCGCTCTCGTGGCGCTCGTGGAAGTGGAGAACGACAGCGTGGTAACACACCTCACGCGCCGCACCAAACTTTGGCAACTGGGCTACGAATACCTCATCACGCATTCGCCCGACGTGCGCGGCATCAACGTGGCGCTCCTTTATCAGCCCGCACTCTTCCGTCCCGTAGGGAAAGACACGCTGCGCATAGCGCCCACGTCGGAAAAACTGCACCCCACGCGCGACATGCTCCACGTGGCTGGCCTTCTGCCCACGGGCGACACGCTCGACGTGGTGGTCTGCCACTGGCCGAGCAAACGTGGCGGCACGGCAGCCGAAACGTACCGCAACCACGTGGCACGCTCGCTGCGCACATTTGCCGACAGCCTCATGAATGCCCGCAGCAAGCCCCAATTGCTGATTACGGGCGACTTCAACGCCTATTACCCCGAACCGTGCCTCATGGAACACCTCGGGCTTCGTTTGCCGGAAACACGCATCGAGCCTCGTGCGCTCTATCTGCTCTCATCACGCCTGAAGGCGCGCCACGGCATTACGGGTACCTATAAATATGCCGGCGAATGGAACCAGCTGGACAACTTCATCGTGAGCGGCACGCTGCTCTCCTCCCCCACTCCATCGGCCTTCCACACCCGAACCGACTTCTGCCGCATTGCCGACTTCGACTTTCTCCTCACCGGCTTCGACACCGAAGCGGGGCCACGCCCTTTCCGCTCCTTCCTCGGCACATATTACCAAAGGGGCTTCAGCGACCACCTTCCCCTCGTGCTCGATTTCGTATGGTAGAACCCGTCGTTTTTAACACTGAGAATCGCGTAGAAATCACCAAGCACACAGTTGCTCGGAAATACGCCGTTTTCAGCGCGCATAATTATTCATTTTAAGCACAAGGAATACGCATATATTCAGCATTCGCTGCATACCGCTGCATAAAATGCCCATTTGAAGCAAAAAGCGGAGCCTTTCCCGTGAAAATTCCAAGGCATCCCGTAAAAATTCGGTTCATCCGACATTTCGAGTGATACCTTAAATTAGCAGAATCAAGTGCGTTGTTAAAATGCAAGTCGTTGGATAACAATAAGTTGACCAACGCTTGCACGTGTCGAA
>CAVJJO010000163.1:0-3810 GCA_963649665.1 Bacteroidaceae bacterium | reverse complement strand
TGTTACCCAGGGCGTTGCCCTGGGCTAGGCGCAGGTTGGGCTTTCAGCCCGCCGTGGCACATTTCTCGAATCAAAAACTGCTCAAGTTATTTTTTGACATTCACTAAAGCGAAACCACGCAAAAACAGTCCGTAACTGCGTGTAGAGCGTGACGTTTTGGAAACGTCACCCCCATTAGCAGCGGCCTCTATGCGCTTCGCCTCACTTTTCGTGCATTGCCATTCATGCCTGTTGCTTCGCGGCAAGTTTCTTCCACTTGAAATAACCTGCCACGGCAATTGCCACATAAAGGCCATAAAGCCCAGCCTTGAAGGGGACGCCTTTCGTGACGTAGAGATAGCACGAAACCACGTCCACTACTATCCAAAACATCCATTGCTCCACGTACTTGCGGGCCAAAGCCCAAAGTCCCACGAAGCTCAGCGCATTGGTGAAGGCATCGAGCACGGGCACACTGGAGTCGGTAAACGTGCGGAGCACATACCATACGAGCGCCCAAGCTGCTGCGAAAAACACGAGCGTGGGCAAATAAAGCCGCAGCGGCATATGGGCTATGGGCAAACGTTCCTTAGCGGGGGCTTCCTCGCTAAGCGCGGAAACTTCCGCCTTGCGGCGCTTGCCGAACTTCCACACGGCATAGCCATAGACGCCTGCCAACGTATAGTAGAGCGCCATGCCGGCATCGCCGTAAAGTCCGTGGCTCCAATAGAGTGCAATGTCCAAGGCGGGCATCACTATGCCTATGAGCCAAAGCCAAATGCTGGCGCGGTACTCCAGGTAGATGTACAGCAGGCCGAGGAGCGTGGTGAAAAAGTCGAGATATTGCATAAGAGTGTGTTGACGGTTATGAAAAAACATCTCCTCCGTTGTGCAATAATGAGCATAACTGAAGGAGATGGTTCACAGATTGGAGAGAGATGATGCGTTAGAAATTAATGCTCAAGTGAGCAAGCACGTTGGTCGTGGCACTTGCGGCATAGCCCGTTTCGTAGCGGTCTTTGCTGGTGTAAGCCACCACCTTGCCGTCGGTTCCGCGCTTATACGAGGGTGAGGACCATCCGTTGTTGTAGTACTTGGCATTGAACAGGTTGTAGACCGTGCAACCGAGCGTAAGGCTCTTCACACCGCGGAACTTAAACGTGTAAGCCACGTCGAGGTTGCTGATGAAATGGCGCTTGAGCGTCATGTCCACGTTGTGGTTGCCGTCGGTCTCTTCGCTCACGTAGTAGTCGAAGCCTGTGTTGGTCAGGCGCTGCTTGCCCACATACTGGCTGGTGAGCTGCGCACGGAAGCCTTCGTAGCTAAACGTGAAGATGTTGTTGAAGATGAAGTCGGGCGAGAAGGAAAGGGGCGTATTGCCAAGGTTCACTGCTTCGCCGTCGTCGAGCGTCACGGTCCAGTCCTGTGCGCGGTTGTGGCTCCACGTGGCGTTGGCATCCCAACGGAACCATTTCACCGGACTCCATGCTGCCTGCAGTTCAACGCCGCGGCGGTAGCTCTTTCCGGCATTGCGCGAGATGAGTTCGCCGAGTTGGTTCTTTTCTCCCGTAAGCACGAACTGGTCGCGGTAGACCATGTAGTAGAAGTTCACGCCGGCAGAGAAATGCTCGCTCTCGTATTTGTAGCCAAGTTCCCAGTCGTTGAGGCGTTCGGCCTTGAGGGAAGTGTTCACGTTGTCTTCGTAGTCGTTGCGCGTAGGCTCTTTGTGGGCGAGGGCGTAGGAAGCGTAGACGGCGTGGTTCTTGTTGATCTGGTAGAACAGACCTGCCTTGGGGTTGAAGAAGTCGAACTTCTGCGTCATGTCGTAGACGTCCTGCTTCTTGCTGGTGAACGTGTCGCCGGGGCCGTCCATCGTGTAGCTGATGTGGCGATACTGAAGGTCGACATAGGCACTGAGACCGCGAACGATGTCGTAGCTCACCTTACCGTAGATGTTGCCGTCGTTTTTCTTGCCCGTGTTGCGGTAATACTCGAAGTCGGCAGTTTTCAGCAGGCCAGCCTTGTCCCAAAGCACACGTCCGTAGTGGTCGCTGTCGTAACGGTTGAAACCGCCGCCGAGCGTGGCGCGCAGGTTCTTCTTGTTGTCGTAGTCAAACGAAGCGATGCCGCCGTAGAAGTCGGCCTGTGAATATTTGCGGCGTATGAGGTCGGTCTTTGTGCCGTAGTCGGCAGCCGTCGGGGCAAGGTTGTATTCGCCGAGCTTGCGGTTGCGCTTGTACTCCTCATAGTAGCCGAAGCCCTTGGTGTAGTGGAGCGTGGCGTTGAAGTTGAGGTTGGCATTGATGCGCTGGGTGAGCAAAAGCTGGTAGTGCTGCTGACGGTAGAGGTCAATCTGGTTGTCGTAGAAGTGTGCCTTGCCGTTCTCGTCGGTGTACATGTAGCCGCAGGAGTTGTAGGTGCGTCCGTTGTTGTCGTTCATTTCCTGTTCGGAAGGATAGCCCCAGGCGTGGTAGGTCTTTTCCTGTCCGTTGAAAGTGATGAACTTCACCACGGTGCTTTCGCCGAAATAGCCGCCCTGAAGGAAGTAGGAGTTCATGTTGGCGGAAGCGCGGTCGATGTAGCCGTCGGTGCCGATGTTGGACAAGCGGCCAGAGAATGCCCAGTGGTCCTTAATCATGCCCGTGCCGAAGCGGAACGTTTCCTTATGCGTAGCCCAGCTGCCTGCCGAAAGGTCCACGCCGGCGTAAGGCTTGCCGCCGAGTTTTTCGGTCTGCATGTTGATGGAAGCGCCGAAAGCGCCGGCGCCGTTGGTCGACGTGCCCACGCCGCGCTGAATCTGCATGTTCTCCACGTTGGAAGCGAAGTCGCCCATGTTGGACCAGTACACGCTGTGGCTCTCGGCGTCGTTGATGGGCACACCGTTGGCGGTGATGTTGATGCGGGTGGCATCGGTACCGCGCACGCGGATTCCGGTGTAACCTATTCCGGCTCCGGCATCGGTAGTGACGGTGACGGAGGGTGTGAACATAAGGAGGAAGGGAACGTCCTTGCCGAAGTTTACGTTTTCGATGTCTTTCTTCGAAACGTTCTGGTAAGCCATCGGCGTGTGCTTACCGGCGCGGGTTGAAACCACTTGAGCCTCTTGCAGGGCTACACTGCGCAGCGTGTCGGCTGCGGTTTGGCGGGGAGCAGCCCCGTTTGCGTCGCACGCCTTCGCGGCGTGCACATTCAAGGTGCTTGCAGTGAGAGCGGCAAGCATGAGAAGAGTATTTTTCGTCATTCCAATAAATGGTTATTACATAAGTGCACGGGGCTTTCGCACAATACGTGTTAACTCATCCATCAGCAGAGAGTGACGGATACAGCGACGGATGGTGTGTGGAATGGTCAAGAATACGCTCTTCGCTACGCCGGCATTGCCCGGTTCAGCTCATAAGGGTATGTTCTCAGCATCCGCAAGTGCGGTAGCACCCCTTGCAAAACGTGCCTACGGCGCGCTGCCGTTGCCGTTTCGCACTGCAAAGTTGCAACTTTTTGTGATTTTGTAACGAAAAAGAGGGTGGAAATGTGGTTTGGCGCGGCTGCGCATGGGGGGCAAGACTTCGGCCGGACAGGCACTACATGGGGTAGTCAAAGAGTTTTTCAATAAATACGCGTGTAAAGCGTGACGTTTTGAAAACCTCACCTCCATTGAAGGCGCACCACGAAAAACAGTCCGTGACTGCGTGTAGAGCGTCAAGACTGGAGTCTTGATCCCCATGCGTGTTGGAGCTAATATTTAGTAATGTGTAAAAAATAACTTGAGCAGTTTTTGATTCGAGAATCATGTAACGCATTCATCAACGACGGGCTGAACCAACGGTAAACAGT
>CAVJJO010000162.1:0-3883 GCA_963649665.1 Bacteroidaceae bacterium | reverse complement strand
CCCGTGACCCCATGCGTGACAGGCATGTATTCTAACCAGCTGAACTAACGCACCATTCGGCTGCGCCTTGCTTGATTGCGGGTGCAAAGATACGAACATTTCATGAACTTCCAAGTCTTCTTCAGACTTTTTACTCGTTTTGGTTCTATTTTCCACAAAACAATGCGGCGCAAGCTCACCATAGGGTGGACTTGCGCCGCGTAAAATAGTTTTTTATGTAACTTGGCTTTAAAGCGATACTCTGGTGCACAAGCTACATGATGTGAAGCTTACTTATGCTGCTCCTTGTATTTCTCAATCTGACGGAGCAGAGAATCTACGCAGAGATCTACGCCCTCTTCGAAGGAATCGCAAACCTTTTCTGCGTGAAGTTCTGCACCAGGAAGGCTGACGTTAAGTGCGGTTTCCTTGTTCTTGGCAGTTTCAGGTTTCACCACCTTGAGGATAAATTCGGCGTTGATGATATTCTCGCAAGTCTTTTCGAGTTTTGCAGACTTCTTTTCAATGAATGCGTGCAACTTGTCGGTTGCATCGAAGTGGATGGCTTGAATCTTGAGTTCCATAGTAATCCTGGTTTTTAAGTTATGCCCTAGGATGGGCTTGTTCGTATGCTTTCTTTAGGTCAGCGAAAGTGGTATGAGTATAGACTTCCGTCGTAGTCATGCTTTCGTGGCCCAAAAGTTCTCTAATCGTTTCAAGGTCTGCGCCGTGGTTGAGCATCACGGTGGCAAAGGTGTGGCGAAGCACGTGCGGGCTGCGTTTCCGCTGCGAAGTAACAAGCGAGAGATATTGCTTGACTACGCTTTGCACTTGCCCTTTAGAAATGCGCCGTCCCTTCGGTGAGAGAAAGAGAGCCTCTGTTTGCACAGCAGCATTCCGTAAAAGAGGAATGTACTCGCAGAACGCTTCTCGCAACTCAGTGCCGAAAGGCACGATGCGCTGCTTGTTTCGTTTGCCCGTCACTTTCAATTCCTGCCGAGCAAGGTTCACATCCGCTACATTAAGCCCCACAAGTTCGGAAAGGCGGATTCCCGTATTGTAGAATGTAAGCAGAATGAGGCGGTCGCGCATGCCTTCGTAGTTCGATGGAAATGTCACGCTGTCGAAGAGTCTATCCATCTCGCTTTCGCGGAGGAAGACGGGCAACGGCTTTGCAGCCTTGGGATTGCGCAACAGGGAGAGCGGATTGTGCTCTACGCGTTTCATTCGCAACAAATAGCGGTAGAACGAACGCAAGGCACTTAGCTTTTTGTTCACCGTGCGTGCCACGCAACCGTTTTCCATCAATTGAGCCATCCACCCGCGCACCACGTCTACATGAAGCGTGCGCCAAGTGATTGTGCTGTCAAGTTGCGACACATAAGCCTCAAATTCCACGAGCGCCTCGCGGTAGGTATTTACCGTCTGCGGCGAATAGGCGCGATCGGCTAGCAGATAGGCTAGAAAGTCGTCAATCTCGTGCATGACTCAGAGTTTGTTTCTGTAGCGAAAGTATGCACTTTTTTCGAATGCTCCAAATTTCAGAGGTAAATTTATATCAAAGAAGATTTCATCTCAATGCCTAAAGCTACCGGAAGCGAAACTAAGTTTCCGCAGAAACAGCAGACGCCTTGCCAAGTCCCTGGGGACAAGGCAAGGCGCCGTTGTTGGATTCTCCGGTAGGTTCGGAAGTACTGTCAGAGAAAACGATTAGTCTTCTTCGCGGTGAAGCTGCTGAACGTATACAGCATGTTCCATAGCCAGACGCTTTACTACGCTGGGCTTGTCAAACTGCTGACGACGACGGAGTTCTTTTACGACACCGGTCTTTTCGAATTTTCTCTTGAACTTTTTGAGGGCGCGTTCGATGTTTTCGCCTTCCTTTACAGGTACTACGATCATTTTTTGATTTGGAGTTTTATTTTGTTATTACTTTATTTGCAGTTTTCTTGCGAGTTGCAAAATTAGGCATTTCCGACTTACCACCCAAATTTTACGTTTCTTTTTTCCCGCAAAGCGCTCTAAGGCAGCATTCTTTGGCTTTATGCACGCAATAAAATGGTTCCGTGAATCAGCTTACAGAAAATATGTAAACCGGTTCGCAGAACCATCTTATTCAACAAGAACCTACGCGACTACTTCGCAGGTTTCGAACCATATTGGTTACTTCCCTGATCGCCTTCGAGAACGAACCAATAGATAATGATAAGGCCTACCAAGGGAATAAATCCTATAAGCTGAAGCCAACCTGAGCGACCCGTATCGTGGAGACGACGCGCACCGACAGCGTAACTGGGAATCAAGGTCGCTATGCACCCCACACCACAGGTTACTGTCGAAAGTATCAAGTTGAAAAGATAGAACCACCAAAATTCGGCTCGCGAGGCACGGCCTTCGAAGTCGGCATATTTATTGAAGCATACCTTAATAGCTTCTACAAAATCCATTGATTGACCGGAAGGCTGCTGATAAGGTCGTTGGTAAGACGAGCCGTTAGCTTGCGGCTGCGGAGAAGGCGGTACGTTGGCAAGCAAAGCTGCTACCTCGGGAACTTGCATTGCCGGTTGCCAGTCGGCCATACCCTGGCACCACACTAAAGAGTTGCGATTGAGGCCATGAGCCAATAACTCGTTTAGTTCAAAAGGTCCTTCCTTACCTCCATTGTTTGAGATGTAGTACTGCATAGAACATAGTATTTAAATTAACAATTGCCTACACAAAAGAAATGCAGACGAGCAAATATAAGGACAATTTAAGACTTTACAAAACCGAGAAGCAGATTTCGCAGCAAAATGGCACAAAAAGCTAAAAAGCCATTGCTTCAGATGCAGAAGCAATGGCTCTTTGTATTCCTAATTTATCTATTTGCCCAATCAGTTCTCAACAATGCGACGGGCGCCTATGTAACGGCGACTGTAATAAGCTTCGCTAGAGTCGGAAATCTTTACACCTCCACGAGCTGCATGCACGAAGGAGAAATTATTACCAGAGGGATCAACCTCGGTCACGATTCCAACGTGACCTACAGTACGCGAATGACCGCTGCCTCCGAAGAAAACCAGGTCGCCTTTCTTCAAATCAGCAATGTTTGCAATGGGAGTTCCTTGCGTAAACTGAGAACGTGAAGAACGAAGGATGGACACATTCTCACGACCGTAAACAAAGCTCGTAAAGCCTGAGCAGTCAAAAGCAGTGGGCCCGCTCATTCCTGAGCGATAGCTTGCGCCTAAATACTGAAGGGCGGTCTTGACAACGCTCTCACCAAAACTCTTGTTGTAGGATACAGCCTTTTCGGCTTTTGCTGCGGCTTCAATGGCGGTCAAATCTACCGCCTGCACTTCACGGACTATTTTTTCAGCAACGGGACGAGTCGGCATGGTTTCAGGAACAATATCCTGAGCCGCTGCTGAGACGATGCTCAACAAACCGAACACGACTGTAGCTGCATATTTCTTAATTTGCACGATAATATCGGATTTAATCAAATGAATAAAATAATCAGACGCAAGAAATCACGGCAAGCAGAACCCCAAAGGTTCACACAAGGCTTGCACTTCTTGTAGCGTCTTTTGCAAAGTTACTGATTATGAGGCGGATTTGCAACCCTATTAGTATCTTTTTAAACTATGAATAGCAATTCGGGACTTTTCTGCACAATGCTTTTTAATGTGTGCAGAAGTTATTATGCTGCTGAGCATATGGAAATATTAAATGCAAAAGAAATATTAACGTTATGCGGAATGACTGTAACTACTCACGTGGGTATAAACGAAACTCAAGTATTAGATTTTGGACGGGGACGGGCTGAAAGCCCAAAAGCGCTTAGCCCAGGGCAACGCCCTGGGTTAAAGATGTAGCGAGAATGCGCGCTGAAAGCGCAAAAGCGTTACTATACATCACACGC
>CAVJJO010000161.1:0-3965 GCA_963649665.1 Bacteroidaceae bacterium | reverse complement strand
GGGACACCGCACCTACTACATTTGCCAATTCTCGAATTCTCCAATTCTTGACATTTATGGCCTTGAGCCGGTCGGAGGGTCCTGCTGCTTGCGTAGGAGGTGCGGCGCCCTCGCCGCCACCATTCGTGCTCATGCAGTTCCACACCGCCGCTTGGCTTCCTTTCGCCTGACCTTTTTGCTCCCCTTTTGCGAGCTATTTTTGCGAGGGGTGCGGTGGGGACACCGCACCTACTACATTTGCCAATTCTCGAATTCTCCAATTCTTGAGTTTAATTTCTTGCGCCGTTCGGAGGGTTCCTGCTGCTTGCGTAGGAGGTGCGGTGTCCTCACCGCCACCCTTCGTGCCTATGCAGTTCCACACCGCCGTTTGCCTCCCTTTCGCCTGATCTTTTTGCTCCCCTTTGCGAGCGATTTTTGAGCGAGGGGTGCGGCGGGGGCGCCGCACCTACTACATTTGCATTCTCTAATTCTCAAATTCTTGACCTAGTTTTGGTGCGGTGGGGACACCGCACCTACTACATTGGCCAATTCTCTAATTCTCCAATTCTTGACATTGTTTTGGTACGGCGGGGGCGCCGCACCTCCTACATTGGCCAATTCTCGAATTCTCAAATTCTTGACCTAGTTTTGGTGCGGTGGGGACACCGCACCTCCTACATTTGCCAATTCTCGAATTCTCAAATTCTTGACCTAGTTTTGGTGCGGCGAGGGCGCCGCACCTCCTACATTGGCCAATTCTCAAATTCTCAAATTCTTGATCTCGTTTTGGTGCGGCGAGGGCGCCGTACCTCCTACATTTGCCAATTCTCAAATTCTCCAATTCTTGACATTGACTTTATTCGCAAGCATTCTCAAATTCTCAAATTCTTGACATAGATTTACCAGCTCTTGAGCTTGATGGCCTTGAGCCGGAGGGTTACATGTCGAACTCGTGGGTGCCGCCGTCCTCGAAGTCCTTGACCACGGCGTCGAAGCCGGAGCCGCCCGTGCGGGAGGGGATCTTGATGGTGTCGGCGTCAAGCTCGACGGTGATGACACCTCCCTTGTAGCGGCGGCGCACCTGGTCGGTCACGTCGAAGACGAAGGTGGAGTCGTTGCCGTTGTTGAACTGCATGTTGACATCCATATAGTGGTGCAGGCCGTCGTCGGCCGGTTCGGTGGCGCGGCTGCCGTTCATGTTGCACATTCCGAAGGAGGTGAGTCGTCCGCCGATGATGTCCACGTTCTCCCCCTTCATGTTGCACCCATTCTTGAACCGCACATAGTAGTGTACGGTGATGGGGTCTGCGCCCGTCACTCCCGTGTTGAGCGTTACGCTGCGCGCCATTCCCGAGAGGTTGGCGTTGCCGTCCACGCCGGTTATCTTGCCGTTGTTGTGGTGGATGATGACCTGCGTGAGATAGATATAGGTGACGGGCAGCAGCGTCATGCTAAGCTCACGCACCCAGAGGTCGCGGCTCTCGTCGTAGACGAAGCCGTCGAGGTTTTTGTTGATCTCCACTCCCTGCGTGTATGCGCTGAAGAGCTGTTCGGGCTGATAGAACGAGCGCGTGTAGCGCGGGGCCTGGTAGTGGGCGGCGTTCATGGTCTGTCCGGTGTAGGCCGTGACGTAGTCGAGCGACGCCTGTTCGTCGATGCGCAGACTCTGGATGCCGTCGTCGGTGACGATGTTGTTCCATGCGAGCAGGTCCCAGAAGCCCCAGTCGAAGGGAGCCGAATAGGTGTAGCCGCTGAACTGGTCGGAGAGCACGTTCGTGTGGGCTGCATAGGCCACGTCGCCGGTGTAGTAGCGGCGCAGCTGGAAGGAGGACGGCTTGGTGTAGCCTATCTCTCCGAAGAGAGCCTTGTCCTGGTCGTCCCAGCCGTAGTACCACTCCGACTGCCAGTCGTAGCGGCCTTCGGTGTCGATGGAGTAGTCCCAGAACACGTCGAGCTGGAGTTCCACCACAGGCAGATTGGTTATGATGGTGCCCGAATAGTCGAGGTGGAGTTCTGGTTTGCGCTCACATCCCGCGAGCACCGCGCCCAGGACTGTCACAAAGACCATGAGCGGAGCTGTCATGCGCTTGGCTATATGTTGTATGTTCATCGCATTGCCTCCCAACTTTTAAGTCCCACACCACTTTGGGTTCTGCGGCGGTAGAGCAGGTCGTAGGTGAGGGTTACGCCTATGCGCGTGGGTCCGAACCATGTGAAGGAGTGCTGCCGCCGCTTGAAGAGGTCGCCGAACTTGTCCCACTTGAAGTAGTACAGGTCGTCGTGCCGCTCGGGATAGAGCACGCTCTCATACTGGTAGGGGTCGTACTTGGTGAAGAACACTCCGAACTGTGCGCCGAACTCCAGTCGCCAGTGGCCTGTCTTGGTGAGCGGCAACACATAGCCGAAGCCGAGACCGCCGCCAACGCCTTCGCCTTCCCATCCGCGGTTGGCGTCAAAACACACTCCGAAGAGTCCCAGATGGGCGTAGCCCTGAAGATACCATCCGGTGAAGGCCGCACCCTGGCCGTAGCCCGTGCGCTCCACGCTGCCGTCGCGGAAGTAGTAGCGCGTCTCGAGCTGATAGTTGCGCACCTGGAAATACTTGTGGTCCCTGTAGTTCTGCCACCAGGGGCAGTCGAACGAGGCTCCATAGGTGAAGTGGCCGTGGAGCGGATAGTATTCCACCGCGATGTTGGGTATGGGGCAGAAACGGTCGTAGCCGGGCACGTAGGCAAAGTCGAGCAGGAGATTGGTCTTGACCGAGAGCAGTTCGCGGCGCGGCAAGCGCAGGGCGGGTTTGAGGTCCACATTAATATATGGCACCGCAGGAGCCGTACCGAGTGCGTCCGTGCCCAAGGACACAGGGTCGACGGGCTGCGGATTGACCTGCTCATACTTCTTGAAGAAGAGCACCACGCGGGCGGCACGCATCTCGGGGAAATACTCCTTGAGCAACCGCCGCCACAAGGACTTGGCGTCCATGGCCATGAGCTTGGCCTTGAGCTTCTGCTGGTCGGTGTCGATGTACTTGTCCACCACAGCCGCCACGCGGAGATAGTCTCTGTCGCCACGCTCCTTCATGAGCATGAGCAGATAGACATAGTCTTCGGGCACCTCCGTCACCGAGAGCTGGTCGCTCACGGGATAGTCCACATTCTGCTCTATGAGCTTGAGCAGCGCATCGCTACGCAGCCGGCTCAGCGTCTTGTTCCATCCGTACGGTCCCTCGGGCGACGCTGCTCCGCGCAACATCATGGACTCGAGGGCGTATTCCTTACTATTAAAATATGGTATAATCTCATTTATCAGTTCTCTCCGGAACTCGGAACCTTGGGGTATGGTGTACTTGTTCACGGGGAAAACTACCTTGCGTGAAATCCTGTAGAAGAGCGAATCGCTCATGTCCATACTGCGCACGCTGTCGTCGAGCACTACCACATAAGGGTATTTCTTCTCCGGCAATTCCGCCCCCCGCACCCACGGAAAGGAACGTGGAGACCATAAGCAGTAGTAGAAAACGACTCATATTTATCCTTTTTATTACTTACCCTTTACACTACTTACATTGAGTATCAGACTGCAAAGTTAGTTGTTTTTCCAACACAAAAACTTTTTTTTGTATTTTTTTTGAATGTGAATTGTATAAACGGATTGGACTAGGGGGGGGGTAAAGCGGCCCGTTTCTATCAAGAAACGTCTTAAGAATGAGGGAGTTTTGAAGGGGGAAAGATTTCAAGAATTTGAGAATATTAATGTCAAGAATTTGAGAATTAGAGAATGTAGGAGGTACGAATCCCGAACGAAATCAAGTCAAGAATTTGAGAATTTGAGAATTATAATTTAGGAGGCACAGCAATCCCGAACAAAATCAATGTCAAGAATTTGAGAATTGGAGAATGCAAATGTAGGAGGTGCGGTGTCCCCACCGTACCCCTCGCGCAAAATCGCTCGCTAAAGGGCGAAAAAAAGGCGCAATATTAGCACGA
>CAVJJO010000160.1:0-4088 GCA_963649665.1 Bacteroidaceae bacterium | reverse complement strand
TCTATGGTGAAGGATTAAACCGTTCTCTCATGGAAGCATGCGCATCCGGAAAGCCTATTATTACAACTAACATTGGCGGATGCCGTGAAACTGTAGTAGACCAGAAAAACGGTTTTCTCATTGCTCCCAAGTCCACTCGTGCCCTAATCGATGCCGTTAGATGCTATCTGTCTCTTACCACAGAAAAAAAGCAGAGCATGTCTTTGCAGAGTCGCCAACTGGCAGAACAACGTTTTGACATCAGAAAAGTCATCGATATCTATGAACACATTATTCCCCCTACACAGTGACGTACGAAGGGATGAGAGCCTTGGGCAAACCGACCTTGACCTCATTGTTGGGCACGTCGAGGGTGTAGTAGTTGTACGAGAATGCAGTTTCCTCAATGAACCACTTCGAGGAAGAGCTTTGCAACGCTGGTGCAGGAAATGACATTTGGAAGCATCTGATCGACATGGACAATTTCGCACGCTGGTATTATTGGGTAAATCTTTTGCAGATGGAGGAGTGCAACATGTACTATGTGTTTCAAAACTATCAAGAGCAAATTCCGCTGAAGATGGGACCGGTATGGGATTTCGACTGGTCTGTTGGCACGATGCCCGTCGGTGCATCGGTTGTGCATAGGGAAAGCCCATTTATGCGAAATATGCTCTACTTCGATTGGATAAGCAAGGACAACGACTTTCTCAAAAAAGTGGCGAAACTCCACTTTGAGTTACGCGAGGAGATAGCACGTAAGGCCGACGAACTCTATGACTCACTTAGCGTCTTACTGCGTCCGTCAAAGACACTTGACGAAAAGATTTGGGGTGCTGGGCCTTTCTGGGATTCTACACCTAATTGGGACGTGGAACTAACAAGAGACCGTTCCTATTTTATGTCCACACTGACTTTTCTTGACAAGGCATTGGCTCCCTATACGGATAAAGAAAGAATAAATGATATAAACTCACCATTGAATCATACAAATGTCTCTCATCCCTTCAAGCTATTACATAATGGACGCATATATATCCTACATGACAACAAAATATTTGATTGCGAAGGAAGAAGGGTTCGGGAATAACCACAGCCAATCTCTTTGCCTCGGCAATGGCGCGTGGTGAACTGATTTGGGGAGTTTCGCACACATTGAACAGTTGATAAACGGAGCGAAAATACGAAATTCGCTCCGTTGGAACGGAAAGTTCCGCCTTTTGCCTTTAACTTTGCAAGCACAAAAACCATTCTCCCCCATGTTGGACTTTCCCGAAAACGACTTGAACGCCCAGCTGCGCCTCATCAAGCGCAGCCTTCACGGCATGATGAACGGTCCCGTCAGCAACTCCATGCGCCAGATGGGACTTTCTTATAAGGTGAACTTCGGTGTGGAACTTCCGCGCCTGCAAGCCTTCGCCGCCGAACTGCCCCACACCTACGACCTCGCCGCCGCCCTTTGGAAGGAGCACATACGCGAGTGCCGCATTCTGGCGGGCATGGTGATGCCCCGCGAGGCTTTCGACTCCGAGCTCGCCGAACTGTGGATAGAGCAGATGGAGTTTACGGAAGAGGCGGAATGCACCGTGATGCACCTCTTCGTATATCTCCGCGACGCATCGGACAAAGCCTTTGAATGGATGGCGGCAGAAACGGACATGAAGCAAGTGTGCGGTTTCCTCCTTATAGGGCGTTTGCTCAGCCAAGGGGCACGGCTCACCGAGCGCGACGAGATGGAACTCCTCGACCACGTACGCTCTGCACTCTCCTCCCCTTCGCCCGTCAGCGTGCGCCGTGCCGCACAAAAGGCGCTGTTCAAATTCATGGATGCCGGAGGCCGCGAAGAACGCCTCGGCGATGCCTTGCTCACGGAACTCGAAAAATAAGCCTTCCCGTCACCACACTTTCCCCACTATGCACAAGATTATCAAATTTCTCCATCAGGTAGCGAAAAACAACAACTGCGAATGGCTTGACGCGCACCGCAAGGAATTCGCGCTCATGAAGAGCGCCTTTGCCGTCGACGTGAACAACGTGATGAAAGGCATGGCTGCCTTCGAGCCTAAAGTGGAAGGGCTTCCCGTGAGAGACTGCATCGTGCGCTTCAGCCGCGACCTGCGTTTCCGCAAAAACCGCGAAATGCCTTACAAGGAAGGTTTCACCGCCATCATCGCCCCCTTCGGCAAAGCCACCGACCATGCCGCCTACGGCATACACATGGAGCCCGGCAACAGCTACATATTCGGCGGCACGCTCCTTATAAAGAACGGAAAACAGCGCGAAGCCGTGCGCCGCTACATCACCAAGCATACCGACGAGTTTGCCCACATCATACACAACCGCAAGTTCCAGAAGCTCTACCCGAACCTCGGCTCGGAAGAACTGGAGCGCTTCCCCACGGGCTACGACAAGACGGCGCCCTACGCCCCCTTCCTCTATGCACGCGACTTCACCGTGCGCACCTACATCAACGACGAAGAGTTCTCCGTGGCGGGCTGGCACTATCTGCTCATCGGCTATTTCCGCACCATGGCTCCCTTCGTCCACTTTGTGGAAAGGGCGCTTACGGATGAACTATAGATTTCACCCCCTATAAATCCCCCCCTATCATGAAAGCACTCAAGTTCTCTCCGCTTCTCAAGCCCACCCTTTGGGGCGGCGAGGAGGTTACGCGCCTCAAAGGCCTCAACGACGCTCCCGCCTGCGTGGGCGAAAGTTGGGAAATATCCGGTGTGCCCGGAAACGAAACGCCCGTGAGCGAAGGCGAAGAAAAAGGACGAACGCTCGAAGAACTTATTGCCGCCCACGGTGCGGCTCTCGTGGGCAAGAACTGCCTTGCACGCTACGGCACCACCTTCCCGCTGCTCATTAAGTTCATCTCCGCCCGCGCAGACCTCAGCATACAGGTGCACCCCGACGACGCCATGGCGAAGCGCATGGGGCATCCGTTCGGCAAGACGGAGATGTGGTACATTGTGAATGCCGACGAGGGCGCTTCGCTCTGTTCGGGTTTCAACGCCGACTTCTCTGCCGAAGGCTACACGCAGTCGCTCGCCGACGGTTCGCTCATGAGCCACCTCTCCCGCCACTCGACGCACCCCGGCGACTGCTTCTTCATCCCCGCCGGACGCATCCACAGCATAGGAGCGGGAAACTTCCTCGTGGAGATTCAGCAGTCGAGCAACGACACGTTCCGCGTTTACGACTTCGACCGCACCGATGCTGCCGGCCACAAACGCGAACTGCACGTGGAGCAGGCGCGCGAAGCGCTTTGCTACAAGGCTTCCGCCGACTACCGCACGCACTACACGCCTTGCCCCAACGCAGCCGTGACGCTCGTGTCGTGTCCGCAGTTTACTACACGGCTCTTCCAACTCACCGAACCCACAGCTGCCGACTATTCTGCCATAGACTCTTTCGTAGCGGTCATCGCCTACCGCGGCAGCGCCACGCTCTTCTACGACGAAGGTGAAGTCTGCCTGAAAGCCGGCGAGAGCGTGCTCTTCCCTGCAAGCAACAAGGCCATCCGCTTTGTGCCGAACGATGAAGGATTTGAGGCTTTGGAAACGTTTTGCAGATAGGGATGTAAGCAAGCGTAAAAATAAAAAGAACATCTGTTCAAGCAACATTTGCGGGCGCAGCGCATGGGGGGCAAGACTCCTGTCTTGACTGCTCTACACGGCCACTCAGAGGTTATCCGCGGAACTTAAACGGAACACAAACGGAGCGTTTCCGTTTAAATTCCGTTTAAGTTCCGCGGATATAATATATTATCATTGGAATGGACGCATATATTATCCATGTTTCAGATTTAGAGAGATAGGGCGCAGCGCATGGGGGTCAAGACTCCTGTCTTGACTGCTCTACACGGCCACTCAGAGGTTATCCGCGAAACTTAAACGGAACATAAACGGAGCATTTCCGTTTAGTAAATGTCAAAAAAATAACTTGAGCAGTTTTTGATTCGAGAAATGTGCCACGGCGGGCTGAAAGCCCAACCTGCGCCTAGCCCAGGGCAAGCGAAGCGACACCCTGGGTTTACATGGCATTTTCACGCTCGCCCTGAAAGGGCAAAAGCGTTATTATACACTACGCATATTTGATATGAG
>CAVJJO010000159.1:0-4167 GCA_963649665.1 Bacteroidaceae bacterium | reverse complement strand
GTGGGAGAATAATCGGCAAAATTAGGAAAGTATAACTACTCAATCCAAAATGTGCATCAATTCACAACGAACTGTAAATCAGTGATATTACGTCCGTTTATTAGCCTTTTCTTTCCGATGGTTACACCGCCTTGAAGTAATTGGTGGATAGTAAAGGCTATCGGGCGGTGATTGAACGGAGTTAGAACGCTAAAAAAGAGACGATTATGAACGAGACTATCGAGGTGATTATGCGGACGGTGCGTTACGCTCTCCGCGGCTACGGCGGCGATGACCGCTACCTGATCTGCGAGGAACTGTCAAAGTTGCTGCAAGAGGAGGGGCGCACGGCGCTGATGGACGAGTATGGCGATTACGGTACCGAAGAAGATTAACAACAGTATTAACAATCAAAAAACGAACGAAAATGGAAACAATGAGAAGAGTGAAGGAACGGCTTGCTGCCTGGCATCGCCTCCGCAAGGAAGCCGCGTTGTGGGTCAGGCACCGCCGTCTGCAGCGCGAGAGCGAGAAGGTGGTACAAGTCCGCGAGTTTTGCGACGAGGTGTACCTTTGTGTGAATGACGAGCCCATATTGCCCGTTGACGGCCTGTCGTGGGAACTTCCCACGGCCCTTCAGGTAGGTCGCGACGCATGGGTTCGCTGGAACGAGCGGGAGGCGAGTTATGGCCGCCACCGATAGTTACGGTCGCTTCTGGGCATTGCTGAAGCGGATGCCGGAGGCCGACAAGGACACACTTGTGGAGCAGTTCACGAATGGCAGAACGACCCACCTGCACGGCATGAGCGCCGACGAGTACGGGCGCATGTGCGACACGATGGCGTTTGTGGCCGGCTACGACGAGCGCAAGGCATCGCTCTACCGCGAGACGAAACGCATGCGTAGTATGGCGTTGCACCTGATGGGGCAGTGGGGCGTGCCGACGGGCGACTGGGAGAAGGTGAACTACTTTTGCATGCGACCCCGAATCGCGCGCAAGGAGTTCCGCCAGTTGACGATGGACGAGTTGTCGGCGTTGTGCCGCAAGTTGCGTATGATGATCAAGAAACGAGACGAAAAGAATAACCATTAAAACGAACGATTATGACAAGAGAAGAATTGCAAGAGAAGTTGCGCGAGTTGGAAGAGCGCAAGCTGTCCGCCATGCGTCTGCACGAGACGAAACTGACCGAGATTGTGGAGCGTCACGCCGACACGGTGGAGAGGCTCAAGCAGATGAAGCACGAGATGCTGGAGAAGATATCGTCGGTGCGTCGCGTGTCGCTTGCGACGATGCGCGAGGCGCAGCGTGACGAGTGCGTGCGCTACAAGACAATCAACATGCGTCTGGACAACGAGCGTCAGCAGTTGTTTGCCGACTACAAGGCGCAGGGCGAGGAAAAGCAAGAGAACTGATGAGAATATATATGAACTTTAAAAACGAAAAGACAATGGAAGAGAAGAAGAAAAGTGTGGACGTGAGCGTCCTGAGTGATGAAGAGAAGGCCGCATTGCTGGCCCAGTTGCAAGGCGAGGTGAAGGCCGACCGCCTGGCGAAGCGCGAGAGTTATGAGGCGCTGCGCAAGGACTTCATGCAAGGCGTGCGTGAGGCCGTGAAGGGCGTGACGGAGCAGGTAGGCACATTCAAGACGTGGCTTGACGGCGAGGTAGGCACGTTCACGTCGCTGATGCGCGAGTACGGTCAGGTGAAGACGGACGGCCAGCAGAGTTACACGATCACGGACGGTGACTTCCGCCTGGAGGTAAAGTTCAACAAGGTGAAAGGCTTCGACGAGCGTGCGGACATGGCCGCCGAGCGTTTGGTGGAATACCTGAAGGGCTACATGGAGCACAGCGCCGCCGGTGTGGACGACCCGATGTACCAGATGGCGATGACGCTTTTGGAGCGCAACAAGAAGGGCGACCTGGACTACAAGTCGATCTCGAAGTTGTACGAGTTGGAGGATAAGTTTGACGAGGAGTACGGAGAGATCATGAAGATGTTTCGGGAGTCGAACGTGGTGCAGGCCACCGCAACGAACTACTACTTCTCGGAGCGCAATCCCGAGTCGGGAGTATGGCACCGTATAGAGCCGAGTTTTTGCCGTCTGTGACGATGGGCGGCGGGACACAGTGAATTAAAAAAAGGCTGTCGGATGATTTATCCGTGCAGCCTTTTTTTTTCGTTATGAATTTTGTACCTTTGCAAGTATGGGCAAAGGCAGAGACAAGGTACTGATGGCGGCTCGTGACCAACGGGTATTCGAGCGTTACTACTATTGGACGGAGGTGAAGCGTCTCCGTTTTGACGATGCCGTGAAGAAGCTGAGCGAGGAGGAATTTTTCATCAGTGAGAGCCGCGTGCTGCAGGTGGTGCGTAAGGCCATCGCCGACGGTGCCACCGTAGACGGCAAGACCCTTAGCCGCCCGCTGTTTACGGGTTTCAGGGTCTCTACCACTCCGCGCCGAAAGGCCGGATCTCGGTCCTCGGCTCCACCTTCAGCTTGCGGCCGTCAGTTGTCGCTGTTTGACGATTGACGTCGTAGACTGCGACGGAGTATACGGTATCGTAGACCTTGATACCGTGGTTGTAAGTATAGAATTTTGATGCGGTGCGTACCATGACCCCCTCGCCGACGGGCCGGAAGCCCTGGAGGGCGTGATGAAGGGCCTGCACCACCTCGTGGCGGGCGGCGATAGCGTCGAGCGTGCCGGAGGCGTAGTGTGTGTCGTCGTAGCAGTCGATGAGCAGGCGAACGTTGATTTTTGCCGTGCCGGTCTGCGAGGGTGCGGCGGTGTTCTGCCACTCAACCTCAGGCGTGTCGATGAGGACCGCGGGGAAGGTGAGGGGGTATCGGTCGATGTTGTCGTTGTCGATGTTTTCGAGTTGTCCGCAGTCCTCGTCGACCATTGATAGTGCGGGTACGGCTTCCTTGATGTGGCTAATGAGATGTAAGAGCAGCGATTCCATTTTTGATCCTTTCTATTGATTGATTTATTAACTTGTTGATTTTCTCGGAGAGTTCACGGGAATCGCCCATGAACTGACGTTTGGGGATACGGGCGTGCACGTTGAGCCTTTGCTTCTTGGTGAGGGCCACGGCACGCCATTTTTGTGCCTCTTTGGGGATGTCCTTCGGCAGTGAGCCTTTGCCCTTGATGCCAGCGAGGGAGTAGGCCATGTGCCATGCGTAGCGACGTAGGCGGTCGGTGACGCGTGGGTGGGTGTTGATGTCACCGCCCTCGTTGTGGAGTGCGGCGTAAGGCACGGGGTTTTCGACGGTGACCTGCCCGGGGGCGGTGGTGAAGGAGGTGGAGCGCATGAGGTGGTTGCGCCGGGAGGTGAGAGGGCCGTACTGTGCGTCGGTGCCGGTGCCTCGCTGCCGTAGCGTCTTTTGCCAGGGGCGGAGGCCACCGTCGCGGAAGCCAGAGTCGCGGAAGTTCTGGCGGAAATGGTTGACGGCGGTGATGCCGACGGTGCGGGGCAGTCGGTCGTTGACCTCGCGTAGGATGTCGTCTTTGGCGCGGAGAATGAGGGATGAGATTTGTTGTGGGGTCATGGCGGTGTTGAATTATGCGCCCCCTACAGGGGCGGCGGTTGTATTGTTGCGGTTGTGTAGATAGGGGTGAACCCCTATCCTATATTATGCGCCCCTTTCAGGGACAAGAACCACGCAAACGCTGCATTATTTTGAAATGTTTTTTGAACACCCTACCCTACGGGGCTTGCCAATGGTTGACGGCAGGGGTTGCTAATGTGTGACGGTGGTGTCCTCGTAGTCGTCTTTGTTGAAGGTGTCGGCGGAGGAATCGGGTGTGAGTGTGGTGAAGGTGCCTCCGGGGTGAGAGACGGTGACGTTGTGGGTGTGGGCGTTGAAAGCGTCGACGAGGGCGTTGAGTTTGTCGGTGAGTTGTGCGATGTTGATGAGCCCCCCGAGGGCACCGCCATTGACGGTGACGGAGGCGGCGTGGTCGACCTGCAGGACAACGAGGTCGGCGAGGTCGCCGGAGAGTGAGCCGAGGATGACGGGCGAGCCTACCTGTGGTGTGATGAGGAGGTGCTGGCTGTTGTCGAGTTCGGAGGCACGGAGGCGGACACCGGGGATGTCGATGTTTCCGACGGTGACGGTGCATGTGATGCCGTTGACGGCTTTTACGATGCCCTGCAGGATGGTTGCCTTTTGGGG
>CAVJJO010000158.1:0-4173 GCA_963649665.1 Bacteroidaceae bacterium | reverse complement strand
CGCGTTGAATGGCCGTGTAGAGCGTCAAGACTGGAGTCTTGACCTCCATGCGCTGGCGCCCCTTAGGGCTGCGCATCATGCGCTTCGCACATTAAATCTGAATCTCGTCGGCGTTGATGTGGCGCCAGTCGCGGACTTGGATGAGCACTACGCCGAGGGAGGTGACGCGGTTCACGTAGAGGCGGTAGATGTTGTTGCGCACCGTGCCATACTTCATGGGTATGGTGGTGGTGGTGTTGTAGAGGTCGGCGTGGCGGATGAAGTGGGTGTAGTGCTTGGCGGAGTAGCTGTAGGTGTTGTTGCCGGTGCGCTTACCGTAGTATCCGTCCACGCGTATGCCGGTGGCGTAGGTTTCGTAGGGGGAGTCGGTGGTGAGGGTGTTCTCCTGGGCGTAGGAGAGTATGTAGTACTTGAGGTCCTCGTCGGAGGTGACGGTGGTCTCGCGCAGGGGCAGGAGCTGGTCGGCGGTGAGGTCTGCCACGGTGGAGTAAGGCGTGGCGTAGGTGAGACCGGCGGGGAACGTGGCGGTGAGTTTCGAGAAGGTCCAGGGGTCTACCACGTAGTTGGTGGCTTCGCCGTTGGTGTTGGCGGTCTCGCGACCCATGTAGATGAGGGAACGGTTGTCGTCGGCGGTAGACGTGGTGGTGGTTTTGAATAGCGAGGTGCCGGAGGTGAGGAGGTTGAAGGGCGTTACGGCGGTGAGGAGGAATACGTCGCCGTTTTTCGTGCCGTCCTGGTTCTCCACCTCGTAGCGGTAGTAACGGGAGAGGTTGTGGTGCTCGCCGTCGGAGGTCTCGAGCTCGAGGGGCTCGCTATATTCGGTGGACTTGCCGGGGCCGAAGTCGAGGCGTGCGGCAAGGCGCTGCACGGTGGCAGAGAGCGCCACGGGATGGTCCACGCCGCCTTCGCCGCTGAGGGTGGCGGTGATGTCGGAGTAGGAACTCATCACGAAGTCGGAGGCGGTGGAGGGGTCGGTGGCGGTGGTTTGCTTGAAGGGTTGGACGCACACCACGTTGCGGAGGTCGCCGAGGGTGGTGTAGGAGGTGAGGTCGCCCATGTTGCAGACGACTATTATGCGGTACGTGCCTGAGGGTATGTCCTTCTCGCTGCGGAGGAGATCGGAGGTGTAGGCCACGTCGGTGTTTTCTACGGAGGAAGTTGCTTTGGTGAACTTGGGCGCATAGAGCGCGAAGAGGAGGGGGGTGTCGGCAGAGGCGTTCACGCCACGGTCGGCTTTGTAGAGGAAGATGGTGGCGTTGGCCACGGCGGACTCTCTTTCGAGTGCCGTTTCGGAGGGGGTCACTTCTCCGCCGGAGGGGCCGCGCGAGGTGCGCGAGGCGTTGTCGGGTGAGATGGTGAGTGTGAGGTAGGTGCCCCGCTTCTGTGTGGGGTCGAGGGAGCTGTCGTCGTCGGAGGTGTCGTTTCCACTACATGCCGCAAAGGCCAGTCCAAAAAGGAGGAACTGGCAAATGCGTAATGTATGTAGGAGAATGCGGAGCATTTTTCCTGTTGTAGTTTTTGTGGTAAGGAAACGCTTTGAGGCGAAGCGCATGGAGGCGAAGCGCATGGGGCGAAGCGCATGGAGCGAAGCGCATAGGGGCGAAGCGCATGGAGGTCAAGACTCCAGTCTTGACTGTTGAGCGCGGCCTCACGGAGGCTTTTGCATGGCTTCGCCTTGGATTCTTCGCGCTTATCTGTCAAGACTGGAGTCTTGACCCCCATGCGCTGGCGCCTCCACGGGCTGCGCTTCATGATTTTTTTACCATGCGCTGGCGCCTCCATGGGCTGCGCTTCATGATTTTTTTACCATGCGCTGACGCCCCCATGCGCTGGTGCCTCATGTGCGTTTCTTAGAAATCAAATCCGTGAGTGCGAACTGCCCAAGAGAGGATGTTGATGGTGCAGTCGATGTAGTAGTTGTTTACGTCGTCGTTGTCGGTGGAAGGCACGGGCACGTCGGGCGAACCGGGCTGAGAAACGGTGTTGACGGTGAGCTGGTACCAGTTGTTGCGGACAATGCCGTAGCGGCCGAGGTCAACTGACGTGTAGCTGTCCTTTCCTGCTGCCCAGCCGTCGGTAACGTCCTCGAAGTGGCGCACGCGACCTATGTAGTAGCAAACACCTTCCTTGTATACCTGGATGGCGCCGAGCTGGTTTTGGATTTTCTCGAGGTTCCCGTCAGTGACAGTTCCTTGGAACACGCCAGCGGTGAGCTTCTTGTCGGTACCGGAGAGGGCATCTTCCCATCCTTCCTTGACCGTTGCCTCTACACTGGCGGCTTTTACGGCAGCTTCTACGCGAGCCTTGAATTCGTCGGCGGTGAGGGGTGTGGTGCTAGAACCGATGGTGTACCAGTCGGCGTTCTCAGTAAACTTTTCGCCGGCAGGCTGGAACTTTGCCTTGAACACTACGCGCGTGGTGCGGTCCTGACGCATGTTGTCGGTGTCGAAGGTGTTCTCGAAGCAGTACTGGGGCGTAGAGAGGTTGCCAGTTACGCTTGCGCCTTCGCTGGCAGCGAGGGTGGTAAAGAGGCCTTCAGACACACTGGCTGTGGCATCCTCGCCGCCTGTGTTGGCCTTGGTGTCGTAGTTGAAATCCTTAGCCCAGTAGATGCGCTTCATGCCGCTCTGGTTGCCGCCGATGAGGTTGGAAATGCTAGTCCAAGCACCGGATCCTTCTACGTCGGTAGCTGCTATGTTGCGGAGCATGTAGGAGGTGTTGTTGGTGACGTCGAGGAGCCAGTTTTCGATGGTCACCTTTGCGCCGGAGTAAGAGGTGACGTTGCCGTTCACTGCTTCTGTGGGGATGGTGTAAGCCCAATCGCTCCAGTTATCGCCTGAAGGCTTGTTCATCGACACCTTGCCGAGGATGCGCTCTACGTATACGGTGCCGGCATTCGTTTTTGCTGCATCTGCCGTAGTGGAGGGGGTGATGGTGGAGTAGGTGACGAGTTTGTTGGAGGTGTTGTCGATGTAGGGAGAGGTGGTCATGAAGAAACAGCCGTCGGTTTCTGTAGTTGTGTACGAACCGTAGGCAGCAGACTTGTGGGTTTCGTCCTTACCAATTTCGTTGCTGAAGGTGCTGTAGAGGTCGTTGAGCGTGACGAGCTTGGAGAAGTCGTGCTTCTTGGCGTTGTTGAGAACAACCACTACGTGCTTCTCGCTGGCGTCCTTCACGCGGAGGGGAACGGTGGTGGCGGAGGTGGTGATGTTGTTGTCGGAGTTTTTTTGCCACTCAGGTGCGGTCAGCGAACCATTCTCGGTGGAGTAGTACTGCTCGAAGTTGTTGTTCTTGTCAAAGATGAGCACGGTGACGTCCTTCACGTTGTACTCGGCTTGGGAGCCGTCGTTGAACTGTTCGGAGTAGGCACGCGTTCCGCTGGTGGTCGGGAGCTTGATGCTGACGGCTACGTAGGCGTCGCCTCCGTTGGAGGAACCGTCGTTGGCGCCGATGTTGTCGTCGCTCGAGCAACTTGCAGCGAGCATGGTGGCAAGCGGCAAGGCTAAGAAGATAGATTTTTTCATCATGGGGATGTAATTATGTTGTTGATAAAGTTTATTACAGTTTGAACTCTTTTGTCTGTGAGGCAATTGCAGTGTGTGTGGTTCGTACGTTTGTTTCTCTCTCTGGGCAAGGCGGCAGTTCGTTCGGCAGCCGGGGTTTGCCGTAGGGGTAAAACAAAACGGAGGCTGACACAGACATTGGCGCGCAAACGCATGGTTTTGCGGCATTTCTGCATCGGTCTCTTCTCTTGTCTAATTTACTGTTCGGTTAATGTTTCGTCCGCTTAAGTCAAGCTTAGTGCATTGACGCTGCCTCCCCGCAGCGAACAATAGGGAATAAGTGTGCGTTCTTCGCGTGCACGGCTGCTCGTTGGGCAAAGCCGCTGTGTATCAACTGCACCGCTCACCCAAGAATGGGGGGGGGTAAGCTGCGAAGATGTGGCTGATGTTGGTTGCAAAAATACTTTTTTGTACGCTAACCACAAACGATTTAGGCAAAAATGCTTGTAGATGAGGAAAATTTGCAGCGATTGTTAACGATTTGGGTGGAAAAAGGGGGAAATAAGGGAGAAATGAGAAGCGCATTAAAACAAAAAATTCATGTAAATTCGTGGTTAATTCACGATAATTCGCGTTCAAAAAAAAATAACAACTCGCTTTGCGAGTTGAT
>CAVJJO010000157.1:0-4189 GCA_963649665.1 Bacteroidaceae bacterium | reverse complement strand
TAATAACGCTTTTGCCCTTTCAGGGCGAGCGTGAAAATACCATGTAAACCCAGGGCGTTGCCCTGGGCTAGGCGCAGGTTGGGCTTTCAGCCCGCCGTGACACATTTCTCGAATCAAAAACTGCTCAAGTTATTTTTTGACATTCACTTAATCCCATGTGCTTCGCCCGCAATTTCGGCTTGGACAAATGCTCACGTTTTTTTACACGCAACATCATCTTCAGCGCCCCCGTTTCCCCTCGCGCAAAGACGGCAAAAGCCCCCGCAGCCTGATGTGGCTCGCGGGGGCTTCTGTATGGTTCAATGTGTTGCTATCCGCACATGAAGAGGATGACGGCTTGCGCCAGGAGAATACGGAGGAACATGGTCAAGGGGTATACCGTGGAGTAACCTACCGAGGGGGCGTCGTTGTTGGCCGTTTGGTTGGCATAGCCGAGTGCGGGAGGGTCGGTATTCGAACCGGCCACGATACCCATTATGGTGAAGTAGTTCATCTTGTAGTAGAACCTGCCCACGGCGCCCATGATGAGGATGGGCACTACGGTGACTATGAAACCTACCCACACGTAGGTAAGTCCGTCGCCCTGCACCACGGTGTCCCAGAAGTTGCTTCCGGCCTTGATGCCCACGGCAGCGAGGAAGAGTATGAGGCCTATCTCGCGGAGCAGAAGGTTGGCGGAGGTGGTGGTGTAGGTCACGAGGTGGAACTTGTAGCCGTAGGCACCGGCAAGGATGGCTATGACGAGCGGACCGCCGGCGAGACCGAGCTTGAGCGGGGTGCTCATGCCGGGAATTTGGAAGGGGATGCTACCGAAGATGATGCCCACGAGAATTCCGAGGAAGATGGCGCCCACGTTGGGGTGGTCGAGTCGCTTCACGGAGTTGCCGAGGAGGCGTTCCACGCGGTTCACGTTGTCCTCCGGGCCGGCTACCATCAAGCGGTCGCCAATCTGTATGCGGAGCGAGCGGTCGGCAAAGAGGTTCATGCCCTGACGGGTGATACGCGTCACGTTCACGCCATACATGGAGCTGAAGTGCATTTCGCCGAACGTCTTACCGTTGACTTCTGCCTGCGTCACGAGGATGCGGCGCGAAACGATGGGGGCATTTTCTGCCTTCCAGTCCACTTCCACTTCCTTGCCGATGAAGGCAATGGCGGCTTCGGCGTCGTCCTGTGCGCAGACGGCGTTCATTTCGTCGCCCACGTGGAGCACGGTGTCCTTAGTGGGTGAAAGCACCTCGCCGTTGTGCATGTAGTGGGTGCAGATGAACGTACGGCCAAGGAACTGCGTGAGCTGGGCGAACGACTTGCCTTCGAGCGACACGTTCTCCACGCGGAGCGAGAGGTGGTGGGGCTTGGCGTGGGGGTTGTCCTCCTGCTGCTCGCGTATCTGCTCTTCTTCCTTGTCGAGCTTGATGCGGCAGATGTAGCGCAGGGCGATGGTGGCACCGATGATGCCGAGCACACCCAAGGGGTAGGCGCAGGCATAACCCGAGGCTATGTTCTGCCCGTGCATGTCGATGCCGAGCGTGCTGATGGCTTCCTGTGCCGCACCGAGACCGGGGGTGTTGGTCACGGCACCGTAGAGCACACCGACTGCCATGGGAAGGCTCGTGGAGTCGTTCGTGTCGAACACGAGGTAGTAGAGCCCAAGGAGCGTGATGACGTTGAGAAGCACAATGCCTACAGCCATGATGTTCATCTGCACGCCGTCCTTCTTGAACGACTGGAAGAAACTCGGGCCCACCTGCAAACCGATGCAGTACACGAAGAGTATCAGTCCGAAGTCCTGGATGAAGTTGAGCACCTTGGCGGGACAGGCATACCCCCCGTCGGCATCGGTGATGCCCATGTGGTGGTAGATGTGTCCCACAACGATTCCGGCGAAGAGCACGAAGGTCACGCCGAGCGATACGCTGCCGAACTTAATCTTGCCCAGCACTACGCCCACGGCGATGACGAGCGAGAAGAGGAGCACGATGTGCGCCACTGAGTCGGTCGTGGTGAAGAGTGATTGTATCCAATCCATAGAATAGATTTATATGTGTTTGATTTTTTTGATTCTGTCGGGGCAACAGTTGAAAGCTGAGGGGTTAATGTGAATCGCAGGTTTTTCATGCAGTTGCGGCTACCGGCTCGTTTTGCATAGAGAAACAAAGCGGCGCGTGCCTACAACGTGGCGCAAATGTAATCATAATATTTTATACTTTGCAGAAGTTGAAAAAATAAGTTGGACAAATTCGCGCACGCAAGTATCTGCTTGAAGAAAGCATCAGTGCAAATGGTCGTCGGTGCGTAAGCGGAAGACTCCTTTATTACGTTTGGGCGAAGAATCGGGGCGAGAGCACATGGGGGCACGACTCCCGCCTTGACACACGGGCGCGGCATCGCACATGCGCCCTTCGCCGCAAGCGCTCTCCCCTATACCGCGTTTTCTCGCAAGGCACAAGTGTTAAATCTGTGACTTTTTATTGACAATCGGCCTTCTCAAACTAGAGCGAACAAAGGCTCTTTTCAAGCGAAAAAAGAGGCTTCAAAAAACTTTTGGGCAATTCGTAAAAATTCCAAGGCAGCAAATTTTTTGGGGCTGCCTTGGAGTTTTTTCCAGATGCCTTGGAGTTTTCGCCGAAAGCGGGCCATTTTTCACTCCTTTCGGCCTCCACAAAGCGAGAAGCGTGCAACACATTTCATAAATGTAGACATTCATTCCTAATAGTAAATTTCGCCACACGCTGAAAACGGCGTATTTGCGAACAACTGTGCGGCCGGTGATTTCTACGCGATTTTCGCGTGTTAAAATCGGCGCGACTCATCCGCACCAAGGAGGAGGAATCCATCTTATATACATCTCTTCACTTTCAACCGTAAACAAAACACATTCACTATCTTTGCACAAAACTCTTCTCAAGGCAAATGCTCGTCAAACGGATTTGGGAAATCTAAATTCACATTGCAAACTGCCAAAAGTTGAAGGTACAACCATTCTCTGGGATGACAATATAGACTCAAATGACTACAGACAATAAAGACAACAAGCTCTCAATAGCGAGCGTCGACTATACGGAAATGCTGCAACACGCTGTCGCAGTAATTGAGCATGCACGGATAGAGATAGCCAAGCACGTCAACGGTTATGTATCTTCCGCCTATTGGAAAATCGGTCAAATGCTCCATGAGCGCAAGATAGAAAGCGGATATGGCGACAGTGTGGTCAGACAACTGTCGGCTGACTTGAAAGAACGCTATCCCAAGATGGGCGTTTCACCAAGGCAACTTTGGAATATGAAGAAATTTTATGAGCGTTATGCCGAGCATGACGAGAAAGTGCTACGCGCCGTAGCACTTTTGCCCTGGTCGCACAATCTGTTGCTTTTGAGCAAGGGACTTGACGATGAAGCAACGCTCTATTATGCCAATGAAACTATCAGCAAGGGATGGAACCGTGACTTGCTGCTCAATGCCATAAAACTCAATATGTACGATGCGCAGGCCATGTCGCGTATCGACAACAATTTCAGCCGTACGCTTCCTGCCGAACAGGCAAGTTATGCCAACGAGGTGTTCCGCAGCGGTTACAACCTCGGTTTTCTTGGCGTGACAAACCCTATCTTGGAACTTGAACTTGAAGACCGCCTTGTCAAAGCCATCACCCGTTTCCTCATGGAACTCGGAAACGGATTCACCTTCATAGGCAATCAGCATGTATTGGAGTTTAACGGCAAGGAAAGCAAGGTGGACATGCTGTTCTTCCATCGCGGGCTGCGAAGCCTCGTAGCTGTAGATTTGAAGATAGGTGCTTTCAAACCCGAATATGCGGGTAAAATGAACTATTACCTGTCGCTGCTCGACCGCCTCGAACGGGGTGCCGACGAGAACCGTTCCATCGGCATCATCCTATGTGCCGAGAAAGACCGTGTAGAGGTGGAGCTTGCCCTCGAAGACATGGGGAAGCCAATCGGAGTAGCAGACTACCAGCTGATAGTGCCGAAAGAGAAACTGCAGAAAGTTCTTGCTGACGAGATTAAAGCGTTCAGCGAGGAAAAAGAAAATAAAGACTGAACAAGCAAACGGAAAAAGCTGCTAAGTAATATGTAAAAAATAACTTGAACATTTTTTATTTGAGAATCACGCAACACATTCATCAACGACGGGCTGAACCAACGGTAATCAGTGCCAACGACGGGCTGAA
>CAVJJO010000156.1:0-4366 GCA_963649665.1 Bacteroidaceae bacterium | reverse complement strand
GAAGCAAGTCACCGTACTTTTCTATGCGTCTCGCTCTCTCCATGATAGGCTGCGGTTCGGAAAAGTGAAGAAAATTTTAGGATTTTCTTCGCTCTTCTCTCACCTTGCACTATCTTTGCATTATATAGGGTAGAAATGCAAAAAGCAAAGCATAATGCCCGCTACCGCAACGAAATATATTCACAACAAAAACATACTTCTTATGCTCGACGTAAAGAAATGTCTCGCCGACAGCGAGGAACGGATGGAAATGAGCGTGATGCACCTCGAAGAGACGCTCGCGCAAATCCGTGCCGGTAAAGCAAACGTACATATACTCGACGATCTCCGCGTGTCGTCGTACGGTTCCATGGTACCCGTCAACAACGTGGCTGCCATCACCACCCCCGATGCACGCACCATCGCCATCAAGCCCTGGGACAAGAGCATGTTCCGCGTCATTGAGAAGGCCATCATCGACTCCACCATCGGCATCATGCCCGAAAATAACGGTGAAGTAATCCGCCTCGGCATACCCCCTCTCACCGAGGAACGCCGCCGTCAGCTCACCAAGCAGTGCGCCAAGGAAGCCGAAGAAGCCAAGGTGGCCGTGAGAAACGCCCGTCGCGATGGCATCGACAAACTCAAGAAGGCCATTAAGGACGGACTCTCTGAAGACGTGGAAAAGGACGCCGAAAACGACCTGCAGAAAATCCACGATAAGAAAGTGAAGGCCATTGAAGAACTCCTTGCTGCCAAAAACAAGGAAATTATGACCGTTTAAAGCATAGATTCTGCACCCCAACACACAGAGGGCGAAAGGACCGCAGCGCGGCACGACAAGTTCGGCCCCGAGGGTCTTTTCGCCTTTTTTTTCTGAACAAAGCAACGAATGCACGGACTCGTAATTAAAAACACTGGAAGCTGGTATCTCGTCAGAACCGACGACGGACGCGCCGTGGAATGTAAAGTGAAGGGCAACTTCCGCCTTCGCGGCATACGTTCCACCAACCCCGTAGCGGTGGGCGACGGCGTCACCATCAAGCAAGCCGACGGAGAACAGGCCGCCTTTATTACCGAAATAGACGACAGGCGCAACTACATCATCCGCAAAGCCTCCAACCTCTCCAAGCAAAGCCACATTTTGGCGGCAAACCTCGACATGGCACTCCTGCTCGTCACCATAGCGCGTCCCGAAACGAGCACCACATTCATTGACCGTTTCCTCGCTTCGGCCGAAGCTTACCGCGTGCCAGTATGCATCGCATTCAACAAGACCGACAACCTCTCCGACGAGGAAAAAGCTACGCGCGACTATTGGCAAGCCCTCTACGCCAACATCGGCTATCGCTGCTTCAACATTTCGGCGCTTGAGGGGGAAGGCACGGATGCACTTGCCGAAGAACTTAAGGGGAAAACAACGCTCCTTGCCGGGCACTCCGGTGTGGGCAAATCCACCTTGCTCAACCGGCTCATACCCGATGCCCACGCACGCACCGCAAACATTTCCGATGCCCACGGCACCGGCATGCACACCACTACCTTCAGTGAACTCTTCGAACTGCCAGAAGGAGGAGCGCTCATAGACATCCCCGGCGTGAAAGGTTTCGGCACATTCAACATGGAACCCGAAGAAGTGGCACATTACTTTCGCGACATATTCCACATATCTGCCGACTGCCGCTTCAACAACTGCACCCATACCCACGAACCTGGTTGTGCCGTGCTCGAAGCGCTTGAAGAGCACCGCCTCGCCCCCTCGCGCTACGTTTCCTACCGCAGCATGCTCGACGACAAGGAAGAGGGGAAATACCGCGAGAAGTACTAACCTAATCCATCAGATCTATCATGACAGTCATCATCATTTTTGCCGTATTTGCCCTTGCGCTCGGCATACTGGAAATATTCATTCTTCCGGGCTTCGGCATTGCAGGCATCAGTTCCATCGTCTGTGCCATCATTGATGTCATTCTTATTTACAACGAATACGGTCCCGTCACAGCAGCCGTATGCACATTGGTGGCCGTGGCGCTTCTCGCCGTTACGCTATGGTGGGTGGCACATTCCAAAACGCTTGACAAATACTCCCTCCACAGCACCATTTCGTCCACCAACGCCACGGAAGACCAACTCTCCGTAAAAGTCGGCGATGAGGGGAAAGCCCTTACCCGCTTGGCGCTCGTGGGAAACGCCGTCATCAACGGCAAGCAAGTGGAAGTGAAGTCGTCTGGCGCCTTCATCAATCCCGGAACGCCCATTCGCGTAATCCAGGTTAGCGAAGCCAACATCACCGTTGAAGCCATCCCAAACGCATAAGTTAATCTTTTAGACAGGTGTAAAAGCCAAATCGATCAATACAGTTATGTCTTACCCCAAACTCTTGTCCACGCTCCTTGCTTGCGGACTTTCGTTGGCCGCCGCTGCCACGACCCCCGTGCGCCGCACGTTGACATACACCGCACCCGATGGTACGCCGCAGACCGTAAAAATGTGGGCAAACGGCCGATATGCCGTCTATACCCTCAGCGACGGCACCCCCGTGGTGCGTTGTGCAGACGGACAGTTCCGCCCGGCTACCATAAAGAACGGACGCGTAATCTCTTCCGCCATTTCCTCTTCCTTCTCTGCTGCCGAAGTGGCCGCCACGCTTGCTGAAACCTATCCTCCTCTTCCACTTCAGCCCCAACGAAGCGCCCGCCTTACTACGCTCACCAACAACGGACTCGGCACTTACGGCATCAGCGCTGGTGGAGAAATACCCAGCATCGGCGCCCCCCGTATTCCCGTGGTAATGGTGGAATATGCCGACCTCTCCTTCCAAACCGCCACGACTACCGAAAAGGTTGACCGTTTCCTCAACGAAAAAGGATATGCCGACGAAAGCGGATCGCGAGGTTCCGTGCGCGACTACTTTACCGCGCAGTCCAACGGGATGTTCACACCTCAGTTCGACATCGTAGCACGCGTGAAGGTCGACAAAGGCTACGCCCATTATGGTGCCGACGGCACCGATGGCGAAATAGACCCCAATGTGCAGGAACTTGTGCGCGAAGCCGTAAGCAAACTCTACCAGCAAGGCAAGACACTTTCAGCCTATGCCGACAACGGCACGGTGCCCCTCGTGGCCGTCATGTATGCCGGACCGGGCGAACAGGCCCTTTCTTCAAGTGATGCTGCCGACCACCTTTGGGGAGCATTGCACCGTCAGCCCTTCCAGACCGACGACAATGCACTCACGGTTGGTTCCTTCATCGTGTTCGACGAAGTGATCCGTCACCAAGCCATGCAAAACGGCGAAGTGGTCACCGTGGAAGACTTCGACGGTGTGGGACTCTTCTGCCATGAATTCAGCCATGCGCTCGGCCTTCCCGACTTCTACTACACGGGCAACGATGCCGCCGTGTCCGACACGCTGAAAACCATGGACTGGTGGAGCATCATGGACGCCGGCGAGTTCTTCTACAACGGCTATGCCCCCATCGGTTACAATGCCTTCGAACGCAGCGCATTGGGCTGGCTCGACGTAAAGGAACTTACCGAACCGCAAGCCGCAAGTCTCTACGCATTCGGAAAGGAAGACCGCGGAGCAACGGCCTACGTGGTGCGCAACGAAGAGTGTCCCACGGAGTTCTATCTCTTTGAAAACCGTCAACCCGACACCTGGTTCTACAAAGGTTACGGCCGTGGCATGCTCGTGACCCACGTTGACTACGATGCCGATGTGTGGAGAAGCAACACCGTGAACAACGATCCTGCCCATCAGCGCTTCACCTACGTGCCTGCCGACAACGGAAAGAACGGAACCGACACGCAAAGCACCTCGCTTTCCAACCTCCTTGCCCTCTACAAAGGAGACCTTTTCCCCGGCACGACGGGCGCTACCTCCTTCACCGACGCCACAGCCCCTGCCGCCACACTCTTCAACGGCACGAAGAAGCACCTCTCCCGTCCGCTCTACCGCATAGCCATGAGCGAAGACAGCGTCATCACGTTCGCCTTCATCGACGAAAACATCGACGGCATCCATTCCGCCACAACCGACAGCACCTCCGGCCTCCCCGCAGCGTACTTCACCCTCTCAGGCCAACGTATGTCCACGCTCAGCGGAGCACTACCCGGCGTATATCTTGTGAGAAAAGGAAAGCGTACGGAGAAAGTCATCGTCAAGTAAAGCGTTGCCGTGAGGCTGTTCCTGAAACGCCACGGTTCTATACACCAATTAAATTTTTAGCACAAAGAAAATCCCGACCGTTCCCCATATGGAGCAGTCGGGATTTTTTGGATGTGTGCGCCTAATGGGAGTGTACCATTGTGAGTTTGCCGATTTAGAGACTGACATGAGTAATTTGCAGAAGTGTTCCTCATTGACCCGCTGTTTGCAAGAGAG
>CAVJJO010000155.1:0-4368 GCA_963649665.1 Bacteroidaceae bacterium | reverse complement strand
GCGTTGCATGATTATCGAATAAAAATGCTCAAGTTATTTTTTACACATTACTAAGTGCCGCAGATAAATTTGCCAGTCTTGATTTTTGATATCCTTCAGCATCGCAAGTTGTTTTTCCATTTTACTAAAATCCTCTTTCCCATGAGCAAAAAGTCAGAATATAAAGTTCGCAACCAAGCCTATCTTGCAGAGAAAGCCAATGACCCCCGCTTCATGCGCCTTGAAAAAGGCGTGTTGGTGCGCGCCATAAGTTCAGGCCCGAAGGAAGGCCGCACGCCGGAGCTGCGCAGCGTGGTGTGCGTTCACTACACGGGAAGTCTCATCAACGGACGCACGTTCGACGATTCGCGCATGCTCGACTGCCCCGCCGCATTTCGCCTTAACGAGGTTATCGAAGGCTGGCAAATAGCGCTCCGCCACATGCGTCCCGGCGACCGGTGGGAGATTGTCATTCCCGCAGAACTCGGTTACGGTTCGCGCGGCGACTCCGAAATACCCGGCAATTCCACACTTATCTTCGACGTAGAACTCCTCAGCATCGTCTAACCGCCGTGAATCTCCAAGCCCCTCTCATAGAAACGGCGCACGAACTCTTCGGCGCGCTCCAGCGCATCGATGACGGATGGAAAGTGAAGACGCGCTACGGCGCCCTCCGCGAAGTGCTCACCGTGGCGGTCGACCAGCAGCTGCGCGAGGTGACCGTGAAGCTCGGCGGCATGTATGCCAAAATAGACTTCCTCCTGAAGAAACACCAAGTAAGGCAAACCGATCCCTCGCTTTCCCGCGCCTTGAACGATTTGCGCCACCGCTTGCGCGACATCAGCGTGCTCGCCGACGCGCAACTCGAAACCACGTGGCCCACCGACCTCAAGGCCGTGACGCGCTTCGTGGAACTCCTCTATGCCGAGCAAGCTCCCGAAGAACTCACAAAGCGCCTTCCCATGGAAACGTCGGCAGTGCCCGAAGGCAACAGGAACGCACACGGCAAACTGCCCGACTTCTTCCGCTGCATCGTTAACGCGTGGGACGAGCAGTACATTTTCGCCACGCGCGAGGACGTCGACGAAGACGTGCGCATAGATTTCCTGAATCCAAAGGAATATGTGCCGGGCGACTGGAGCTACGTCGTGAAGTTGCTGCGCAAGGGCGCATCGCTCAACGTGGTGCGTCCGCGCTACAACGATGCCTGCGACGCCGTGCGTCCGGAACTGATAATCGTCGACCCCGACTTTCTCGTCAACGTGACATCCATAGCCGGCTGCTTCGATGCCTGTGGAGTGTCGCCCTTGCTCGACCTCGTGCGCCGCCTCGCTCCTTTCGGCCAAACGGTGCATACGCTGCTCGGAAACTTTGCCGGCCAGCTTCTCGACGAGGTGGCCTACGGCAAGGAGCACACCTACGCCGAAAGCATTCGCGAGTTTTTCAAGACCAACGCGCTCAACTTCGCCTCGTGTCCCGAACTGGCAGGCGGCGCGGGTTCCAAGGATTTCCACGAAGAAGCAAAGCGGCAGAAGGAGCACATCCGTCATCTGCTCTTCCACGACTATGCCACGCGCACCGCCACGGGCAATGCCTTCAATCCCGACAACCTCATACTCGAACCCTCGTTCATCAGCGTGATGCTGGGCTTGCAAGGCCGTATGGACTTTCTCGACCTTTACCTGCATTCCGTCATCGAGCAGAAGTCGGGAAAATGCGAATGGGTGCCGGGGGCGCCACGCGGCCGCTTTATGGGACGGCAGGAGCCCCATTACATTCAGCTCCTGCTCTACCGCGCCCTGCTCCACTACCAGTACAACGTGCCCTACGAACAGATTCACGCCTTTCTGCTCTATTCGCGTTATGCCGACGGCCTCGACTACGTGACCAGTGCGCCAAAAAAACTCTTCGAAGCCATTAAAATCCGCAACATACTGGCCTGGAGCGAAACGCACTTTGCCGAAGGCGGACTGCGTATACTCGAAACGCTTACGCCCGCACGCATATTCCCCAATGCGCAGGGCACGCTTTGGAAGAAATACAAAGAACCCGAACTGCGCGCCCTGCTCTCGCCCATACAGGAGGCTTCGGCGCTTGAGCGCAGCTACTATCTGCGGTTTCTCCGCTTCGTGGCAAACGAGCAGGCACTAAGCAAAATAGGTAACCGCACGAAGGAAAATTCCGGTTTCGCCTCCACGTGGAATTCCACGCTCGACGACAAGCGCGCGGCGGGCAACATCTATGAAAACCTCACGCTCGAGGCTAAAGCCACCGACGGCAACGTGCCCGACGCCACGCTCTACTTCGACCGCTCTGGCGAGACGGCAGTGGATGCCGACCTTTCCAACTTCCGCCGCGGCGACATCGTGTTTTTCTACCCCTACCAGCGCCATTCGATACCCGATGCCACACGTGTCATGGTGTTTCGCGCCACCATTACCGACATACGTGCCGACGCGCTCTGCGTGAGACTGCGCAACGCGCAGACCTCCGAACGCGTGTTCGCCTTTTTCAACCAGAAAGGCTACGTGTGGGCGGTGGAACACGACTTTATGGATTCGTCCTACGCTTCGCTCTACCGTGCCCTCCACGCTTTCCTCTCCGCACCGAAAGCACGCCGCGACCTGTTGCTCGGTCAGCGTAAGCCCGAAGTGGACACGTCGCGCAATCTCTTGGGCGACTACGGCAGCGAGGAGTTCAACTCCATTGTGCTCCATGCCCGCCGGGCAAAGGACATCTACTTGCTCATCGGTCCGCCGGGAACGGGAAAAACGTCGTACGGCATGCGCAACATTCTCCTTGAAGAGCTGCGCAACGAAGGTACGCAGGTGTTGCTCCTTTCCTATACCAACCGCGCCGTAGACGAGATATGCAGCAAACTCGAAGAGGAAGGACTCGACTATTTGCGCCTGGGAAGCGACTTCAGTTGCGACGAGCGTTACCATTCCCACCTCCTGAGCGAACGCATGAAGACGGTGCAGAACCTCAATGCGTTCGTAGGTCAGCTGAAGAACGTGCGCGTCGTGTGCGGCACCACCACTTCGCTCAATTCCGCCCAAGCCATTTTCGGGTTCAAGCATTTCTCGCTCGCCATTGTGGACGAGGCTTCGCAGATACTCGAGCCCCAAATAATCGGGCTGCTCGCCGCCCACACCGACGGCAAACCCGACATAGACCGCTTCGTGCTCATCGGCGACGAGAAGCAACTTCCCGCCGTGGTGCAGCAGGGCATCGACGAGTCGGCAGTGAGCGAACCCGAACTGCAGGCCATCGGACTGAACGACTGCCGCTTGTCGCTATTCGAGCGTATGCTCCATCTCTACGGCTACGACGCACAAGGCAATCCCATTCCCGACGTGTGCCATCTGCTCACCCGCCAAGGGCGCATGCACCACGACATTGCCGACTTCCCGAGCGAGCATTTCTACGGAGGTAAGCTCACCGAGGTGCCGCTTGTACACCAAACGGAAGCTACGCCGTCCGATTCTCCAGAGGAAGAAGAGGCGGTACGCTTGCTCGACACGCAGCGCGTTTCGTTTATCTCGTGTCTGCCTTCCGACAATCCCGACGAACCCGACAAGGTGAACACCGTCGAGGCGCGCCTCATAGCCCGACTGGCGAAACACGTCTACGACCTTTCGCCCACAATGTTCGATCCTTCGTTCACGCTCGGCGTTATCGTGCCCTACCGCAACCAAATCAGCACCGTGCGCCTCGAACTCCAGCGCTACGGCATCGACGCGCTCCAGCGCATAACCATCGACACCGTGGAGCGTTACCAGGGCAGTCAGCGCGACGTAATCATCTACAGTTTCACGGCTAAAAAGAAATACCAGCTGTCCTTCCTCACCAGCAACGAATATGTCGACGAGCGCACGGGGCAGGTGATAGACCGCAAACTCAACGTGGCGATGACGCGTGCCCGCAAGCGCCTGGTGCTCGTTGGCTACGCACCGTTGCTCGCCGCAGATGTCACCTTCAGCCGCCTCATTGGCTACTGCAAGGCGCGCAACGCGTTTCTTTCCATAGACTGACACTTCCTTACAAAGCCCAAAAAGTCCGCCAAGAGCATCTGCTTCTTGGCGGACTTTCTGTTTGTATGGTTTTGCCATAGGTATACAAAAAGAGCCCTACGTTAGGGGAAAAAACAAAAAAAACGCAGGGCTCAGGGGGGAAGGGGAAGTTGTTCCACTCCGATTCGAACGGGGACTGAGAGAACCAAAAACTCTAGTGCTGCCATTACACCATGGAACAATCCAAGGCATTGCTTTCACAATGCGGGGCAAAAGTACAAAGTTTTTCCGAAGTTGCAAACTTTTCGGGCAATAAGTTCAACTTTTTCGCCTTCGGGCAATTGTTGTTACATGAAAACCGGCTTCGCCGTAGCGC
>CAVJJO010000154.1:0-4382 GCA_963649665.1 Bacteroidaceae bacterium | reverse complement strand
GTTGATGAATGCGTTACATGATTCTCGAATCAAAAACTGCTCAAGTTATTTTTTTACACATTACTGAACACGGAATACACGGACGATCTGTGAAATCTGTGAATTCTGTGGGAGAATAAAAATTCAAGGCGAGAGCGCAGGTATATGGGTGTTGCCCCAATGCATTGTTTCCCGAAAACTTAAAAATGCTTTCCGAAAGTTTTGGGCATTAAAAGCAGTTGTCTTAACTTTGCAGTGCAACATCAAAGAACCCACGTATCATGGATTTTTTCTATCTTGGAATATTACTGTTCCTGATTATTCTTGCCACGTTTGACCTCTCCGTAGGTGTGGCAAATGACGCTGTCAACTTTCTTAGCCCGGCAGTGGGCGCAAAAGCCGCAAAGTTTCGCACCATTCTCATCGTTGCCGCCGTCGGCATCTTTGTGGGAGCCAGCACGAGCGGAGGCATGATGGACATTGCCCGTCACGGCATCCTCAACCCCCATTACTATACGCTCGACGACGTGATGTGCATCTTCCTCGGTGTGGCCGCCACGGATGTCATACTCCTCGACATCTTCAACACCCTCGGCATGCCCACCTCCACCACCGTGTCCATGGTGTTCGGCCTCATGGGCGGTAGCACGGCGCTCGCCATGTCGAAGATTATAAGCGGCGGACTTCCGTATGCCGACCTCATCAACACCGACAAGGCCCTCACCGTGATCATCGGCATCTTCCTCTCCGTGGCCATCGCCTTCGTGGTGGGTCTCATCGTCATGTGGATCACCCGCGTGGTGTTCACCTTCCATTATAAAAAACACTTGCGCTACAGCATAGCCATCTTCGGTGGCATCAGCGTGACCTCCATCTTCTACTTCCTTCTCGTGAGCGGACTGCGCCAGTCCACGCTCCTCGCCTCCATCGGCTGGACGCCCGACTGGGTCGACGCCCACCGCCTCCCCATTCTCGGATGCAGCCTCGTGGTGTTCTCCGTGGTGATGGAGCTGCTCCATCTCCTCAAGGTCAACATCTTCAAACTCGTGGTGCTCTTTGGTACCTTCTCTCTCGCCATGGCCTTCGCCGGCAACGACTTGGTGAACTTCATAGGTACTCCCCTGGCCGGCCTTGAGTCGTTCCTCAACTTCACGAACCACCCCGGAGCATCGCCCAAGACCTTCATTGTGGACGTGCTCGCTGGCGAGAGCCAGTTGCCCTACAAGCACCTCTTCCTCATCGCCGCCGGACTCATCATGACCATTGCCATCTGCACCTCCAAGAAGGCACATAAAGTGGTGGAGACCACCGTCAACCTCTCCCGTCAGGACGACGGCGAAGAAGTGTTCTCCTCCTCCAAAATAGCCCGTCGCACCGTGCGCACCGTGCTCAACGCCACGCAGACCGTGTCGCGCTTCGTGCCCGTCTGTGTGAAGAACTGGATAAACCGCCGCTTCGAGCACGACGACGTGACCCTCGAGGAAGGTGCCGCATTCGACATTGTGCGCTCCGCCGTGAATCTCGTGCTCTCTGGCCTGCTCATCGTGGTGGGCACCACCCTCCAGCTTCCCCTCTCCACCACCTATGTGGCATTCATGGTGGCCATGGGTAGCAGCCTCGCCGACCGCGCTTGGGGACGCGAAACCGCCGTCTACCGCATTACGGGCGTGATCACCGTCATCGGCGGATGGTTCATCACCGCCGGCGCAGCCTTCATCCTCAGCTTCGTCATAGCTACGGTGAACCACCTTGGCGGATTCATAGCCATGATAGCCGTGATGTGTGTGGTGGCAGCCGTGGTGATCAACAACAACCGCCGGTTCAAGAAAAAGAAGGAAAGCGAAACGGTCGACACCCTCTTCCGCCAACTCGTTCGCAGCCACGACAAGGAAGAAACCTGGCAGCTCCTCTGCGAACACGTACGCCGCTCGCAGAGCACCGCCATACGCTTCGCCCGCGACACGTTTCACAACATATCCCACGGCCTCATGACCGAAAACATGCGCGAACTCCACGCCGCTTCCCACGCCATAGAAGAGGAGAAGTCCACGTGGAAACGCTACCGCCGCAAGGAGATTGTGGGTATGCGCAAGATCGACTACCTCCTCGCCGTGGAGAAGAACACGTGGTTCCACCTCGGCTGCAACAGCATCACGCAGATGATATATGGCCTCAAGCGTATGCTCGAACCCTGCGTGGAGCACGTCGACAACAACTTCAACCCCATGCCCAAGGCCTACGTGGACGAGTTCAAGCCCCTCTGCGACGAGATTGACCGCTTCCTCGCCGAAAGCGACCGCATGATTCTCTCGGGCGACTTCGCGCAGGCTGAAGAACTCCTCGTGGAAGGCAACGCCATCAAGAGCCGCATCTCCCAGATACGCCACGCCCAGCAGGACCGCATACAGCGCGACGAGAGCAACCTCCGCGCCGCCCTCCTCTACCTCTCCACCCTTCAGGAGGCACAGGAGCTCATGAGCATTTCCCGCCACCTGCTCCGCGCCTCAAAGCGTTTTCAGACGCAGTAAGTATATTCTCGAAACTTTGATTTGAAGCGAAGCGCTTGGGAGCGCCAGCGCATGGGGGTCAAGACTCCAGTCTTGACGCTCTACACGGGCCTCAGAGAGGATTTTGCGTGGCTACGCTTTATAATCTTCGCGCTTATCAGTCAAGACTGGAGTCTTGACCCCCATGCGCTTCGCTCCAATGTTTCCCTCAAGTCATCCCCTTTTTCTCATGCGCCAGCGTCGTTTGACGACGTTGGCGCATGAGTTTTTTATGCGCAGCCCGCTCCATAAATGCAGCCGCTTCAAAGCCTCCGCAAACCGCTCCATGCGCACAAGTGCACTTAGCGCCCGACAACTTTTGCCCCAGGTGCACTTAGCGCCCGATGCCCTCTTCTTTTTTCTTGCAAACCCTCGCATTTACCCCTACCTTTGCATTGTCAATAAAACAAAGACGGAACGGCAGCGCGCCACGAACCTTCCGTTTTTGCCCGAGACACCCAAACACCAATTCTTCAAACCAAAGGCCACGGCAAGAAGGAAAACAATTCACAACAATCTATTCACACACCTAAAACACTTACACATTATGATTCCCGTAGTTGTACAAGCAAAGAAGAACCCCCTTGACCGCAGCAGCGTAAAGTATTACATTCAGGTAGCGCCCGCAGTGCCCGTAAGTTTCGAAGGCATCGCCAAGAACATCTCCGACCGCTGCACCCTCACCGAAGCCGACGTGCTCGCCGTGCTCAATGCCCTCCAGACCGAAATAGTTTCGGCCGTGCAGTCGGGCCATAGCGTCCGCCTCGGTCAGCTCGGCTCGTTCCGTGCCACCATCACCAGTTTGGGCGCCGACAGCAAGTCCGAAGCCGACTCCTCCCTCATCAAGGCCCTGCGCGTGCGCTTCACCATGGGCTCACGTCTGCGCTCCGCCATGCGTCTCACCAACACCGACGTGAAGTTCGTGAAGAAGAGCAACTAACCTTTCGCGTCATTTACCCTTATCGTAGACACTGCTGAAGAGCTGCCACTGCCGGTAATGCCAAGTTTCCGGCGCGGCAGCTCTTCTTTTTTCCTCGAAAGTCTTATTGTTTCAACAAAAAACACATCCATGCAAAATGAAAACATACAGCAAAACGCCCGCCTCCGGCTCAACGTCCAAAGCCTCTCTGCAGTCCTTATGCTCCTTGCTGGAGTTGCTCTTGCAGCTGCTGCGCTCTTTATGCCTCCTCAAGGCGAAATCTCCCCGTCGGTCTGCACCGTCTTCGCCCAGTGTCTCATCTACGCCGGCAGTGTCTTTGGCATAACGCAGTACCTTACGCTCAAGGCATGCGCGCCCGACAAACAATGAAGCGTGTGCGCATAATCGTCACCCAATCCCCCTTCACTTATGACCATTCACGAAATCATCATCCACTGCACCGCCACACGAGAGGGTAGGGAAGTGGAAACGGCCGAACTCCGCCGTTGGCACAAAGCCTGCGGCATGGCCGACATAGGCTACCACTACCTCATCCACCTCGACGGCCGCACCTCCGCCTGTCGTCCTTTGACCAAAATGGGTGCGCACTGCCTGGGCCACAACGCCCACAGTATAGGCATCTGCTACGTGGGCGGACTCGCCGCCGACGGACGTACGCCCAAGGACACCCGCACCCCCGCCCAGTGCGCCGCCCTCAAGCAGCTCCTTGCCACCCTCCGCCGCCAGTACCCCGCCGCCACCCTTCATGGCCACAACGAATTCGCCGCAAAAGCCTGTCCCTGCTTCAATGTGCAGACCGACAAGTGGTGCAAGGCGTAGCGGCCGATGCAGTGAAAGTTCTGAGCGAAGCGTATGGAGCGAAGCGTATGGGGGCGAAGCGCATGGGGGTCAAGACTCCAGTCTTGACTGCTCTACAC
>CAVJJO010000153.1:0-4391 GCA_963649665.1 Bacteroidaceae bacterium | reverse complement strand
CAACGCCCTGGGTATCGATTACCAGCGGCATTGCGCCCTGAAAGGGCAAAAGCGTATGATGTTCAGGAATGCTTTTGCCCTTTCAGGGCGCATTCTCGCTACATCTTTCACCCAGGGCGTTGCCCTGGGCTAGGCGCTTTTGGGCTTTCAGCCCGTTCTCGTTTAAAACTTCAGTTACTTCTTACCTAAATGTGCAAATAGGTGCCGCTGAAAGAGCATATCCTACTTGCACATTTGCACATGTTGCCGTTTAGTGGAAGGCCGTGGGGTTAGAAGTAGAATCCCAAACCTATTTTAAGACCTACGGTGCTGTTGTCGGAGAAGTCGTGGAGCGACATCTTGTAGTAAAGTGAAGGCTCGATGGTGATGAAGCGGTTGATGAAGAAGGCGTAGCCCACTTCGCAGGGAATCATCACATCGTTGCTGTTCGGGGTGAAGTGGTTGAACTCTACACCGGCTCCGAGAAACACGCCGCACTGGTCGAAGTAGTAACGTGCGCCGGCGCCTATGCTGAAGTCGTCAATCTCCTTCGTGTGGTCGTAGCCGATGTTGGCACGGAGCATCACGCAGTCGGCCACGAAATAGCCGGCGTTGGCGTCAATGCCCAGGCGGAACTTCTGACTGCCGCTGTAGGAGAGGCCGATGCCGGAGAGCGAGGCGCCCACGTATTTCGTGCCTTGCGAGAACTGGGCCTTGGCGCCGAGCGAAGAGAAGATGAAAAGGAGTAGGAAAAGGATGTGCTTGATTTTCATCGTGGTTTCTTGTTTATGTAGATGATAAGAAGGGATAATTCACCTTGTGTTGACAGGGCATAACGCGGTGAACGCTTATGCAAGTTCACAAAAGTAGCACAAATTTTGAAGCGCCGAGGGCAAATCTGCTCGGTTTAACATACGTTGTGCTATGGTGAGTGCCACGTGTCCCATTGTGCGGCGTAGGTTGAGCTCTATGCAGGGGTGGAGAACGGCGGGTGCGTCGGCTTCCGTCGGTGCCGTGGCCATCATGTCCACGCCGAAAGGTCCGGCGTAGCGCCCGGCGAGGAATGCTTCGAGTTCGGCGGCGCAGACTGCCATGAGGCGCGGCAATGCGTCGGCAGTCCATCGCATGGCTTCTGTCAGTTTCTGCTGAAGCTCAGCCTGCGGTGCTACGGCATTGCCTAGATAGGCGCCAGAGGCATTCGTGCCGAAGAGCGAAACGCCCAGGGCTTCCACGCTTCCGTCGGGGTGGGCTTCAAACTCGAGCGCAAAGTTGAGCACGGGGGTGTAGACGGGTTCAAGTTCCACACCGCCTTGCTCGCGGAGCAGACGAAGGAGGCGTCGGCGGTCGTTGTCGGAGGGGGTGGAACTGAGGCGAAACACGCCGCGTCCGCTGCACGACCACAGCGACTTTGCCATGGTGCCGTTCCACAGCGCCGCGCGCTCGAGCGCCTCGTGTTCCGACTCTGCTATGACGGCCTCTCCCACTGTGGACAAACCGCACTGCGCGAGCAGCTTCTCCCTCAGGCGCGGCAGCAAAGCGGCGGTGGTGTGGCGTGAACTAAGGTGGCGTATGGTGGCGAGTTGGTCGTCGGAGGGCAGCAGCTGCTCGGGCGCTCCGGCGCGGCGCAGCTGGTGGCGCACGAGGGGGTCCCATCCCCATGGGCGTATGTTTTCCACTTCTTGCCAGAAAGCGGGTTTGAGTTCGCGCGGCTTCACGAAGCGCACGCCCTTGCACCACGCCCCCTCAAGCGGCTTCTCGCTCTCTTCGCCGAGCAGCACGGCATGACCTTCGCCTGCCCAGAGGGCGGGAAGAGCGCCCTGCTCGTTCTGCAGTCGGCGCGCCACGGTGGCGGGGTAATAGTAGGGCGAGTTGGCGGCGAGGGCTTCGTCGTGGGAGGGGTTGAAGAGGTGAAGAATCATGGGAGGGGGTGGTTGCTTTTGTTTTGGATTTAGGGAAAAACGGTTTGAACGTTCGTTTGCCCATCTTTTTATCTGCGGAGAAAGCGTTTGAGCAGGAAGGCGAGAAAGTAGGGAAAAGTATAGAAACTTCCGTTGAAACCAATGTTTTTCAGGCAGAGTTTGATGCCGTATTTTATGTCGGGATATTTCCCGTCTTTTGCCGTCAGCTTTGTGAGCGATTTTGTGGCATTGTCGGCTGCTTTGACTTCAACGGGTATCAGCGACGACATGTCCCTTACGAAGAAATCCATCTCAAGGGTCGACTTCTCGTTGCGGTAGAAATAGAGCGCGTAACCTTGTTTTACGAGCATGTCGGCTACGACATTTTCGTAGATGGCGCCCTTGTAGGTGCCGTAGTTCTTATTTACACGCATGTCTTCCTGCGATTCCTCGTCGAGCGAAGCTACCAGCAGGCCTGTGTCCTTGTAGTAGAGTTTGTAAGTCTTTGGGGCGTAGTTGCCTTTCAGTGGAAGCGACACTTGCGAGAGGCAGTAGCACACGTTGATGATGCCAGCGTCTTTTAGCCATTCCACTGTGCCTACGTATTCTCTGTTTCGGGCACCGTGCGCAATCTTGCTGATTTGGAATTTCTTGTTCTCTTGTCCGAGGAACACGGTGATGTGGTCGTACACGTTTTTTATTTTCCCCTTGTCCAGCCCTTGCGCGTATTTTGTGATGTCTTCCTCGTAGTCGAGCAGCAACTGCCGTTGCATAGCCAATGTACCGCTGAAGTTGCTGTTCTTCACAAAGTGGTTCACCACGGCGGGCATACCTCCTATAGTCATGTACTCTCTGAAGATTCCCTCTAGGGTGTTCATCTCAAGTTCCGACAGCGGCTTGACGTGGCACATTTTCTCATAAAGCCGCTCAATGAACGCCTCGTCGTAGCCCTTCGCCCAAAGAAATTCTTCAAAGTCCATGGAGTGCATGGTGTAGTCTTCCTTGTAGCCTACGCTATTTGATTCTATCTCTCTGTAGTTGATACCCATCATGGAACCAGAACAAATCACGTCGTATCGTCCGTCTATCTTGAATGCCTTCAGACTTGTGGCGCATGCCGGACAGTCCTGCATATCATCAAAAAAAATGAGGGTGTTGCCAGCTTCCAACTTAAGCTCCGGATTGATGAGCGTGATGTTGCTCTCTATGCTGTCTACTTCGTATCCGTCATCGAATATTGCCTTGTATTTTTGTTGCAACACGAAGTTGATGGCAACTACATGGGTGTAGTTGTCTTGGGCGAATTGCATGATAGAGGCGGTCTTGCCCACCTGCCTTGCCCCTTTCACGATGAGTGGCTGATGGTCGGGCCGTTCTTTCCAATCTTTCAGAAAAAGGTCTATCTTTCTCTTTAACAACTTCATATTCAGTTCGTTTTTATGGCGCAAAGGTAACACTTATCACAAAATTCCAAGGTTTTCAAGGGCTTAAATCACAAAATTCCAAGGTTTTCGAGGCGTTTCATCACAAAATTCCAAGGATTCTGGAGCGTTTCATCACAAAATTCCAAGGTTTTTGTATGTTGCAATCACAAAATTCCGCCATGAAACGAGGTTTTCAGCCGCACATGGGGGTGACGTTTTCAAAACGTCACGCTCTACACGGCGCTTCGCACCATTTCCCTAAATCAGAATCATGAATTATATATGCTTCCATCCCGCTTTTTAACACTGAGAATCGTGTAGAAATCACCGACCATGCAGTCGGCTGAAAATACACGATTTTCAGCGCGCTGAAAATTACAGTATATTGAATGGAGATACACTTTATTGAAATGCATTGCCCGCATTTCCGCTTTACGATGTCAAAGAAGCCGAAAACAGACCCTATTTTGGCGAAAATTCCAAGGCATCTAGGAAAAATTCCCCTTAGGCCCAACATTTTGGGATGCCTTGGAATTTTTCCGGGATGCCTTGGAGTGGAGAAAACGAGGCTTTTTCGGCTTTCTGAAGCCGCTCAGTTTTTCTATTTCAAGAAGGCTCGTTGTCAAGAAAAAGTCACAAGATTAACATTCGAAGCAGTCTTTAACCCGAGTTGTAACTACTCAGGTGGGTGCAAGCGTTAGTGCGAAGCGCATGGAGGTCAAGACTCCAGTCTTGACTGCTCTACACGGCCGCTTAGAGGTTATCCGCGGAACTTAAACGGAACACAAACGGAGCATTTCAATTTAAGTTCCGTTTAAGTTCCGCGGATAATATTTATCATCGGAATGGACGCATATATTATCCATGTTTCAGATTTAGAGAGATAGTGCGAAGCGCATGGGGGGGCAAGACTCCGTCTTGACTGCTCTGCACGGGCACTCAGAGGTTATCCGCGGAACTTAAACGGAACACAAACGGAGCATTTCAGTTTAAGTTCCGTTTAAGTTCCGCGGATAATATTTATCATCGGAATGAACGCATATATTATCCATGTTTCAGATTTAGAGAGATAGTGCGAAGCGCATGGGGG
>CAVJJO010000152.1:0-4441 GCA_963649665.1 Bacteroidaceae bacterium | reverse complement strand
TCTTGACTGATAAGCGCGAAGAACATATTAAGCGAAGCACGCGCCGCTCATGGGGGTGAGGTTTTCAAAACCTCACGCTCTACACGGCCTCACGGAGGCTTCTGCGTAGCTGCGCTTGAGGCGCCAGCGCATGGGGGGCAAGACTCCAGTCTTGACTGATAAGCGCGAAGAACATATTAAGCGAAGCACGCGCCGCTCATGGGGGTGAGGTTTTCAAAACCTCACGCTCTACACGGCCTCACGGAGGCTTCTGCTTAGCTGCGCTTGGGGCGCCAGCGCATGGGGGTCAAGACTCCAGTCTTGACTGATGAGCGCGAAGAACATATTAAGCGAAGCATGCAAAAGCCTCTGTGAGGCCGTGTAGAGCTGTCAAGACTGGAGTCTTGACCTCCATGCGCTTGCGCCCCCATGTGCTTCGCCTTACATACCATATATATAAGGTACGCGCGCATATGCTCGTGTAGAGCGTGACGTTTTGAAAACGTCACCCCCATGAGCGGATGAAAACGTCACCCCCATGAGCGGATGAAAACGTCACCCCCATGCGCGGATGAAAACGTCACCCCCATGAGCAGATGAAAACGTCACCCCCATGAGCAGATGAAAACGTCACCCCCATGAGCGGATTCCTCCGCCCTTATTTTAACACTGAAAATCGCGTAGAAATCTCCGGCTGCACACTCGCCCGCAAATACGCGATTTTCAGCGCACCGAGAATTATAGTTTCCTGCATGCTTTTCTATTTTATTGCCATGCATTCAAGCATTCTCTGCAAAGCACGCCCAAACGGAGGGATTTTCAGCCCGATTCTTGCAAAAATTCCAAGGCTTCCAGGAAAAATTCCCCTTAGGCCCAACGCGTTGGGATGCCTTGGAATTTCTACGGCGTGCCTTGGAATTCACAAAAGCGCACTTCCTGACTTCAAAAACGCCCGTTCGCTTTTCTATTTCAAGGAAGGCCGTTGTCAATAAAAAGTCACAGATTTAACATTTCCGCGGCGCCGCTTTTCGTCCGTGCGCCGGCGCTGAAGCTGCAATGCGTTCCGATGTTCGCTTTCGTACACCAAAAGTCCCCAAATGGTGGCAAATTCGTTCTTTTACGTGTCAAACCGCCGCATAAATCCTCCTTTTCCACCAAGAAAACAGAAAAAAGTAGCCGAAACGCAATATTTTTCTCTGAAATCCTTGCAACGTTTCTAAATCATACATACCTTTGCGGCGTAAAGAGTAGATGATGTAGATGATAGCGTACGCGCGCGAAACACCGTGGAACATTCAGTACAAAGGTTTACACTCGCTGAATGCACGTCCGGAGGTTTCCGTCGATGCGTTGTATTCCCTCTACAAGAATTCATTCCATATGCTTGGCGAGAGGTACGAACACTGCTCTGCGCAAGTTTAAAACTGACGAACTGAAACATTTTGCGAATGGAATCGGACATTAGTAAACCATCGTTGCGAACAGAAACAGAGAAGAGATGGCATTTACTTTCACACTACGGGAGCATCGGCAGATGGCTCCGAGATGAAGCTTGAAGAGATTCGGAAAAAACATTCCATTCCAAAATTGACAGACTTACCCGAACGTGTGCAGCCGCGCGTGCGGCAGCACAGTGATACCACGCAAACGACTCGCCGCTAACCGACAGTGCGGACTGAGCCACGTTGACGGCACCGCGAAGCGTGCCACCTCCCTCCAGAACCTACAAGAGTTGCACTCCCGTCCATCCTCCCGCCACGAACCGTCCCTGCGAAGTTTTTTTCGTGCGGACTCGGTGATGTAGGCAAGAATGCAGGATTGTAGGGATTTCAAATTAGAACCATATCCTGACTTATGACACGTAAGCATACTCACACCGCCGGAAGCCTAGCCGCTTCGTTTCGCGCAGGAAGCCTTCGCCGCTTCGTGCTGGGGACGCTCGCATTCTTTGCAGCGGGCCTCGCGGCTGTGGCCACTCCCGTTGATGACCACGGAGACGCCAGCGGCACCAGCACGCCCGTCTTCGCCCAGAGCACGCTCAGTGCTGCCGAGGTAAAACCTGCCAATGCGCTCTCGCCCTCGCCTGGCGTGCAGCTCTTGATGGACGCCAAAGGTCCTTGGCTCGCCGTGAAGACGAACCTTCTTTATTGGGGCGTGGCGCTCCCCGTCACGCCCAACATCGGCGCAGAGGTGAAACTCGCCAAACACTTCACGCTCGAGTGTGAAGTGGGACTCAATCCCTTCAAGCATAAGAACGACGACGGCTCCTACGGACGTTCCTTCCGCCACCTCCGTGTGCATCCCGAAGTGCGCTACTGGTTCTGCGAAGCCTTCTACAAGCACTTCATCGGTCTCCATGTGCCCTACGTCAACTACAACTTCTCCGACATCCGTGTCTTCGGCAGCGGCAGCATCATCGATGCCCGCGACAAGCGCAAGCAGGGATGGGGCGCAGGGCTCGGCCTGAGCTACGGCTACGACTGGGCTTTCGCCAAGCACTGGAACCTCGAAGGCACCATCGGCGGCGGCTGGCTCCGCCTCAACCACAAGGTCTACCCCTGCACCGAATGCGGCACTGAGGTGGCGCACGAGAAGAAGAACTACTGGGGACTCACCCAAGCCGGCATCACCCTCAGCTATCTGTTCTGACACCCCGGCTGAACACACTTAACGAACACATTCAACCCATGACGCACAAAATAACCCTTCTGGCACTCGCTGCCGCACTTCCCCTCGCGGCAGGTGCGCAGTGCAACGGCGGCACGCAGCCGATGACCTCTCCCGTGGAGCTCACGCAGCACACCGCCGAAAAGGTCGGCAACGACCTCGTGCTTAAGATGAACATGGACCTCAGCCGCCTGCACGTCAGCAAAAGCCAGAGCGTGGTGCTCACTCCCGTGGTGATGAAAGGCGACAGCCTCACGGCTTTCCCCTCCCTCGTGGTCAACGGCCGCCAGCGCCACGTGCTCTACCAGCGCCTCAAGCGTCCCGCCACGGAACGCGAGATGACCGCCGCGCAGGCCACTGCCACTCCCGTGTCGTACGTAGCGAGCACGCCCTATGCCGCCTGGATGAAAGGCGCGCGCGTGATGCTCGTCAGCGACAGTTGCGGTTGCGGATGGAGCAACCTCGGACCCTCAGCCACGCAGCGCGTGGCATACATCGACCCCGAATATCCGCTCTGCTTCGTCACACCCGCCGCTGAGGTGAAGCGCTACACGCTCGACGGAAGCGCCTTCCTCGACTTCCCCGTGAACCGCACGGAAATCCATCCCGAATACCGCAAAAACCCGCGCGAACTCGCCAAGATTATCCAAACCATCAACGCCGTGAAGGTCGATCCCAACGCCACCATCACGCACATCTCCATCCACGGCTACGCTTCGCCCGAGAGTCCGCTGGCCAACAACACGAGGCTTGCCAACGGACGTGCCGCAGCGCTCCGCGACTATGTGTGTCAACTCATGTCGCTCCCGCAGAGCATCTTCGACGTGAAAGCCACACCGGAGGACTGGGAAGGTCTTCGCCGCTACGTGGCAGACTCCACGGGCATCGCACACCGCAAGGAGATTCTCGCCCTCATCGACCGCAACATGGACCTCGACGAGAAGGAGGCGCAGATAAAGAAGCAGTATCCCGAGGAATATAAATTCATGCTGCAGAACTGGTATCCCGCCCTCCGCCACTCCGACTACACGGTGAACTACACCGTGCGCTCCTTCACCGCCGAAGAGGCGCGCGAGATTCTCAAGACGAAACCGCAGCAGCTCTCGCTCAACGAGCTCTACCTCGTGGCGAACCTCTACGAACCGGGCACGAAGGACTACGAAGAGGTGTTCCAAACGGCCGTGCGCATGTTCCCCGACTCTCCCGAGGCAAACCTCAACTCTGCCAACGTGGCGCTCCGCGAGGACCGTCTCGACGAGGCTGAGTCCTACCTCGCCAAGGCAGGCACGTCGGCAGCCGCCACCCACGCCCGCGGTGTGCTCGCCGCCAAGCGCTACGACTTCACCACCGCCCGCAAGCTCTTCCTCGAAGCCGAAGCTGCGGGCATCAAAGAAAGCACCGAAGCGCTCAACGTGCTGGCGGAATAAATCCGCCAAGGCATGAGGCCATGCGCCCGCTCATGAGGCGAAGCGCATGGGGGGCAAGACTCCAGTCTTGACTGACGAGCGCGAAGAACATATAAAGCGAAGCCTGCCCGCTCATGGGGGTGAGGTTTTCAAAACCTCACGCGCCGCTCATGGGGGTGACGTTTCTAAAACGTCACGCTCTACACGAGAATTAAGGGCGACAGCGCATGGGGGTCAAGACTCCAGTCTTGACAGACAAGCGCGAAGAACATATAAAGCGAAGCATGCCCGCTCATGGGGGTGACGTTTCCAAAACGTCACGCTCTACACGAGGATTAAGGGCGACAGCGCATGGGGGTCAAGACTCCAGTCTTGACAGACAAGCGCGA
>CAVJJO010000151.1:0-4455 GCA_963649665.1 Bacteroidaceae bacterium | reverse complement strand
TCAACATGGAGACGTTACCATGACCTCTCCCCGCAATTCCAATAACTCTATTACAATGGCAAAGCTACTGAAAGATGTTGAAATGTCCTACAATCCGGGCGTGAAAGTTTTGGATGAGAGCGAAAAACGTTCGGAAAAGATTCGATACCTAATAGTTCGTAAAGGTGATTTGACAAGAAAGGAACTTGACACTTTGATTGAACAAATGCGCTTGCCAACAAACCATATTCGTATGAGGTTGAGGATATATCAACGAAAATAGAGTCGTTGGAACCCATTGGTGACAAGGTCAACGAGAACCAAGTCGGCATTTCCAACAACTCTATTACAACCGCAAAATTACTGAACGGAGTTGAAATGTCCAACAATCCGGGCGTAAAAGTTTTGGATGAGAGCGAAAAACGTTCGGAAAAGGTTCAAATCAAATCTGCCACTGAGAATGTCGGCACGTTTGACAAAGGGAACAACGATATACGCTATTCGCTGAGAAGGGGTGAGAAGGTCAGATATATTGAAGAGGTTAACAATAAGTTCAACTATGATTTGAAGGCTTATATAAAAGAAGGTATTCTCCCAAAGAATAGCCGATTCGAACTTGGCCTTCCCTCTGATAGGCTTCTCAGTGCAGGTTTTCCCAAGTTGCCAATCAGTATGCGTGTGTCGCTGCTCAACAAGAAGGCTGGTATGGAAAGACATCCTTTCTCACCTACCGACCTATATAATATGGTTGAAGCAATACAAAAACCATTGGCAATTTTTGAGTATTCCAAGCCGAATATGCGCAACCTCATTGTGGACTTGACAAAGGGCGAGAAACATTTCCTTGTCGGTATCACACTTGATTATAGGAAAGGGGAACTTGCCGTAAATAGCGTATCTGGTCTCTTTCCTAAAGAAAACCATGAATGGCTAAAATGGATACAAGACAAAAAGGCTATCAGAATAGACCAAAAAGAAAAGGTTCTAAGCCTAATCAACAGTCTTCGGACTAATCCCAAAGAGGCTGAAAGAATAGGCTTGAACCTTGATACTGCTGCGAAGGTAGTTGAAAACTTTGAAAATCTAACGCTTCACGAAGAAAACATTACTCCCGACATGGCAAAGGAAGTCCCCACTTCCGGCGAAGCCAATGGAATGCGCTACTCCTTGCGCCACCACAACCGCCAACCCAGTCAGATGGACACGCGTGCGGCAGAGCTCTATGAGCAGATGCTGAGCGGCCGTTGGTCGCAGATAGACGAAGCGTGGCACGATGACTTGTTTATTTGTGCTGCGATGTGATTTGCCGTGTAGAGCGTGACGTTTTGGAAACGTCACCCCCATGGGCGGCATGAATTATCGGTTGATGGGCGGGTGATGTGCCGCGTTGGGAACGAAGTTTTCAAAACCTCGCGCTCTCGCAAATGGCTTTAGTGGCGCGCTTTGCTTTTCATTCTCTTCAGTCAAGACTGGAGTCTTGCCCCCATGCGGTTCGCACCATCTCCCTAAACCGGAAACATCGATTACTGAAATATGGCGATGGAGTTTCATGGCGTCAGTTCATTTGCTTCTTGATCCATGCCATGAGCACGGCTACGGCATAGCGTTGCTCTGCCTCGGTGAGTTGCCTGCCTGCCGGTATGCGGTGCCATTTTTCGAAGCAACCGCGGCAGCAGCATGCCGTGGCGTGCTGGGCGAGGAACACGGGATGACCGCGCATGGGGGTCTGCCTGCCGTCGTTGGGGATGTTGGCGGGCGCCAGCCGTTTGGCCACGAAGTCCTGTGCATGCTTGCGGATTGTGGGAAGGCCTTTTTCGCCGATGAACCCGGCTATTGGAAACTCCTCATTGACCGCCGTATGTACGACACGAAGGGTAGGTTCCAAGACCTTACCCCGGTGACGATAGACGGATTTACCCGCGACTTGTGCGACCCCGAAAAGACGAATGAACGCTTTGCCGTGACGAGAGTGGCGGACGAAGCGAAAACGAAAGACATCGTGGAACGTGCTTTGGAGATAGAGCGTGAGCGCGGTTATGCGAAGACCGACCGCACACGTTCCCGACAGTTCGTACCCAAACCCAAGTACGACTCTTCTTCAACTCCGGCATCGCGTGCCACCGCGCGCGAGAAGGTTGCCGAGCGATACAAGAAAGCCGCCATTGCCGACGGCCGTGTCATTGCCGATGCCAAGCACATCATTGAGGACAAGGCTTTGAAGGACTTGGATAAAGCGAAAGCGAAGAAGGGAACTTCAGCCGAAGAACTCAAGCGTTTGGAAGACAAATACAAGCAAGCCAAGAAGGAACGCGAGAACGCAGAGAAGGCTGTGGTAAGACGTCAGTCGCTCCGCAGCGGCAAGGCTGTTCCCGTGTCGCACAACGAACGTGTGCTTCGCGATGAAGTGATTGACCGCATCAAGGCGAGCGGTGTCGGCATTTTTACTGATGCCGAGTTCGGGCAGGAACTGTTGGATAGGGAGAATGGGGGTAATGCGCAAGTACGTTTGCAGTCAAGACTGTCCACTCTGAGTAAGGCCGCAAACACTATTCGTGGATGGATAGCCAACAATAGGCGTGGCAGAACTTTCACAATAGAGTTACCCCAAGCTACGCAACAAATGGTTCGCAAGGCTATGGGGCGTGATTTTGATAGCCACAACATTACCGCCAATGGTGTGGCTCATGCGCAAATAAACCATGGTGTGAAAGGAAAAAAGCTAAACGAAAATAGCATTCCCTTGACTGAAGCCGACATGGAACTCATTCCGTACATTATGACCGCCCCCGACTATGTGCGTAAGGGTAGTGAGGACGTGACGGGGCGAACTTCAGTTCGTTTCTACAAAGAATTGAGCAATGGCTATGTGGCGGTAGCCGAGAAAGAATACAAAAATAGCCCAGATGATATGGAGGCCATTACCATGTGGGCTGAATTGTCGGACAAGGCTACCAATGCTCAGCGAAATGCTGCCCCTGATACACACGTCCAAAACGCTATCCTTGACATTGACGCAGCAAAGATACGCAGAGATGCCGAAGAAGCCATAGCCAATGATAATAAAATCCGCTTGCAGAAGGTGTACCACGGCGGCGGTGCGGACTTTGACCACTTCGACCATAGCCACATGGGTGAAGGCCAAGGTGCGCAGGCTTATGGCAGGGAAACGTATGTGATCGAGGTGGAAGGTATTGGGTGAGCTTATGCTGAAGCAAATCCGGGAATAATCACACACTAAAGTTTTCCCCCCACCCCTTGTTAATAGAGGTGGGAAACTTTAGTTGGTAAGACAGGAACATTGCAGAATCGATATGGCATTAAAGGAAATGTGTATCTTAGCACAAGAACTATCAATCCAAATTGGCACACTCAAAACGAAGACCACAACCTTACGCCAAGTGAATGGGTGGAAACGATGGAAGTCATAAATAATCCTTTAGCCATTACTGTTTATAGAAATAGAGCTGATAGTTTTCGAATTTACACCACTGCTATAAAGAATGGAAAAAGTATTTGGCTTGGTGTAGACGTAAAGCGTAATGGTCAAGGTATTGAGATTGATGGTATTCCTGAATTAACCGATATAAAAACCGCCTTCGGGCGCAATATGGAATCTGCTATAAATAATGAGCGCATTCTTTATCCTCAAGGCCCCAATGCAGTAGAACAAATAAGACGGAATTTTGCCCAATCTTCGGAAGCACATAATTCACTTCTATATGGACAATCATCCGTCTCTGCTGCAAAGGTAGAAAATGAATCAGAAACGGCACAATCAAATAGTGTTAAAGATTCAGCCGAAGCGAAAACTGCGGCAATTAACTCCCTTTTCAAGGAGATGAATCTGCAAGAAGACATCACAGTCCTCACCTCAATCGAAGGGCTTACCGGGAAACGGGCTACAGCACAAGGTTGGTACGACCCTAGAACGGGACGTATAACCATAGTTTTTCCGAACAATGCCGATGCAGCCGATGTAAAGAAAACGTTCTTCCACGAAGCCGTAGGTCACTATGGACTCTTCGCCCTAGTGAAGAGTTACAACACGGGAGTCATCAGTCTTAAGCAACTTCTGGACACACGCAAGCAATACACGTTCTACATTCCCCTTCGCGGATGGGCTAACGACGCGCTGAAGACACACTAGACTATATCCTTTCGTGCAACGGACTTTCCAAGGAAGACTTCCAAAGCGTCATGAAGAAGGCATACGGGCGTAAGTCTCAAGCCGCCTTCATCCTTGGCACCATGTTCAACATAGCCACGACCGCCATCACACAAGGCAACAAGAACGCAGTGCGTCAACGCTACCTCAACCTTGCCGAACGTGTGCTTCGCGACGAAGTGATTGACCGCATCAAGGCGAGCGGTGTCGGCATTTTTGCGGATGCCGAGTTCGGGCAGGAACTGTTGGATAGGGAGAATGGGAAAGACGTAAGGCTTATGTCTTTTGGTGAGCCGTACAATTTCGAACAG
>CAVJJO010000150.1:0-4560 GCA_963649665.1 Bacteroidaceae bacterium | reverse complement strand
TGCGTGCAGCGCTTCAGAATACTTGCACATTACGCTTGAAGAAAACGAGCCGCACGTCTATAGAAGCAAGCGTTAATTCGTAACTTTGCACGCTGTAACTCAGCCTGAAGTAAGCTGAGCGACAATACAAATACAATTCAAGCAAAAAGCCCCGTCCGCCATTTTATGGAATACAAGAAAATATACACGCAAGAAGAAATAGACGAAATTACCGCATGGTTTGAAACCCACAAGGACGAACTTCCCGAAAAGCTCAACGTGGACAAAGCCACACACATGCCCGACTTCCGCCGCACGGTACAGAACTATATTGACATCGCCCGAGAACACCGGGACAACGCTACATACAGCGGACAGATTTACTTTCTCTTCAGAATGCGCGATGCCGTTAAAGCGGAGTGCCACATCAACGACTAATTCTTTGGCCTTGAAAAAATGAAACAATCGCCCTTTAAAATAGTCGCACTTCTGCTCGTTGTCGTCTGCGTGCTTCTTCCGCTGCAATGGTTGCCCGCCATCCACGTTGGAGATTACGACGTGAAACGCGTAGGACTGCTTGCCGACGTGCTGCCCAAAAGCATGTTGCCCAAAGACGCAGACGCTGATGCGGCACTCCCCGATGCCCCCAAGGTAAAACCGGCTTTTCAGGACTCCTGCCCCAAAGGCATGGTGTGCATTGAAGACTTTGCCGACGAAAGCGAACGCGGCATGACGCCTTTCTACGAAGCGCTCAGCCACATCGGCGAACTCAGCCGGCCCGTACGCATTGCCTACCTCGGCGACTCCTTTATAGAAACGGACATCATCACCGAAGCACTTCGCGAGAAGCTACAAGAACGCTTCGGCGGATGCGGCGTGGGATTCCTCGACATCAACCCGCCCTATGCCGACAACCGTTCCACCGTTCGACAGAAGTCGGCTGGATGGAACAGCTTCTGCGTTTTGGACAAGGGGAAATACAACAGCGCCCTCCTCTGCCTCAACCAGCGCTACTTTACTCCCAACGCTACGGCATGGACCGAAATTACCGGCATCAAGCATCCGCGCCTCGACTCTGCAGAAGTACACACGCTCTATCTGCAGTCCAACGCTCCGATGCGCATCGGACTGAAGTTGGACGACAGCAGCATGCGCGCTTACTCTTCCGTGGGAAGCGGACGCCCCGAAGCCGTTACGTCCACAGGACGTTCGCACAAGGCAAAGTGGCAAATACCTGCAGCAAGCGGCGCCGTTTGTTGGGGCGTTGCCGAAGAAGGGCGAAGCGGCATAAGCGTAGACAATTTCTCGCTCCGCGGAAGCAGCGGCACCACGCTTGCCGAGGTTTCGGAAAACGCGCTGAAGGGATTCGGCGAGATACGCCCCTACGACCTCATCGTACTGCAGTTTGGCCTTAACGTGGCCAACAAGAAGCAGAAAGACTACTCCCACTATGCCCAGCAAATGCAAAAGGTCATTGAAAAGATGAAGCGTTGCTTTCCACAAGCCGGCATACTGGTTGTCAGCGTGGGCGACCGCGAAGACAAAGGTCCCGACGGTGCATTGCACACCATGCCCGGCATCGTGGCACTGTCGCGCTACCAGGAAAACCTTGCAGCCGACGCCCACGTGGCATTCTGGAATCTCTACCAGGCCATGGGCGGCGAAGGCAGCATTCTGCGCATGGTCAATGCCAAGCCCACTGAAGCCGCCAAGGACTATACCCACATAAACCTCCGAGGCGGTAAACGCATCGGAAACATACTTTTCAAGACACTCATTCATGGCCACAAGCAATACGAAAGGCGCAAAGCCTACGAAGCGGAATAGCCCCGACATAAACGAGCGATGCTCCTCTGCCACACGGCGGCCAAGATGGAGCGAAAGTTCGTCGTCCGGCATTCCCCGCTCACAAAGTTCCGGCAAGAAGCTCTACACGCTGCTCGCCCTTTGGATTGTGGTGCTCACCGTAGCTGTAGCGGCAGTGAGCACCAACAATTGCTCCACAAAAGACTCGCGCCACGCACTGCCTGAAGCTTTCCGGAAAGAGAACGCACCCACCGGCACAGACACCACCGGAACACCTTCTCAAGAAGCGCCTGTCACGCTGCACTACGACCTGTCGGGGCTCGACAACTCTCTTCCGTCCTCGTTTCAGAACACCAAGGGAAACGTACTTCTCTATGCGCAAGTTCTGCAACCATGCACCCGCATACTTGCCGAAGGGAAACGCCCGCTACGCGTGTTGCACATCGGCGATTCACACGTGGCCGGAAAGAGCTTTCCGACGGCCGTAAAAGAAACGCTCACGAAAGTGTTCGGAGAGGCTGCCGACACCACAAACGGAAAAGCGGGGAAAGGCATTGAATTTCAATACATCGGAAGCAACGGAGCCACTTCCAGCCGTTTCCTTACCGACAGTTACATGAACCGTTTCGCAGCCTTTTCGCCCGACCTCATCATTCTTTCACTGGGAACAAACGAAGCCCACGGCATGGGCTACCGCGAAAATCTCCACACGCAGCAACTGGACAAATTCTTTGAACGCCTTAGCGAAGCGTGCCCCAACACCCCCGTTGTGCTCACAACACCGCCGGGCGACTACCTCACCACGTCCTATGTGACCCGCATACGCGCTTCACGGAAATCAAAACGCTACGTTCGCCGTGTACGCTATGCCTCACGCCCCAACCCCATGAGCAGCCGCTGCGCGGAAAACATCGTAAGCTACGGCAAGGAACACGGCATGGCGGTATGGGACCTCTATACCATTGCCGGAGGCGAACAAACAGCCCAACGCAACTGGGTTTCGGCCCGCCTGATGCGCGCCGACCGCATCCACTTTGAACCCGCTGGCTACAAGATACACGGACGCCTCTTGGGCAACGCACTCGCCAAAGCACTGTGCAACGAACAAGATTCAGAATAGCTCAGTATATCAACAACTGATAGCGTGCAAGCTAATCTACTGAAGTTTCGGATTCGAACGAGAACGGGCTGAAAGCCCAAAAACACCTAGCCCTTCAGGCCGTTTTCTCAAAAATCAGGAACTTTAATAAGCTATAGCCTCAATTCCCCCTCACCTCTTGCAACATATCCGGCAAATGACCGACATATTCTTCTTCACACAAACGTCCCCACTCCTTTTCAACACCGGACTTTTCCTGTTTCTCTTCTTAGCCTTCATGGTAGGATATTCCTTCCTGTCGGGCAACAAGACAACCGCCGTACGCCTGCTTTACGTCACGGCATTCTCCTATTATTTCTACTACAAAAATGCCGGAGCATGGTGCTTGCTTTTGGCCATAATCACCTTGGTCAACTTCTTCTGCGCCATCGGCATAGAACGCTCCGAGAGCAACCGCACCCGCAAAGCATGGCTTTGCACGGCACTCGTGTTCATGCTTGGCCAGCTGGCCTTCTTCAAATACACCAATTTTGCGCTGTCGTCGCTCGCTTCGTGTGCACTCATCCCGGACGGAACGAAGCTGGATCTGCCGTTGCTCATCGGCATCAGTTTCTTCACGTTCCAGTCCATGAGCTACATCATCGACGTGTACCGCCGGGACATGAAAGCCACCCATTCGCTCACAGACTTTGCTTTTTTCGTTAGCTTCTTCCCCACCCTGCTTGCAGGCCCCATACTCCGTGCGCGCACATTCCTTCCCCAACTCCGCCTGCCCGTAGTCGTCACCCGTGAAATGATGGGCACCGGCACATGGTTCATCGTGATGGGGCTTTTCAAGAAATGCATCATTTCCGACTACATCAGCCAAAACTTCGTGTCCCGCATATTCGACAATCCCGCGCTCTACTCAGGTTTGGAAAACCTCCTCGGCGTTTACGGATACGCACTACAACTCTACTGCGACTTTTCGGGCTATTCCGATATGGCCATCGGCATAGCGCTCTGGATGGGCTTTCACATCCCCGCAAACTTCCGCGCCCCCTACAAGAGCGATTCCATAACCGACTTTTGGCGCCGTTGGCACATCTCGCTCTCTTCATGGCTGCGCGACTACCTCTATATATCCATGGGAGGCAACCGTTGCAGCAAATGGCGCATGTACTTCAACCAATTCATGACAATGCTTTTGGGCGGACTCTGGCATGGCGCTTCGTGGAACTTCGTAATCTGGGGTTCCGTTCATGGCCTTGCCCTCTGCGCCCACAAACGCTATCAGCAATTTTGCGGCCACGACAAGCACTACAAGCCGGCCGGTTTGAAGAAGGTGGCAGCCGTGTTGCTCACCTTCCACCTTGTATGCTTCAGCTGGCTCTTCTTTGCGGGTTCTTCCTTTGAGAACTCTGCAATGATGCTTAAACAGATTTTCACTAATTTCCAGCCCCAACTCTTCACACAATTTCTTCTTGGCTATCCCGAAGTATCGGGCCTCATGGCCTTAGGATTCGTGTTGCATTTTCTCCCGTCAAGCCTAAACACCCAAGCAGAAAAAATGCTCGCCAAAGCACCGCTTATTGCCAACGCACTCCTTCTTGCAGCCATGATTATATGGGTGGTTCAAGTAAAAGGAAGCGAAGTGCAACCTTTCATCTACTTCAAGTTCTAACGTTGGTGGGACT
>CAVJJO010000149.1:0-4596 GCA_963649665.1 Bacteroidaceae bacterium | reverse complement strand
CAAAAGCGCCTAGCCCAGGGCAACGCCCTGGGGGAAAGATGTAGCGAGAATGCGCCCTGAAAGGGCAAAAGCATTCCTGAACATCACACGCTTTTGCCCTTTCAGGGCGCAATGCCGCTGGTAATCGATACCCAGGGCGTTGCCCTGGGTTAGGCGCTTTTGGCCCTTCAGGCCGTTTTCCCTTGCGCGATTTGGGTGCAACGCGCATGGAGTGACACATGGGGGTGACGTTTTCAAAACGTCACGCTCTACACGGCCATTTAAAGCGAAGCCATGCCAAAACATGCGGGTGACGTTTTCCAAACGTCACGCTCTACACGGCCATTTAAAGCGAAGCCACGCCAAAACATGGGGGTGACGTTTCCAAAACGTCACGCTCTACACGATGTTTGTAAAGCGCAGCGCGTAAAAGCCTCCGTGAGGCCTGTCAAGACTGGAGTCTTGCCCCCCCCATGCGCTTCGCCCGCAAAGTCCCCTATAATAATTGCTCAAGTCGTTTTTCACATCTCGCTAAACCATCACCTAGCGCACACAATATATATATAACCACCTCTATCCGTTATGACCGAAATATCCACCTTGGGTGAGTTTGGCCTCATCCACCACCTCACCGACGACATAAAACCCGAAAACGCCTCCACGCTCCGCGGCATCGGCGACGACTGCGCCGTGCTCAACTTCGCAGGTTCGCCCGAGTCGACCCGCCGCACGCTCGTCACCACCGACATGCTCATGGAAGGCATCCACTTCGACCTCGTGTACACACCGCTCAAACACCTCGGCTACAAAGCCGCCATGGTGAACTTCTCCGACGTATATGCCATGAACGGCACGCCGCGCCAGCTCCTGGTGAGCGTAGCTGTAGGCCGTCGCTTCGGTGTGGAACACATGGAAGAACTCTACGCCGGAATCCGCCTGGCATGCGAGCGTCACCACGTGGACCTCGTAGGTGGCGACACCACGTCGTCCGTCACCGGACTCGCCCTCAGTCTCACCTGCATAGGCGAAGCCGAAGCCGAGGACATAGCCTACCGCTCCGGTGCACACGACACAGACCTCCTCTGCGTGAGCGGCAACCTCGGCGCAGCCTACATGGGACTCCAGTTGCTCGAACGCGAGAAGCGCGTGTTCGAATCGCAGAAAGGCGACAAGGAAACCATGGTGCAGCCCGACTTCAGCGGACGCGAATACCTCATAGAACGCATACTCAAGCCCGAAGCGCGCCGCGACATCGTCTGCCGCTTGCGCGAAGCCGGCATCAAACCCACGTCCATGATGGACATCAGCGACGGACTCTCGTCGGAAGTCATGCACATCTGTCAGCAGAGCCACACAGGCTGCCGCATCTACGAAGAGCGCATCCCCATAGATTACCAAACGGCGGTGACGGCAGAAGAGTTCAACTTCAACGTCTACACGGCAGCGCTCAACGGCGGCGAAGACTACGAGCTGCTCTTCACCGTGCCCCTCACCGACAACGACCGCGTGAGCCAGATAGAGGACGTGAAGGTAATCGGCTACATCACACGCGAAGAGCTCGGCCGCAAACTCGTCACCCGCGACGGCAACGAGTTCGACCTCAAGGCACAAGGCTGGCAGCACAGCTGAATCGATTGAAGTTTCCGCAATCAGCCGGAAACCTGAGATACAAAAAAGAGAACAAGAGATAGTTCCCTACGTGGAAGCTGTCTCCTGTTCTCTTTTTGTTTTGCTTTGGCAAGCTCAAGCGAATTACTTGCTCATCTTCATGCCAATCTTCATGCCGCTATAGTTGCTGAGGAGTGAAGAAAGCGTGCTGATGGAAGTGTTCTTCGTGAGCGCAGAAGCACCCTTGAGGAGGGTAAGCATCTTGTCGCTGTCCATGAGGAGGCTGATGGTGTTGCCGCTCTTCACCACATTGCAGTTGAACGAAGCCAAACCTGCGAGGTACGACATCTTGATGGTCTTGGCAGAAGAGTCGAGCGTGTAGGTACCGTTGAGCGTACGGCCGCCGATGGTGGCAGTGAACGTGTTGTCCTTGTTGAACGTATAAGAGCAAGAGCCCTCCTTGATGCCTACCTTAGAAAGCTGAGTGTCGAGCTGGCTTTCAATCTTGGAAGCCGCTACAGCACCGCCGGCCTTGGCGAGAAGGTTTTCCGACTCAAACACGCAGTCGGCACCCTTGTAGTTCCAAGTGCCCACGAGGTCGCTCTGCGAAATGCTTGAGCTGCTTCCGAGCACATTGCTCAGGAGGTTGCCGAGCAGGCTACCCGCAGTGGAAGCCGTGGAGCTGGAAGAAGATGACGACGAATCCGTGCCGAGGGCATTGTTGAGCACAGCACTTCCTACGGTGCCGAGCACACTGCTCGACGTGCCGCAGCTGGTGAGAGCCACCGAGCCGGCCAAGAGAGCCAGCGAAAGAGTTACTTTTTTCATTGTCTTGTAGATAAGTCTATAATTTTCAGTGTGCAAAATTGGCAAAAAATAGAGTTGCCCACAACATTAATGTACAGAACATTCGCTTTTCTCGCCAAACGTGCTTTGTTTGCGCACTTAGTAATGCACAAAAAGCCATCATTACTCCCACAAAGATGCAACGCTTTTTGCGCACGCTTCCTTTTTTGGCTAACTTTGCTACGCATTCAAAGCCTACGGCAACTTTCTCCCGCAAGAAGCAGCCGCAACACGATAGGCCCGCGAAAGCCACACGATCTACATTCTACACTTCAACATAAGTTTTTTCCAAAAAAAGATTATGGCACAAGTACCCGCATTCAAGTACGCCCCCATGTTCCAGTTGGGCAAGGACACCACGGAATACCGCCTCCTCTCCAAGGAAGGCGTAAGCACCGCCACCTTTGAAGGCAAAACCATTCTCAAGGTAAGCAAAGAAGCCCTCACGCTGCTCGCCCAGCAGGCATTCCACGACGTGGAGTTCATGCTCCGCCGCGAACACAACCTTCAGGTTGCCAAAATACTCAGCGACCCCGAAGCTTCAGAAAACGACAAATACGTGGCACTGCAGTTCCTCCGCAACGCCGAAACGGCAGTGAAAGGCATCCTCCCCTTCTGCCAGGACACCGGCACCGCCATCATCCACGGCGAGAAAGGCCAGCGCGTATGGACCGACTTTGAGGACGAAGAAGCCTTGAGCCTCGGCGTGTACAACACCTACACGCAGGACAACCTCCGCTACTCGCAAAACGCTCCGCTCAATATGTACGACGAGGTGAACACACGCTGCAACCTCCCCGCACAAATCGACATCGAAGCCGTTGAAGGCGACGAATATCGCTTCGTGATGGTAGCCAAAGGCGGCGGCTCGGCCAACAAGACCTACTTCTACCCCATGACGAAGGCCACCATCCAAAACGAAGGCACACTCCTTCCCTTCCTCGTGGAAAAGATGAAGAGCCTCGGCACGGCAGCCTGCCCGCCCTACCACATCGCGTTCGTCATTGGCGGCACAAGCGCCGAAAAGAACCTCCTCACCGTGAAACTTGCTTCCATCAAATATTACGACGCCCTTCCCACTACGGGCGACGAGACCGGCCGCGCCTTCCGCGACATCGACCTCGAAGAGAAACTCCTCAAGGAAGCACACAAGATTGGCCTCGGCGCACAGTTCGGCGGTAAATATCTCGCCCACGACATCCGCGTGATCCGTCTGCCCCGCCACGGCGCAAGCTGCCCCATCGGCATGGGCGTAAGTTGCTCCGCCGACCGCAACATCAAGGCGAAAATCAACAAGGACGGCATCTGGCTTGAGCAGATGGACAACAATCCCACCGAACTCATCCCCGAAGAACTCCGCAATCCGGGCGAAGGCGGCACGGGCGTAGAGATTGACCTCGATAAGGGCATCGACGCCGTTCGCGCCGAACTCACCAAATATCCTGTCAGCACACGCGTAAGCCTCAAGGGCACCATCATCGTGGCACGCGACATAGCCCACGCCAAGCTCAAGGCTCGCATCGACGCTGGCGAAGATCTCCCCGCTTACTTCAAGGACCACCCCATTCTCTACGCCGGTCCCGCTAAGACTCCCGAGGGTTACCCCTGCGGAAGCATGGGTCCGACCACGGCAAACCGCATGGACCCCTATGTTGACGAATTCCAGTCGAAGGGCGGAAGCCTCGTGATGATTGCCAAGGGCAACCGCGGCCAAATCGTCACCGACGCCTGCAAGAAACACGGCGGTTTCTACCTCGGCACCATCGGCGGCGTAGCTGCTGTGCTCTCACAGAGTAGCATCAAGAGCATCGAATGCGTGGAATATCCCGAACTCGGCATGGAAGCCATCTGGAAAATCCGCGTAGAAGACTTCCCCGCCTTCATCCTCGTAGACGACAAGGGCAACGACTTCTTCCAGCAACTCTCACCCTGCAGCTGCTGCCACTAATCAATCACACGCAATAAGTAAACTCCGCCCGGAAGTATCGCTGCTTTCGGGCGGAGTTCTTTCTTTTGGCAACACTTCTTTTTGCAGCGCTCCTTTTTGCAACAATGCGATGGCACGCGCCCATGGCGGTGACGTTTGCAGCTACCCATGGGGGTGACGTTTCCAAAACGTCACGCTCTACACGGCCTCACGGAGGCTTCTGCGTGGCTGCGCTT
>CAVJJO010000148.1:0-4628 GCA_963649665.1 Bacteroidaceae bacterium | reverse complement strand
TTGCGCGCTGCGCTTTGGTTTATCGTGTAGAGCGCGAGGTTTTGAAAACCTCGCCCCCATGGGCGGCAGCTTTTGCTCGCTAAGAGCAGTCAAGACTGGAGTCTTGACCTCCATGCGCTTCGCCCCTATGCGTTTCGTCCCCATGCGCTTCGCCCCCATGCGCTTCGCCCCTATTCCTACCCTCATAATTCACAAAACACTTACCGCACTGCAAAAGAAAGGCTGCGCTTCAAAACCTAAAGCGCAGCCTTAACTATTTAAATCGAAATCATACACGCGCTACATGAGCGTGCAGATGTTTTTTTTGCTTGCCAGAGATTAGCAGAGCTTGCGGGCACCGTCGCCGATAACCACGTCGATGACGATGGGCTCCTTGCCGAACTTCTCCTTGTAAGCCTGCTTGGCAGTAGAGATGAAGTTGTCGTAGAGATCGTCGGAAACGAGGTTGATGGTGCAGCCGCCGAAGCCACCGCCCATGATGCGTGAACCCGTTACACCGCAGCTGTGAGCCACGTCGTTGAGGAAGTCGAGTTCGGGGCAAGACACTTCGTATTCCTTGCTCAAGCCGTAGTGGGTCTCGTACATCTTCTTACCCACTTCTTCGTAGTCGCCTTCTTCGAGAGCTACGCACACTTCGAGCACACGGTACTTCTCGCCGATGACATACTTGGCGCGGAGTGCGTCCTCTTCGCTTACGTCGGGACGTACTTCATCGAGCATGTCGTAAGTGGCATCGCGGAGAGTCTCCACTTCGGGGTGGTACTTCTTCATGGCAGCAACCACGTTTTCGCAGCTCTTGCGACGGTCGTTGTAAGCGGAAGAAGCGAGTTCGTGCTTCACCTGAGAGTTGAGGAGAACGAGTTTGTAACCCTTGGGATCGAAGGGGAAATACTTGTACTGGAGGCTGCGGCAGTCGAGGCGCATAAGGCTACCTGCCTTGCCGAATACGGAAGCGAACTGATCCATGATGCCGCAGTTGCAACCGATGTAGTTGTGCTCAGTAGCCTGACCTACCTTAGCGAGGGTGAACTTGTCGATCTTGTTGCCACCGAAGAGGTCGTTGAGCGCAAAAGCGAAAGTGCTCTCAAGGGCAGCAGACGACGACATACCGGCACCGAGGGGCACATCACCGGCAAAAGCCGTGTTGAAACCTTCTACGGGCACGCCGAGCTTCATCATTTCGCGGCATACGCCGAAGATAAAGCGGAAGTGAGTGGCGGTGGGACCCTGCTCTTCGTCGAGGCTGAACTCAACGTAGTCCTTGAGGTCGATGGAGTAAGCGCGTACCTTGCGGGTGCCGTTGGGCTTGATTTCTGCAATCACGCCCTGCGTTACTGCGCCGGGGAATACGAAACCGCCGTTGTAGTCGGTGTGTTCACCGATGAGGTTGATACGGCCGGGAGATGCATATACTGAACCAGTGGTTCCATCAAAGTGCTCTACGAAACGACTTCTTACGTCTTCAATTGTCAGTTTCATGGGTATAGGGGTATTTAGTTTGTTAGATGAAAAGAACCTCGGCAAGCCGCAAGTCTTACTTGCCGACTTGCCAAGGTCCGGAAGTTACTTTTGATTTTTTACTTTGCGGGCGCGTCGTCGTCAGAGCGCTTTGAAACGCGGCTGCCGATGAGTGCATAGAAGAGGAGGTATGCGGCGCAGAATACGATGACCCAGTAAGAAGTCATGTAGTCGGTAAGGTCGGCAACCCAAGCCTGGATTGCAACCATTACGGCACAACCGAACACCATCATCATGAACATGCCGGAAGCGATGGCAGTGTATTTGCCAAGTCCTTCTACAGCCATGTTGAAGATGCCGCCCCACATTACTGAAGTGCAAAGACCTACGAGAAGGAAGGCAAAGATGCCTACGGGCACGGTTTCGCTTCCGAGGGTAAGGGTTGCCCAGTCAATGGCGGGCACGTTTACGGTGAAGTCCGTGGGAGCATACATACCGAAGAGTACGAGTATTACGGTGAGCGAACTTACCACCGTAATCTGCGTACGGCTGCTGACAACGCCGCCGATGGCACCGCCGACGAAGCGGCCTACGAGCATCATCAACCAATAAACGGCTACGATAAGGCCTACCGTGGCAGCATCCATACCCGTGGATACGAGATACTGAAGGATGTAGGTCGGTGTGCCTACTTCAATGCCCATGTAAAGGAAGATACCGAGAATACCGAGCACGAAGTGGCGGTAGCCGAGCGCACCCTTAATGAGGGAAGTGTCGACGGGAGCCTGTTCGGGTTCTTCAATCTTGGTGAAGGAAATCACGATGAAAGCTACCACAAAGATGCCGAGGGCAATCATAAGGGCGGGCGTAGCGTCGGCGATGTGTGCCTTTGCGGCATCGCCGATAAGGGCACCCATGAGAATGTAAACGGCTACTGCTGCGGAGGAGTTGAACACGCCGCCAATCTGGATAAGCTGGTTACCCTTATTGCCACCGCCTCCGAGGAGGTTAAGCATGGGGTTCACCACGCAGTTGAGGATACACATCGTGAAACCGCTGATGAATGCGCCGATGAGGTATACGGCAAAGGCCATATCCTTGCCTACGTGGCCGGAAGCCCACTGTACGAGGATGCCGATGATACCAATCACGAGGCCGAGCAATGCGGTTTTCTTGTAACCGATTTTGGCGATGATCATACCGGCGGGAATACCCATCACAAGGTAGGCAATGAAGTTGCCGTAGTTACCGATCTGTGCCAACACGTTGCTTGCACCGAAATCGTTCTTCACAATGATAGCCATCGGTGAGCAAAGGTTGGTCACGAAGGCAATCATGGCAAACAGGGCTATCATCACGATGATGGCTCCCCACTGTTTCTTTTGATTACTCATTAAAATAAGAAGGATAGAAAGGTTTGTAATTGTTGTTAGATTGCTTGAGGAAGGTGCATGCTTCAGTCTGACTTACAAGGACTTTAGAATGCTGCAACGTTTGGCGAAAGCCTTATTCTTCTACGCCGAATTTGTAGATGGTCTTCTGCGTGTACACCTGTCCGGGCTTGAGCACCACGGGTGGGAAGTAGGCGCGGTTGGGACTGTCGGGGAAGTGCTGTGCCTCGAAGCAGAGGGCGGAGTGCTTGCCGAAGGTGGCGCCGTGCTGGCCTTTGTAGCCGTCGGCCCAGTTGTCGGAGTAGAACTGCACGCCGGGCTCGGTGGTATACACTTCCATGGAGCGGCCGCTCTTGGGTTCTACGATTTTTGCAGCGAAGGTGAGTTCGCCCGGTTCGTGTTTGTTGAGCACGAAGCAGTGGTCGTAGCCCGCACCGTTCTTTATCTGCTCGTCGGAGAAGTCGGTGAGGTGGTCGCCTACGCGATGGGGTGAAGTAAAGTCGAAGGGAGTGCCCTTGACGCTACGGATTTCGCCCGTAGGAATGCTGTTCTCGTCAATGGGTACGTAGAAGTCTGCGTTGATTTCACAAATGACGTCTTCACACGTGGGAGTGGGGTTCGCAATGCCCGCAAGCGAGAAGAAGCCATGGCTTGTCATGTTGACAATGGTTTTCTTGTTGGTGGTACCCTTGTAGTCGATTTTGAGTTCGTTGTCGTCAGTAAGGGAGTACATCACCGTCATGGAGAGTTCGCCGGGGAAGCCCTCTTCGTAGTAGGCCGACACGTAGCGGAGCACGAGCGTGTGGTCGTTGACCTGTTCAGCGTCCCATACGCGTGCATGGAAGCCGGTGGGTCCGCCGTGGAGGTGGTTGGGTCCGTTGTTTACGGCGAGGCTATACTCTTTTCCGTTGAGGGTGAACTTTCCGTGGCATATGCGGTTGCCGTAGCGACCCACGAGTGTGCTGAGGAAGGGTTCGGGTGAGGAGATGCAGTCGTCGATGTTGTCGTGACCCTGGATTACGTTGGCGTAGTTGCCGTTGCGGTCGGGCACCATGATGGCTACGAGTGAACCGCCGTAGTTGGTAACGGCCACTTCCATGCCTTCTGAGTTATGGAGGAAGAACAAGTCTGTTTGCTTGCCGTTGATGACTTTCTGAAAGTCTTCTTTCTTAAGTCCGCTTTTGTTTGACATGCTGTTTTCCATGTTTTGGAGAATGGTTTAATTAAACAGGATAGTGACAAGGCGCCTAAGTATCAATTCCGCAAGCACGCGAAGTGGCGTTCAAGGGTGATGGATTACGCTCGTCTTTGCTTTATTTACCTTGCAAATTTGAAGAAAAGATTTGGAACCCCCAAGGCTTGGTGCTAAAATATGATGAACGGAAACGCTCTTAAACATTTTTTCTGACAACCGTTCTACGCAATTCGGTATGTTATCTACGAACGAAATTAAAATGCCGCGCATGGAGGCGAGGTTTTCAAAACTTCGCGCGCTACACGATAAACTAAATCGCAGCACGAATAGCCTACGTGAGGCCGCGAAAGAGCGTGACGTTTTGAAAACGTCACCCCCATGGGCGTTGCACGCCGTAGATTAAGCAATCAGCAAATAGAGTTAATCACTGAACTTTTGAAGTTATAAGAGCACGGGCTGAAAGCCCAAAAGCGCCTAGCCCAGGGCAACGCCCTGGGTGAGAGATGTAGCGAGAATGCGCGCTGAAAGCGCAAAAGCGTTACTATACATCACACGCTTTTGCCCTTTCAGGGCGCAAAGTCGCT
>CAVJJO010000147.1:0-4679 GCA_963649665.1 Bacteroidaceae bacterium | reverse complement strand
CGGTGAAGCGCAAGAAGATGTGGAAGGAGGACATACGGGTGTACTCCGGCTACGGCTTCAAGCCCGTCACGCTGACGAAGCTGATGAAGATGGCATGGAAGGTGCCGCAGTTCGTGAAGGCGAAGTTTATGTAGGGGGGGAGAACGTGAATTTATCTCTTCTTATTTTGAACACGAATTTATCATGAATTGACAAAGAAATAATTTATGAAAAATTGGCTTTCCCTTCGGCCGCCGAACGTTGTTTCGTGGGTAATTCATGGGTATTTATGTTTTTTTTCTTTGAACACGAATGACCGTGAATTATCCATGAATTTATCATGAATTGACAAAGAAATAATTTATGGAAAATTCGTGGATAATTCATGGGAATTCGTGTCATAACTTTAAAACACGAATGACCATGAATTATCCATGAATTTGTCATGAATTTTAGATTGGTGTTATTCGTGGGGTTAATGTTTTATTTTTAAGATTACGTTTATGGTAGACTTTACAGGGTATAAGGATGATGTGTATAAGATTATTGGGGCGGCGATGAAGGTGCATTCGGAATTGGGATGGGGACTGCTGGAGCCAATCTATCAGGAGGCACTGCATCTGGAACTTCAGGATATGCACATAGCCAACGAAAGGGAACAGGAGATTGTTTGTTTCTATAAGCAACACCTGCTGGAGAAGCGGTATAAGATGGATATTGTGGTGGGGGACATCATCGTAGAACTGAAGAGTGTGGCAGACATCTCTTCTTCGCATCGTGCACAATTGTTTAACTATATGCGTCTGACGAAGCGACCGGTGGGGCTGCTGATGAACTTCGGTGCCGGCAGCTTGCAGGGAGAACGCTATGGATTCCGAGAAGACACGAATGAGTGTATGCTGCTGGATAAGAACATGAATGTTGTCTATTAAGAGCTTTGAACATGAATTGAACATAAATTGACAAAGAAATAATTTATGAAAAATTCGTGGATAATTTATGGGAATTCGTGTTTTTGAGTTTTGAACACGAATGACCATGAATTATCCATGAATTTGTCATGAATTGGTAAGGAAATAATTTATGAAAAATTCGTGGATAATTTACGGGAATTCATGTTTTATTCTTTGAACACGAATGACCGTGAATTATCCATGAATTTATCATGAATTGACAAAGAAATAATTTATGAAAAATTCGTGGATAATTCATGGGAATTCGTGTTTTTGAGTTTTGAACACGAATGACCATGAATTGACCATGAATTTGTCATGAATTTTAGATTGTTGTTATTTGTAGGTAATTCGTGTTTTGTAGGTCACGCATTATATTTCAAGTAAGGAAAAGCCGCTGCACAGCATATTGTTTATGCTTGTGCAGCGGCTTTTTTGTTGCGCGTATGCGTTGCGGGAACGCGGGCGCGGCGTTTAGAAGTTGTAGTTGATACCGAAGGTGAGGTCGTTACCGCTTACGAAGAAGCCGAAGCCGTCCTGGCCGTAGGGGAGGGTAGCGGCGTAGCTGTCGTCGGAGTCGCGATAGCCGAGGAAGCCTACGTGAGCCACGAAGTCGATGTTCTTGGCGAGGTTCACGCGCAGACCGGGAGCTACACCTACACGCCATGCCGTGTTGGCATCACCTGAAGGACCGTTCTCGGGCTTTACCTTGTAGGTGCTGATGCCGAAGCCCATCTGAAGGAAGAGGCTCACGGGACCGAACTTGGCGAAGCTCCAACGGGCGTAGGGGTCAACCTGGAACTCGTTTACGGAAGTGCCGGAGTTGTAGCCGTAGTCGTAACCGATGCCGATACCGAGATCCCACTTGTCGGAGAGCTGGTAACCAACTTCGGGCTTGATGGCGAAGGTGGTGGTGTTGGCGTCGGGGTTGCGCCATGCGCCTACTTCACCGCCTACATAAACTTGTGCGCTGGCCGTGAGCGCCATGGCTGCTACAGCGACCGTAAGGAAAATCTTTTTCATCACTTTTTCGTTTAGTGTATATTTGTTTCGTTGTTTGAAATGTCTCTTTGCTAGGGCAACAAAAAAAGTTGCATCGCAATGCCGCGTTTGATGCGGAACTGCGATGCAAATGTAAGGACATTTCACGAAATCTTAAGGGATATTTTCTTTTCCCTTGCGATGTGTAGGAGATTTGGACGAATAAATGTGCAATATTTAACAATGGGGAAAAGCCACGGAAGGCTTATTTGCCCCATTCGCTGGGGTTGGCGCGCCATTCGTGGAGCATGGGCACGTGCTTCTCGCTGATGTAGCCCGTGGCGAGAGCCGTTTCCACTACGGCTTCGTAGTTGGTGAGTGTGGTGAGCTCCACGTTGGCAGCCTTGAAAGCCTCTTCGGCTACGGGGAAACCGTAGGTGTAGCTTGCCACCATGCCGATAACCTCGCATCCGTGTGCGCGGAGTGCTTCTACGGCCTTGAGCGAAGAACCGCCGGTGGAGATGAGGTCTTCCACAACCACCACTTTCATGCCCTTCTGGAGGTCGCCTTCGATGAGGTTCGTCATGCCGTGGTCCTTGGGTTTCGAACGCACGTAGGCGAAGGGCAAACCGAGAGCGTCTGCCACGAGCGCACCCTGTGCGATGGCACCGGTGGCTACGCCTGCCACGGCTTCGGCTTCGGGATATTTCTCGGCAATGATGCGGCTCAACTCAAGCTTTACGAAGCTGCGGAGTGAGGGGAATGCCAAAGTCTTGCGGTTGTCGCAGTAGAAAGGCGACTTCCAACCGCTTGCCCAGGTGAAGGGAGCTTCGGGTTGGAGCTTGATGGCTTTAACGTGGAGGAGTTTCTCGGCAAAAATCTTTTCTAACTGACTCATGGTGCGAAAATGTATGTGGGGTGGAATGTAGAACCGCCCTTTACCTTATAAATATAATAATGGGTATTGCGTACGGACGTATTTTTACATGCCGTACGGATTACGTTAGCAAAGGTACGATTTTTCGCATAGGTTGCCCAAGGCATAGTGTTTATTTTGTACTTTTGGGCCACAAAGTGATAAGGTCGCGTGCTGCCGCCGTGATTCATCGGCAAGTGCGCCCTCGTTTTTTTCACAGTTCTTCCTCAAAGTAGACTATGCAACGTTATCTGCTTCCGCTCCTTGCCCTTTCGCCGGCGCTGAGCTTAGCCCAGTCGCGCGACAACGGAGCGGAAAAACCCAACATCATACTTCTTGTGGCCGACGACCTCGGCTACGGCGACCTTTCGTGCTACGGCGCCACGCGCATAGCCACGCCTACCGTGGACAGCCTGGCAGCCCGCGGCATAAGGTTCACCAACATGCACGCCTGCGCCGCCACCTCCACCCCCTCGCGCTACGGCATACTCACCGGAGAATATCCCTTCCGCCGCCGCGGAACGGACGTGGCAGCCGGCAATGCCGCCATGGTGATCCGTCCCGAGCAAACCACCGTGGCCGACCTCATGCACCAGGCCGGCTACGTCACCGCCGCCATAGGCAAGTGGCACCTCGGTCTGGGCAGCCAGACTGCCGCACAGGACTGGAACGGCACCATCGACCAGACGCCGCGCGACCTGGGTTTCGACTACCACTACATTCAAGCCGCCACCGCCGACCGCGTGCCCTGCGTCTACATAGAGAACGGACAAGTGGCCGACTACGACGCCTCGGCACCCATAGAAGTGAGCTACCGCCAAAACTTCCCGGGCGAACCCACGGGGCGGCTCAACCCCGAACTCCTCACGAAGCAGCGCCCCAGCCACGGCCACGACATGAGCATCGTGAACGGCATTTCGCGCATCGGCTACATGAAAGGAGGCGGCAAAGCGCTCTGGCGCGACGAGGACATTGCCGACAGCATAGTGAGCCACGCCGTGCGCTTCATGGAGAACAACCGCCGCGCACCGTTTTTCGTGTATCTCTGCACGAACGACGTGCACGTGCCGCGCCAGCCCCACGAGCGTTTCCGCGGAAAGAGTCCCATGGGACTCCGCGGCGAAGCCATCCTGCAGTTCGACTGGACTGTGCGCCAGATAACCGACGCGCTCCGCCGCATGGGACTTGACAAGAACACGCTTCTGCTCATCACTTCCGACAACGGCCCTGTGCTCGACGACGGCTATGCCGACCGCGCCGAAGAACTCGCCGGCGACCACAAGCCGGGAGGTCCTTTCCGCGGTGCGAAATACAGCGCCTTCGAAGCCGGCAGCGCCGTTCCGTTCATTGCCTACTGGCCCGAAGGCATTAAGCGCACCCTGACGTCGGACGCGCTCGCCTCGCTCATCGACGTGCCTGCCACGCTGGCTTCCCTTGCCGGTGCCAAAGTGCCGCAGGGGGCAGCCATCGACAGTGAGGACAACCTTGCCACCTGGACGGGCGCGAGCACCAAGCCGCGCGACTTTGCCGTGAGCATGGCGGCAAACCGCAGCCTCACGCTCCGCACGCAGAACTGGAAATACATCTCGCCCTCCGACGGCGGTCCCATGATCACGTGGGGACCGAAGATAGAAACGGGCTACCGCGCCACGCCGCAACTCTACGACATTCGCCAAAACCGCTACGAGGAGAAGGACGTGAGCGCCGACTACCCCAAAGTGTTGCAACGCCTGCAGAAACTCCTCGGCGAAGTGCGCAGCAATAGCAACAAGTAGATTACTGAAGTTTCGGATTTAAGGGTGGTTCTATAAATTACCACCGTTCAATATACAAATTCGCCCAAGTGGCGT
>CAVJJO010000146.1:0-4777 GCA_963649665.1 Bacteroidaceae bacterium | reverse complement strand
TTGACCCCCATGCGCTGGCGCCACATAAGCGAGCATGCAATGCTACACCTGTTTATAAACTCTTTTTTGCAGAACCTCGCACGCCTGCCTGCGCACAATATTTACCTTCCCCTATGCTTCCATTTCCCCTTTCTCATTACCTTTGCATCAACAGATAGCATTCTACTCCTATGGAACCCCATTCTACACCCACCTCCGCACCCGAAGCAGTCACCTATGTGCGGCGAAGCGTGCAAGCCGCGCTCCGCGATATGTCCGCCCTTCAGCGCGACCACGGCATGCTGCGTCTCGATGCCAACGAGAGTCCGTTCAACAGTCCCGAATGTCGCTATCCCGACTCCCGTTTCACACAACTCAAAACCCTCTGGGGACGACAGGAAGGCATACCCGCCAAGTGCTGCTACCTCTGCGGCGGCACCGAGCAGGCCGTGGACCTCACCATACGCATCTTCTGCAATCCCGGCCTCGAAGAAGTGGTGGCCATGACCCCGTCGCGCTCCGTCTATGCACGCCGTGCGCAGCTCAACGAAGTGCGCTGCACCCAAGTGTCCCTCGCCGATGAGTCCTTTGCGCTCGATGCCGACAGTGTGGTCGAAAGCGTGCGCCACAACACCAAGGTCATCTTCCTCTGCAACCCCAACAGTCCCACCGGCAACGTGCTCTCCGCTGAAAGCATTGCCACGCTCGCCGACCTCTTTGCGGGCATCGTAGTCGTGGACGAGTCGTACGTAGAGTTCGCCCGCGGCCAAAGTTCCGTGCGGCTTATCAACGACCACCCCAACGTGGTCATCCTCCGTTCCTTCTCCCACGCCTGGGCCTCTGCCGCCGTGCGCCTCGCTGTGGTCGTGGCCCATCCCTCGCTCATCAGCTACTATGAGTGCATGGGGCTCTGCCATCCCGTAAGCAACCTCGTGGCCGACTATGCCGAGCGCCTCGTGCGCCGCCGCCTCGACGTGGACAAATGGGTGCGCCAGCTCGTTGACGAACGTGCCAAGGTGGTTCTCGCCCTTCGCCAGTTGCCCGTCTGTCAGAAGGTCTATCCCAGCGAAACGAACTTCCTCATGGTGCGCCTTCACCGGCGCGACGACGTGGTGCGCTACCTCGCCGAACAAGGCATCGCCGTGCTACCCCTTCGCGGCGACTCCCGCATAGCCGACTGCGTGCGCATCACCGTATCCCTCCCCGTCGACAATTCGCGCCTCCTCGGCGCATTGCGAAAATACTGCGAAAGCCGTTTCAGTAATGTCTAAAACATAACTTGAGCAATTTTCATGCGAAGCGCATGGGGCAAGACTCCCGTCTTGACTGACTTTTGCACCCGCCCGCAAATGCCGCTTGCATAAATGTTTAAATTGTTTCCTTAATGCTTACTTAAAGCTAACCTTATGATAAGAATTCTACACATCGCAAAGGCAACCTTCGTGCTCGTTGCCTGCCTTCCCCCTATGGCCGCCCTAGCTCAGAGCGACAAGCCCGAGGAGGGAAAGGTCTACCTCATCAACCGCAACACCAACACCAACGCCTACGTCTACGAATCGTCCGCCCGACTCACTGCCGGTCCTGCCGACAAGACGCAGAAACAATATTGGCGCTTCATCCCCACCGGCACCGCCGACCACTACTACGTGCAGAACGTTGCCTCTGGGCTCTACATACAGAGCACCAACCTCCCTGCACAAAACGGACAGACGCAGCAAGTGCAGTGCGGCACCACGCCTGTGGAACTCGAAGTGAAGGCCAACACCACGAGCAGCTTTACCGGCTATTACTACATCTGCAGCACCGACCAGACCATCGACGTGCAGGCCGACAAAACCCTCGGACTCAACTTCGAAGCCGCCACCAACCGCATCGTGGCCTTCTCCGTGCGCTACAACCGCGGTAACTCCTACTGGGAATTCCACGCCACCGACTACGACTACATCGCCCCCGAACCCGACGTGCGCAGCGACTACTCGCGTCAGCTCGGCGTGTACAACCTGCCTTGCGGCACCGTAGGCACAGCCTATTTCACCGCCCTCGACGTGGAAGGACGCGCCGTGACCGACGAGGTCCACTACAGCGCCACGGCAAAACCCTCCGCCTACTACAACCCCCTCCGCACCGACCGCCTTACCCTTGTGCCCGGCGAGGAAGCCACCCTTTCCTATGCCGCAGCAAAAACCGACGGCAACTACAAGACAACGGCCTATTTCGACTGGGACGCCGACGGCATCTTTGAAGACGCCCGCGAACTCGGCACCGCAGCCACCGGACAACTCTCCTTCACCGTGCCCGACACCGCCCGCTGCAAATCCGCCCGCATCCGCGTGCGCCTCACCGACAACGGTATGGACGATGCCGAAGACGCCGTGCATGGCTACATCTACGACCTCCTCGCCAACGTGCAAAAGGCCGACGCTACCCAACGCACCTTCGTGGCCGAAAGCTGCGACACGCTCCGCGGCACCGTAAGCGCCGTCCTTCCCGACGAAGCCACCGACAGCGTAGGCCGTGGCCGTCACCACATCACCGCACCCTATGGCACGCAGTTCACCCTCACCGCTGAGCGCAAGGGCAATGCAGTCTTCAAGGGTTGGGCCATCGACGGCACGGTGGTAAGCACCAAAGCCTCCTACACCCTCGAAGCCACGCAGAGCGTGACGCTCACCGCCCTCTTCTCGCCCAACACGCAGACGACCGACGCCGTTAGTCCCGTAGTGCGCGACCCGCGCACCTTACGCAGCACGGAAGCCTACAACGTGACCGGTCGGCGCATCAATCCCAAGTACCACCGCGGTGTGTACATCCAGGGTGGTAAGAAACGCATCCGCTGACGCACACTTGCCATCCATCTCCCCAAAAAAACTTTCATTCCGTAACCTTTCAACACCTCCATATCTATATGCCTTCCTTCAAGCACCTCCTCGCCGGCACGGCAGCCTTGGCGCCCCTCGCAGCACTCGCTCAGCAAACGGTAGCCGAAAAGCCGAACATCATATTCATCCTCTGCGACGACATGGGCTACGGCGACCTCGCCTGCTACGGCCAGCCCTATATCAACACGCCCAACATCGACCGCCTCGCCTCCGAAGGCATGCGCTTCACGCAGGCTTATGCGGGAAGTCCCGTCAGCGCCCCCTCGCGTGCCACCATCATGACCGGACAACACACCGGCCACACCCATGTACGCGGCAACCGCGAGTACTGGCAGGGCCGCCCCAACGTGACCTACGGCAAGAGCCAGGACCCCGACCGCGTGGGACAGGAACCCTACGATGCCGACCACATCATCCTGCCCGAAATAATGAAGCGCAACGGCTACACCACCGGTATGTTCGGAAAGTGGGCGGGCGGCTATGAAGGCTCCGTGTCCACCCCCGACAAGCGCGGCGTCGACGAATACTACGGCTACATCTGCCAGTACATGGCCCACATGTACTACCCCAACTTCCTCAACCGCTACAGCAAGCGCCTCGGCGACACCGCCACCGTGCGCCTTGAACTGACGGAAAACACGAAGTACGGAACCGGCAATGCCGACTACGCCCACCGCACGCAGTACTCCGGCGACCTCATCCACCACGAAGCCCTCGACTGGATAGACCGCCAGGACGCCTCCCAGCCCTTCTACGGCTTCTTCACCTACACGCTTCCCCACGCCGAACTCTATCAGCCCAACGACTCCATACTCAAGGCCTACGAGCAGCGCTTCTGCGACGACATCTCCTTCGCCGGCGTGGACCGCTACCATGCCAACACCCACATGCACGCGCAGTTCGCGGCCATGATCACGCGCCTCGACGCCTACGTCGGCGAGATAATGGAACACCTCAAGGCAAAGGGACTCGACAAGAACACCCTCGTCATCTTCTCTTCCGACAACGGCCCTCACGAAGAGGGTGGGGCAGACCCCACGTTCTTCGGTCGCGACGGCAAACTCAAGGGACTCAAGCGCTCCTGCAACGAGGGCGGCATACGCATTCCCTTCATAGCCTGGTGGCCGGGCCACGTGCCCGCAGGTAAGGTCAACGACCATCAGTTGGCGTTCTACGACATACTCCCCACCTTCTGCGAACTGCTCGGAACGAAAGCCGACAACTACCTCAACGCCTCCAAAGCCGACGACTGCTTCGACGGCATCTCCTTCGCCCCCACGCTCCTCGGCAACGACAAGGACCAGAAGGAACACGACTTCCTCTACTGGGAATTCCACGAAACGGATCAGATGGGCGTACGCCGCGGCAACTGGAAACTTGTGGTGCGTAAAGGCGTTTGCGAACTCTACGACCTCGCCACCGACATCCATGAGGACAACAACGTGGCGTCCAAATACCCCGAAGTAGTCAAGGAACTCAAGCAGGTCATCGCCGAGCAGCACGTCGAGTCGCCCCTCTTCAAGGTAACCCTGCCGAAGTAAGGAGCCAACTGGAAGAAACGCATGGAGTGAAACCCATGGAGGCGCTAGCGCATGGGGCGAAGCGCATGGAGGCGAAGCGCATGGGGGCGAAGCGCATGGGGGTCAAGACTCCAGTCTTGACTGATGAGCGGCCTCACGGAGGCTTTTGCGTAGCTTCGCTTTGAAGTGCCGCGAAAGAGCAGTCAAGACAGGAGTCTTGACCTCCATGCGCTTCGCCCTCATGCGCTCTCGTCTTGATCTTTTATTCTCCCACCGAATTCACAGAATACACAGAACTTTCGTGCTCAAAAATAATTCATGAAAAATCGTGGTTAATTCTTGACAATTGGCTTTCCCTTCGGTCGCCGAACGTTGTTTCGTGTTCACTCCCCGTCAAGA
>CAVJJO010000145.1:0-4832 GCA_963649665.1 Bacteroidaceae bacterium | reverse complement strand
ATCGTGAGTAGCAACGCGCCCTGAAAGGGCAAAAGCGTTTATATCATATGGTTTCCTGTCGAATCATTACGCTTTTGCCCTTTCAGGGCGAGCGTAAAAATGCCATGTAAACCCAGGGTGTCGCTTCGCTTGCCCTGGGCTAGGCGCAGGTTGGGCTTTCAGCCCGTCGTTGGCACTGATTACCGTTGGTTCAGCCCGTCGTTGATGAATGCGTTACGTGATTCTCGAATAAAAAATGTTCAAGTTATTTTTTACATATAACTAAACAATACATCACCGATATGTCAAAACAATTTCTTGTGCTTGCCTTTGCCGCCACGCTCATGAGTTGCGGCAACCGCAATGCAAGTTCCAATGCCACGGCTTCTCTTTCCTCTCCATCGCCGCAAGAAGAAGCCGCCGCGCCTTCTGCCGCCGACCAACTGAACAAGATTTACAGCGACGTGTTTGGCTGGTACGACCGGGCGGCGGACGACATTGCGCTCATGGACCGGCAGCCGAACTTCGACTCCCTTTACCTTTCCTCTTCCTACCTTACCCTCAAGCAACAGGTGGAAAAGGCCGACAGCGCCGATGTGGCTGAGGGCATGATAGGCTTCTTCGACTCCGACCACTGGATTTGCGGACAGGACGTTGCAGCTCCTTCGTACGTCATTAAAAGCGTAGAGGAGAACGACGGGAAAGGCATCGCAAAGATTCAGATAAAGAACTGCGACACGACCACGGAACTAAAGGTTACTCTCGTTCTGGAAAAGGGCAATTGGAAGATTGACGACTTTGTGCTGGACGGGAGGTCGGAGAAAGAGAGCATGAAAAGGTATATTGATGGAAAGTAAATGAATGACGCAAGGCCTCATGGAGGCGCTGCACACCATCTCCCTAAATCCTATAGCCAAAGCGGGCAGACAATTTCCTTTCGGAAGTTGTCTGCCCGCTTTCTTGTGTTGGGGTAGATGCTTTACTTGAGCACTACTTTCTGCGTGTTGACGTTGCCGTCGTTGTCGGTGGCTTCGATGACAAAGCTGTGACCGGCGGCGCGGTCCACGGTGAAGGAAGAGCGTGAGGTCTTCTGGAGCGTGCGACCGGAGAGGTCTACCACGCGAACCTGCTTGATGTTGTTGCCCTCGAGGCTTACGCGGCGACCTTCCACGTTCACGCGGAACGCGCCGGTGGAAGAAGCCTGCTGAATGCCCGCTACGTAAGAGCCGTCGAAGTCGAACACATAGGTCGTGCCGGCTTCACCGGAGAGCGTTGCCACGCCGTTGGCATCTACTTCGAGTTCGGCTGCCTTGCCGTTGATGTAGACCTTGGCCTTGGCGAGGTTCTTGTAGAGCACGGGGATGGTCTGGCCCTGATTGTTGACGATGGTCACGCGGGTAGCTTCGCCCTTAGCCCAAGTGGTGCTTACGGTGAAGTCCTTCACGGCCTTCATGCCGTTCATGTGACCAGCCTTCCATGCGGAGGGGAGAGCGGGGAGAATGCGGATGGTGTCGGCATTGCTCTGCATGATCATTTCTGCCATACCTGCGCAAGCACCGAAGTTACCGTCAATCTGGAAGGGAGCGTGAGCGTCGAAGAGGTTGTAGAACACACCTGCGCCGCCGTTGCTGTGGGCGAGTGCGTTGTTGAGGATGGTGCGTGCGTGGTCGCCGTCGAGGGCGCGTGCCCAAAGGTTAATCTTCCAACCCATTGACCAGCCCGTAGCGCCGTCGCCGCGGAGGCGGAGTGAGTTGACGGCTGCGTCGTAGAGGGCAGTGCCCGGATGTACCTGACTGAAGGGATAGAGACACATGAGGTGCGACATGTGGCGGTGGTTCACGCCTTCGGTGGTGGCAGTGTAGCTGCTGTATTTCCACTCGCGGAGGATGGGCGTGTTCTTGGCAATGCGGTCGGTGCCCCAGTTGCCGGTGTAAATCTCGGTGTGGAGACCGTTGTCGAGCTTGGAGAAACGGTCGTTGAGTTTGTCGAGGTCGGCATCGCTCACGTTGGCTTCGTCGCCAAGCACTTCAATGGCAGCAAGCGTGTTGCTGAAGAGGTCGTAAACGAGCTGCTGTGCGTGTGCCACACCGTCTTCAGACGAAGGTCCGTGTTCGGGCGACCATTCGTTGGGTGCTTCGTAGGTACCGTCAGTGGCTTTCTCCAGGCGGTCCATCCAGAACTGCGAAGCGGAGAGCATGGCGGGGAACACCTTCTTGAGGTAGTCCTTGTCGAGCGTGTAGCGGTAGTGCTGCCAGAGGTGCGAAGCGTACCAGGCGTTGGCAATCACGTAGTTGGTCATAAAGGAACTTACACCGCCGAAAATGTTGTTTTCGGTGTAGCAAGTCCAGCCGCGGCTCTGTCCGCTGTTCTTAGCCCACTGCTTCCATTCGCTGTGGTTCTCGGCTTCGTTCCAGATGTAGTGGAGGAAGGGGAGGTGCATTTCGCTGAGGTTGGTGGGTTCGGCGGGCCAGTAGTTCATCTGCACGTTGATGTTGGAGTGGATGTCGGCGTTCCATGCGGGATTTACCATGTTGCTCCAAATGCCCTGAAGGTTGGAGGGGAGGTCCACACCACGTGAGGAGGCAATCTCGAGGTAGCGGCCGTAGGCGAAGTAGAGCTGCTCGAGCATGAGTGCGTTGGTGCCCTTGCCGCTGGAGTAGGTGTCGATGAGCTTGTTGGTGGGCACTTCGTTCTTGGTGCCGTCGAGCTGGAAGTCTACGCGGCTGAAGTACTTCTGATGGTCAGCCACGTGCTCGGTGAGGAGTTCGCTCCAGCCTTTCTTCTCGGCGTCGTTGAGGCGTGCCTCGATGGTGGACGAGAGGGCGGAGGTGTTGGAGATGTAGCTTGAAGCGTAGGCATCGTAGTCGGTGCCGCCTGCGAGGAGGAGGAGCACTTCATCGGCGCCGGTGACGGTGACGCCCTCGTCGGTCGTTTCGATGGTACCGCCTGTGGGCACTACTCTCATGCGGGCGTTGAAGCTTACGAGGTCGAGCTTGCCGCTGAAGGAGCCTTCGCCGTCGGCATAGGCTGCGGACTTCTTGAGAGAGTAACCGGGTTCGAGGGTGAAGCGGAGGCAGATTTTGCCCTTCTCGCTGGCGGTGTAGTGGGCTGCCACTACGCGGGCGGGATTGGAGGCGATGTATTCACGGGTGTAGGTCACGCCGCTTTGGCTGGTAAACTGCGTTTTGCCGGTGGCGGTGGTGAGGTCGAGCTGGCGGAGGTAGTCCTTGGCTGCCTTGGAGGTGCTGGTGCTGAACTCGCCGCTGAGGTCTTCTGCTATTACGGAACCGAAGTTTTCATACTTTCCGTAGCCGCTGCCGCCTGACGACGACTTAGCTGCGGTGCCGCTCCAGAGGGTCTTTTCGTTGAACTGAATCTCATCCTTGTACATGCCGCCGAAGAGGCTGGCGCCGAACTGTCCGTCGCCGATGGGGAGGGAATATTCCATCCAGTTGGAGTAGCCCTGGCCACCGCTGTAAAGCTTGGCGGTGGTGGCGGGTTCGGTGTACCAGAGGGTAAGGGAGTGCTCGGGCACATAGTCTTCAATGCCGGTGCTCTTGTAGTCGGCATATTCCATGTCGTCGGGGTCAACGAAGGTGCACACGTTGTTTTGGTCGCCGGCTTGCCAGAAGCCGAGGGTGTTGCCTTCAACCACTGAGCCCCACATGTTCACGTAGTTGTTGCCGCTCTTGGAGTTGGCCACGATTTCGAAACCTGAACCGTTGGTGGTGTTGGAGCTTTCCACGAGTTTGAAACCGCCGCTCTGCTCGGTGGTACCGTAGCGGAGGGGATTGGGGTTGGTGCCGCCTTCGGTGGTGGAGATGGAGGTGGAGCTTACGGCAATGATGTTGCCGCTCTTGTTGACAAACTGGAAGTTGTCCTTCGTACCTACGAGCTTCCACTTCTGGCCGTCGACGTCGTCAACGCTGTAGAGACGAATGCAGTTGTCGGTGCCGTTGGTGCTCTCGGCGAGGTAACGCGAGGCGCGGTTGAACTTCACGAAGTAGTACTTCTCGGTGTCGTCGGTGGAGAAGGTGGGCCACTTCACGCCTACCATGTTGAAGTAGAGCTGATTGTTGTCGTCGCCCGTGCTCCACTCGCCGAGGTTTCTGCCTGCGGTGGTGCCGCCCCACTGGTTCATGGCGTTGGAGGGGGAAGCGGTGCGCTGAATCTCGAAGTAGTTGTTGGCAGAGCCTTTGATGATGGCGAGCTTTTCTGCGCTGCTGGCAGAAGAGGTGGTGGTGAAGTAGGAGCCGTTGTAGGAGACGTAGCGTCCGGCTTTGCTTTTCATCACGAACTCGCTTTGCGTGCCGATAAACTGGAACTGCTGACTGGTGCTGCTGGTGGACGCCACGGTCACCATTTTGCTACCAGCACCGGCATCGGAGAGGAAGTTGCTGCCGGTTTTGAACTGCACGGTGTACCACACGGGGGTGTCCTCGGTGGAAAAGTCGGGCAGTTTGCTCTGTGCGCCTGCCATGAGGCAAACGAACAGCATGAGGAGCAAAAGTGTAAACTTTTTCATTGCTATTGTATTAGGTTTATTTAGAGAGTTTTTCTTGAGGAACTTAAGATTAACGGTCTTATGATACGTCGCTGCGCGCATTCGTTCGCTTTATTTAATTGTAACGCGTGCGCACGTATAGTCGCAGCAAAGATAAGGGTTTTCTTTGAATAGCGCCGTGGCTTTCAGGGCAAATGTGAAGAGAACATAAGCTGACGAGCGCGACGCGCAAGGGTGCGAAGCGCATGGAGGGGGAGGTTTTGCGCCGCCCATGGGGGTGACGTTTTCAAAACGTCACGCTCTACACGGCCTCACTGAGGCTTTTGCATGCTGCGCTTTGAAACTTTGT
>CAVJJO010000144.1:0-4836 GCA_963649665.1 Bacteroidaceae bacterium | reverse complement strand
GCGTTACATGATTCTCGAATCAAAAACTGCTCAAGTTATTTTTTACACATTACTTGACGCAGACGGGCTGAAAGCCCAAAAGCGCCTAGCCCAGGGCAACGCCCTGGGGAAAAGGCGTAGCGAGAATGCGCCCTGAAAGGGCAAAAGCGTTAATATCATATGGTTTCCTGTCGAATCATTACGCTTTTGCCCTTTACCTTTCCGCTTCGCGCCGGTGACCGTTGGTTCAGGGCGAGCGTAAAAATGCCATGTAAACCCAGGGTGTCGCTTCGCTTACCCTGGGCTAGGCGCAGGTTGGGCTTTCAGCCCGTATTTCCTTAATCGTGCACTTCAGATTAAAGAACCGCCCTCGATGTCACACTTCTTTAACCGTACTTTAAGAAGTCTGTAAACACGCCTGCCGAACTTTGCACCAAAACTAGATTTGATTTGCAACAATAAGCTTAACAACATGAGAAAGAAATTCATGGCTTCGTGCATGGCAATGACGTTGCTTGCCCTCACTGCAGCAGCAGAAGGTACGGAAGGTGCCGCACCGGGCAGCATCAAAGGTAAAATCACCGATGCCGAGCATCAGTCACTTCCCGGAGCGACCATCCTCGTAGAGAACCTCCACACGTTCGTAACAAGCGACGGCAACGGCTACTACACGCTCGCTAACCTGAAGCCGGGCACCTACAAGGTGAAGGTTTCCTACGTGGGCTACGAGCCCAAGACGTTTACCGTGAAGTACGACGGCAAGAGCCTTATTCAGAACGTAGAGCTCAACGCCGGCCAGCAACTGAAAGAGGTGGTGGTCAACGGCGCTTTCTACGGACAGCGCAAGGCCATGCAGATGCAGAAGGAAGCCATGGGCGTGAGCAACGTGGTGTCGGCCGACCAGGTGGGCAAATTTCCCGACTCAAACATTGGCGACGCCTTGAAGCGCATCAACGGCGTGAACGTGCAGTACGACCAGGGCGAAGCACGCTTCGGTCAGGTGCGCGGTACATCGGCCGACCTCACTTCCGTCACCGTGAACGGCAACCGCATGCCGTCCGCCGAAGGCGACACGCGTAACGTGCAGCTCGACCTCATTCCCGCCGACATGATTCAGACCATCGAGCTGAACAAGGTGGTGACGAGCGACATGGACGGCGACGCCATTGGCGGCGAAATAAACCTCATCACCAAAAACACGCCGAACCATCGCGTGCTGAACTTCAACGTGGGTTCGGGCTTCTCATGGATCAGCAAGAAGCCGCTCTGGGATTTGGGCGCTACCTACGGCGACCGCTTCTTCAACAACAAGCTGGGCGTGATGGCTTCCATCTCTTACCAGTATTCGCCCATCGGTTCAGACAACACGGAGTTTGAATACGCCGAGAACGACGACAAGAGCGTTGCGCTGAACAAGGCTGAGGTGCGCCAGTACTACGTGACGCGCGAGCGCCAGAGCTACTCCCTCGCGCTCGACTACATGTTCAACCCGAAGCACAAGATTTCATTCAAGGGCATCTACAACCGCCGCAACGACTGGGAAAACCGCTACCGCGTGACCTACAAGAAGCTGGACAGCAAGGCAAGCAAGCAGTCGATGGTGATGCAGACGAAGGCGGGTTCGTCCAACAACAAGAACGCACGTCTGGAACTCCAGCAGACGATGGACTACACGCTTAGCGGCGAACACAGTTTCGGCAACCTGCAGATGGACTGGGCAGGCAGTTACTCGCGTGCCACGGAGGACCGTCCGAACGAGCGCTACGTGGCTTATCAGATGAAGGGCATTGACCTTTCGTCGGACTTCAAGGACGCCGGCGGCAAGCAGCCTTACTACTCCAAGGAGATGCCTTCGCTCGACAATGCCGACTGGAAGGTGACCGACATGACGAACTGCAACCAGAACATCGCAGAGAACGAGTGGAAAGGCCGCATCAACTTCACCCTTCCCCTCACAAACGGTCTCTTCGGCAACACGCTGAAGTTCGGCGCAAAATACACGAGCAAGGACAAGACGCGCGAACGTGCGCTCTACGACTACGACGCGAGCGAGGTGCTCGGCGCCGACTGGCGCAACCTTACCTCCGCGCAAATCAGAGAAGGCTTCATGCCGGGCAGCCAGTATCCCATCGGCACGCCGTTCATCACGAAGGAAACTTTGGGCGCCATCGACTTCAGTAAGTACAACGGCACGCTGAACCTTGAAGAAGCTGCCGGCAACTACAACATTCGCGAGCAAATCTCCGCCGGTTACCTTCGTTTCGACCAGAGCCTCGGCAAGAAGCTCTCGGCTACCTTCGGCCTCCGCGTGGAACGCACGGACCTGAAGACGAGCGGCTACAACGTGACGGTGGATGCCGACAACAATGCTTCCATGACTTCTACCGGCACTTTCAAGAACCACTACACCGACTTGCTCCCCAGCTTACTGCTCAAATATAAAATCAACGAGGACGGTAACCTCCGCGCTTCCGTGACGAAGACCATCTCCCGCCCGAAATACTCGGCTCTCATTGCCAACAAGAGTTTCAACACCGCCGACCTCACGGCTACCATCGGTGACCCGAACACGAAGCCGGCAAAGGCAATGAACGTGGACCTCTCCGCCGACTACTACTTCAAGAGCGTGGGTCTGGTGAGCGTGGGCGTGTTCTACAAGGACATCAAGAACGTGAACATCGAATGGTCTTCCAACAAGTACCTGGGCAGCGACCTCGGACTGACGGGCGACATGGCGCAGGAAAACTTCTCCGTGACGCAGAACATCAATGCCTACGACGCCAGAGTGCTTGGCGCTGAGGTGGCTTATCAGAGAGACTTCGGTTTCATCACCCCCGCCCTCAAGTGCATCGGCTTCTACGGCACCTATACCTACACACACAGCACCACGCGCAACTTCAACGAACGTCTGGGTGTGAAGGACGGCGACAACGTGAAGGTGGCAGGTTCACCCGAACACACCGCCAACGCTTCGCTCTTCTACGAGAAGAACGGCGTGAACGTACGCCTCTCCTACAACTTCGCTTCAGCCTTCATTGACCAGATGAGCACGAGCCGCCAGCTCGACCGCTACTACGACAAGGTGAACTACCTCGACCTCAACGCAAGCTACACCTGGGGTAAGAAAACGAAGTTTACCGTATATGCCAATGCCAACAACCTCCTCAACCAGCCGCTCCGCTACTACCAGGGCGAAAAGAACCGCACCATGCAGGTGGAATACTACGGCGTGAAGGTAAATGCAGGTATCAAGGTGAATCTCTAATCCACACGGAACTTACAACGACCATACAACAACAATGAAAAAGAGAATCCTTACGCTCGTGATGGTCCTGATGGGCCTCATGACCGCCACTGCAAGCCATGCGCAAACGCCTGACGACTGGAAAAAGCTCAAGAGCGACGTAAACTTCTACATGGCAAACGACCTGGGCAGAAACGGTTACTACGACCAAAAGCCCATTGCCGAACTGATGGGCGTGATGGGCGAGACCATCGGTCCCGACTGCGTAGTGGCAGCCGGCGACATCCATCACTTCAACGGTGTAACTTCCACGTCCGACCCTTTATGGATGACGAACTACGAACTCATCTATTCGCATCCGGAACTGATGCTCGACTGGTTTCCCATCCTCGGCAATCACGAATACCGCGGCAACACGCAAGCGGTGCTCGATTACTCGAAGGTGAGCCGCCGCTGGATGATGCCTGCCCGCTACTACACGAAAGTGCTGGAGGGCAAGAACACTTCGGTGCGCATCGTATTCATCGACACCACGCCGCTGATTGACCGCTACAGAGAAGAGTCCGACAAATATCCCGACGCCTGCAAGCAGGACGACAAAGCGCAGCTTTCGTGGCTCGACAAAACGCTGAGCGATGCCAAAGAAGACTGGGTGATCGTCGTAGGACACCACCCCATCTACGCCGAAACGAGCAAGTCGCAGTATGAGCGCGACGACATGCAGAAGAAGGTGCTGCCCATTCTCAAGAAGCACAAGAACGTGGCCATCTACGCCTGCGGTCACATCCACGACTTCCAGCACATCAAGATGAAGGGCGACAACATCGACTACGTGGTCAACTCCTCCGCCTCCCTCGCCCGCAAGGTGAAGCCCATCGAAGGCACGGTCTATTGCTCCTCAGAACCGGGTTTCTCGGTCATCTCTGCCGACAAAACGCACCTCAACCTCTACATGATTGACAAGAAAGGCAACGTGCTCCACACAGTAGCCAAGACGAAATAAGAATTTTTCTAAGGATAGCTAAAAGTAAGTCCCTTATGCTTGCAACAACGGTTGCAAGACATAAGGGGCTTTTTTTGTCGTGGGGGTGGACAGAGCGAAACTCAGAAGCGCCAGCGCATGGAGGTCAAGACTCCAGTCTTGACAGTTTTGCGCGGCCTCACGGAGGCTTCTTCGTGGCTGCGCTTGGATGAGAGCCACGCTTATGTCGCTCAATACAATATTAATAGGTCAAGAATTAGAGAATTTGAGACTTTTCCCAATATCTTGAACATATAGAATTACGGGAAGGCTTGACAAGTCAAGCCGAAGAATTTGAAATTCTCACGAATTCAGAAAACGGCCTCACAAAGGCTTTTGTGTGCTGCGTTTGGATACGTCGCATCATAGAAGGTGGAAAGCAGACGAGGTTTTGCGCTGCGCATGGGGGCGAGGTTTTCCAAACCTCGCGTTCTTCACGGCCTCACGGAGGCTTCTTCGTGGATTCGCCATATAGTAATGTGTAAAAAATAACTTGAGCATCTTTATTCGATAATCATGCAACGCATTCATCAAAGACGGGCTGAAAGCCCAACCTGCGCCTAGCCCAGGGCAAGCGAAGCGACACCCTGGG
>CAVJJO010000143.1:0-4856 GCA_963649665.1 Bacteroidaceae bacterium | reverse complement strand
TGTTCGCTCAGTCGCATAGCCCGCTATGCTCCTTCGTTCACAAACAAAATGGACGAAAAATAGCACCGAAATCTGACAAAGCTAATTTATAGAACCACCCTAAAAAAAGATACACAATGGACCGACAATACACAAAAGAAGAATTAAGCAAACTGCACGAAGTGCTCTACGAAGTGCTGGCAGAAGTGATACGCGTATGCGACAAGCTCGGCATAGAATATTTCGTGCAGGGCGGTTCCGGCATCGGCGTGCATTTCTACCAGAGCATAATTCCGTGGGACGACGACATCGACGTAGGCATGACGCGCGACAACTACAACCGCTTCCTGAAGGAGGCTCCGGCAGAGCTGAAGCCCGAATACTTCCTCGCCTGGTTTGGCAGTGACCCCCACACTCCGTTTTATTTCGCAAAGGTAAGAAAGAACAACACCACCTTCCTGGAAGAGGCATGCCAAGGCTTGGACATGCACCAGGGCATCTATGTGGACATATTCCCGTTTGACAAATTACCGCAGAATCCCCGTGTGGAATTCATCCAGCGCCGGTTGTGCCGCCGCTTGAGCGAGTGTCTGTCTGGCAAGGAAGTGTGGACGTGGAAGTACTGGGGCAAATGCAAAATAGAAAAACCCAACGAGAAAGGCTTTTGGGGATGTTTGGCAACGAGACTCGTCGTCACGTTCCTGCCCAAGTCCCTCATATACCGTTTGCTCTGCCGGCTGCAGACGATGTACAACAATACAGACGCGAAGTATTACAACATCATATTAACCTCCGTGGACCAGATACCGGTGGAGGACGTGCACAATACGCAATGGGGGCGACTGGGACCGCTGGACGTGAAAGTGCCCAACCATTTGGAGGACTATCTGAAGCACCATTACAAAGGATTGTCGAGAGACGTGCCAAAGGAAAAACAGGTAAACCACGCCCCGGTGAAATTATCGTTTCAATGATATGAGCATAAAGGAAACAACTCTTGTAGCACAAGAAGGTGCGGCGGCAGCGTTGACGGTGTCGGTGCTCGTGCCGGTCTACGGAGTGGAAAAATACATAGCGAAGTGTGCCGAGAGCCTCTTTGCGCAGACCTATCCGCACGTGGAGTATGTGTTCTGCGACGACTGCACGCCCGATCGTAGCATGGCCGTGCTGCAGGAGGTGATGGAGAGATACCCCGAGCGGAAAGACCACGTGCGCATCCTACGGCAGGAGCACAACAGCGGTTTGGGAGCCGTGCGCGTCAGACTGCTTCAGGCAGTGCGCACGGATACGTTCTGCTTCGTAGACAGCGACGACTTCATCCCCGCAGACGCGATAGAGATTCTCGTGAAGCGCATGGCGGAGACGGACAAGGATATCATTGACGGCGCATTCGCCGACTACTGCGACGGAAAGGCATCCGCCCCCAAACACCGTTCGCACTGCAGCGACGAGAAGTTTCTGCGCCGTATGCTTTGCATGAATATGGAAACCCACTGCGTGTGGGGACGGCTTTACAAAACGGCGCTGCTGCAACGCCTGCCCGACATGTTCTTCGAGGGCATAGACTGCGCGGAGGACTACTGCGCCACGGCACGCGTGTCCGCCGTGGCTACAAGGGCGTGGACGGATGGCTTGGTGTACTACTACCGCACCAACCGCAGCGGCACTTACACCAACACGCTCAACGAGAAGAACATGCGCTCCACATTGCGCGCCATGGCGCAGGTGCTGAAGTTCTTCCATATGCGCGGCCATCTGCCCATGGCCATGGAGATAGGCGCGCTGCATATGTATCGCGAATGCCACAAAGGGGGAATAAGCCCAGACGTGGCGGACGGGGAACTGAAGTATGTGCCGGAGCACTGCCGCGCGAGACTGCTGTATGCGATGCTCCGCAATGACAAACTATACAAGTTGGGCGATTTTCTTTATCGTCTGACGCGTGCCATAACCGTGCTATGAGCGAGACGTTAAAACAAAAAACAGCCAAGGGCCTCTTTTGGGGAGCCTTGAACAGCGGCACCACGCAGGTGCTTAATCTGGTGTTCGGCATATGCCTGGCACGTCTGCTCACGGAGGCGGACTACGGCATCGTAGGCGTGCTGACCATTTTCTCCACCATTGCCGGCGACTTGCAGAGTGCCGGGTTTACGCAGGGACTGATAAACCTCAAGTCGCCCACCGCACGCGACTACAACTCCGTGTTTTCGTTCAACGTGGTGGCGTCGCTCACCATGTATGCCATACTCTTCCTGTGCGCTCCGCTGATAGCCGACTTCTTCCACCAGCCTTGCCTGACGGAAGTGTCGCGCGTGGTGTTTCTCGCCTTTGTTATCTCCTCGCTGGGCATAGCGCACGGCGGATACATGACGAAGAACATGATGAACCGCGAGATGGCGGTGATAGGCGTCGTGGCACTGCTGTGTTCAGGCACCGTGGGCATCGTGTTGGCATTGCTCGGCAAGGCCTACTGGGCGCTGGCGTGGCAGCAGATAACGTACATTGCGGTGATGAACGTCGGGCGCTACTGTTGCGTGCGCAAGTGGCACCCACGGCTGACGCTCGACTTCGGTCCCGTGCGCCGGATGCTGCCCTTTACGGTAAAGATTCTCGTGACGAAGATTATCAATACCGTAAGCAACAACATACTCACCGTGATCTTCGGCAGACTGTTCACCATCCGCCAAGTGGGCAACTACTCCCAGGCGTACAAGTGGGACACGATGGCAAATTCGCTTGTTGCCAATACCGTAGGGCAGATAGCGCAGGCGGTGCTCGTTGAGGCCGAAACGGAGGCCGACGATGCGGGGCGCCAGTTGCGCGTGTACCGCAAAATGCTGCGTTTTACGTGTTTCCTCGCCATGCCGCTCATGTTTGGCCTGGCGCTGGTGAGCCGCGAGTTCATATTGCTTACGATAGGTGAGGGGTGGAAGGACTGCGTGCCCCTGCTGCAGGTGCTCTGCGTCAGCGGTGCCTTCGTGCCTCTCTATACGATGTACCAGAACCTTGCCATCAGCCAGGGGCGCAGCGACGTGTATATGCGTCTGAACATAGCGCAGATTGTGCTGCAGATTGTCGTGATACTCTGTTTCTACCGCCAGGGCATCTACATGATGGTTTGTGCCTATTCCGCCTTCCTCATACTCTGGCTACTGCCTTGGCAGTTGGCTGCCGGTAAACTGATAGGTTACAGGATGAAGGATTTTCTGCGTGACATGGCGCCCTTTACCCTCATTGCCGCAGGCGTGATGGTGGCAGTGCAGTTTGCCACGTCCACGATAGAGCAGCTGTGGCTGCTGATTCTTGTGCGCATAGCGATGGCTTCGGTTCTGTATTACGCCATACTCAAACTGCTCGGCACGGAAATCCTCAAAGAGTGCGAAGCGTTCGTGAAGAAGCGCATATGAGGGGATAATAGCAAATGGGGGCGTTTTCTGCCGCGTATGGGGGTGACGTTTTCAAAACGTCACGTTCTACACGGCCTCACGCAGTCACGGACTGTTTTTCGTGCTTCGCCTTAAATACTTCGCACTCATCTGTCAAGACTGGAGTCTTTACCTCCATGCGCTTCGCCCGCAAATACCCTTTGATAACGGCTCAATTTATTTTTTGAACTTTACGAAACAACCATTACCAAATGCAGGGCTTCAACGTAATGGGAGGCGTGATGGTGAAGTTGCAATTAACCATTCCTATCCTTTAGTATTGCCGCCATGTTTTGGGCAGCCCAATTTATCAGTTCGTCAATGATGGGTATCAGACTAACAGCACGTGGCGTCAGTGAATATTCGACACGTGGCGGCACTTCAGCATATACCTTGCGTGACACATAACCGTCTTCCTCCAATTTGCGCAAGGTGGTGGTAAGCATTTTCTGCGAAATGTCGGGGATAAGTTTGCGCAGCACATTGAAGCGCAGCGATTCATGGCCGTGAGCATTGAGGGTGTAGATGACAAGTAGCGACCACTTGTCGCATATCTTTGCCAATACATTGCGTATGGGGCAGTCGGGAAATACCGTCTCCTTTAACGTTCTTGTCATTGTATTCTTGCAACGTTGATAGTGAGTAATTGCGATAATAGGCTACAAACGTAACTAACTTTCAACAGTCGGGGAAATGCCAGAGGTTAATCTTGATTAACGGCACTACGTATACTTCCCCGATTTCTTTACGATGGTTACCTCCGGGTAACTATCTAACCCCTTTGTGCCTTCTTGCGAAAACGCAATGCAAATCGTTCCTTTGCAATTGTAATTCACATCAAACCACATTCAAACCATCGTAAAAAAGTATGAAAGAATCAAAGACTATTGCAAAGGCCGAGAACTTCACCGCAATGGATTTCGGCAAAATGAGCGACATTAAAGACTACGTGTTGGAACTGAGCCCAGAGGTAAAAATCCCCGGTAAGGTGTTTGGCGGACAACGCATGGGTGCTACGGGTGGCGAGTTCTCTTTCCAGAGCTTTGCCCCAGGGCAAGAGACGGGGTTTCTGCACACCCACAAGACACATGAAGAACTGTACTTCTTCCTCGCAGGTAAGGGCGAGTTTCAAGTGGACGGCGAAGTGTTCCCCATCAGTGAAGGAAGCGTGGTGAGAGTGGCTCCTAACGGTAAGCGCTCCGTTCGAAACACGGGAGCAGAACCGCTCCTTATGCTCTGTGTACAGTATCGCGGCAACACATTTACTATGGACGACGCGACAGACGGAGTGATACTCAGCGAAAAAGTAGAGTGGTAAAGGATTCAGACAGACAAGTTTTGACGCGAAGCACATAGGGCGCTTCTTGAAACTGCGCATGGGCAGCTGCTAACGCCGCCCATACGCTTCAGACCAATGCTCGATGCACATACGTGCATTTTATGATGAGGTAT
>CAVJJO010000142.1:0-4963 GCA_963649665.1 Bacteroidaceae bacterium | reverse complement strand
TACGATCCTGATTCTTTACTACCTTACAATTGCATAGAAAACAAATAAGCCAAAATCAATCTATCGAGATTTTGGCTTATTTGTTTTTTACACAATATGGCTTATAGGGATGCTTACACTCTACACGCCAGCACGAAACCGCAGTATAAGCCAAATTTTCGCCTCATTTGCCCTATTTTTCCAATTTTCGTCTAAAATCCAAGCCTTTGTCTTGCCGAATAGAAAACTTTTCACTCCTTTGCAGTTTTAAGTGCTGAAAAATATCCTACAACCAACCTTGCCGGATCTTTCCTGCTACATCCGCACGACTTTACGGCTACGCAGCTGACCCGGTGAACCCTAAACCTTACTATATATATGGAATCAGCAAAAGGACGCTTAGGTGTGCTGTGCGTCGGCCTCGGAGCCGTCACCACCACCTTCATCACCGGTGTGCTCATGGCACGCAAGGGACTCGCAAAGCCTGTGGGTTCAATGACGCAGTACGACAAGATACGCGTCGGCCGCGGAAAAGACAAGAAATATCTCCACTACGGCGAAATCGTGCCCCTCACCTCGCTCGACGACATGGTGTTCGGCGCCTGGGACGTGTATCCCGCCAATGCCTATGAGAGCGCACTCAACGCCGAAGTGCTCCGCGACCGCGACATCGAGCCCGTGCGCGACGAACTCAAGGCCATCGTGCCCATGACGGCAGCCTTCGACCGCAACTACGCCAAGCGCCTCGACGGAGAGAACGTGAAAGACTGCGCCACCCGCTGGGAAATGGCAGAAGCGCTCCGCGAGGACATCCGCCGCTTCAAGGCAGAAAACAACTGCGACCGCGTGGTAGTCATCTGGGCAGCCTCAACGGAAATCTACGTGCCCGTCGACGAAACCGTCCACGGCACGCTCGCAGCGCTTGAAGCCGCCATGAAAGCCAACGACACCAAACACGTGGCACCTTCCATGTGCTACGCCTATGCCGCCCTGCAAGAAGGCGCTCCCTTCATTATGGGCGCCCCCAACACCACGGTGGACATCCCCGCCATGTGGGAACTTGCCGAAAAGACGCGCATGCCCATTGCCGGCAAGGACTTCAAGACGGGACAGACGCTCGTGAAGTCGGGCTTTGCCCCCATCATCGGCACCCGTTGCCTCGGTCTTAGCGGATGGTTCTCTACCAACATCCTCGGCAACCGCGATGGACTTGTGCTCGACGAGCCTGCCAATTTCCACACCAAGGAAGTGTCTAAACTCTCCACGCTCGAGAGCATCCTCGTGCCCGAGAACCAGCCGGATCTCTACACCGACTACTACCACAAGGTGCGCATCAACTACTACCCGCCCCGCAACGACAACAAAGAAGGCTGGGACAACATCGACATCTTCGGCTGGATGGGCTATCCCATGCAGATAAAGATTAACTTCCTCTGCCGCGACTCCATACTCGCAGCCCCGCTGCTCCTCGACCTCGTGCTTCTCTCCGACCTTGCAGCACGCAAGGGCCGCTACGGCACGCAGCGCTTCCTGAGCTTCTTCCTCAAGAGCCCCATGCACGACTACACGCAAGGCGAAGTGCCCATCAACCACCTCTTCCAGCAGTACGTCATGCTCAAGAACGCCATCCGCGAAATGGGTGGCTACGAAGCCGACGAAGAAATAGACTAAGCAATTAACAAATGTTGCGACAGTCGGCTGCAATAATTGCCCCTGTCGCACGTTTACTTTCCATGAAAAGCTTCACGACTGACCTTTCACGCCAATCGTGAGGCTTTTCTTTGCAAAACCATCAACCACCATTTCATACCCCACTACGCAATGGCGCTTGTCCAACACATCAAAAGACTTCTATTCGTACTCCTCGCCCTCACCGCCCCTTTCATGCCCTCACTGGCCCAGAGTCTGATCAGCGGAACCGTTGTAGATTCAAAGACCGGCGATAAACTTCCCTTCGTCAACGTGGTACACACCAGCGGAGGAAAGACCCTGACCGACGTAGACGGACACTTTCAGATGCCCTTCCGCGCCGGCCGCGTACGCATATCCGTGGTAGGGTACGAAACGAAGACGATACGCGTCACTTCGCCCGCCGACACCATTCTCTGCAAGCTCGACCCCGTAGAAAGCACGCTCGGGTCGGCCACCGTGGTGGGACACAAAACGAAATATTCGCGCAAGAACAATCCTGCCGTCGAACTCATGCGCCGCGTCATTGCTGCAAAGAAAGCGAGCGACCTCCACGCGCACGACTATTTCAGCATAGAGAAATACTCCAAACTCACTTTCGCCTTCAACGAGGTGACCGACAAGATATTTGAGGAAGGAAAGTTCAAACACTTCCCCTTCCTCAAGGACCACGTGGAGGTGTGCAACGAAACGGGCAAGCTCATCCTCCCCATCTCCGTTGACGAAACCGTCACCCGGCAGATATACCGCAAGGATCCGCGCACGGAAAAGAGCATCATCGTAGGCCAGCGCTCCAACGGCATCAACGAACTGCTCAACACGGGCGAAATAGTCAACACCATGCTTAAGGACTGCTTCACCGACGTGGACATCTACAAGGATGAAGTGCGCCTTCTGCAGTATCCCTTCACCAGTCCCATCGCCACGAGTTCCGCCATCGGTTTCTACCGCTACTTCATTGTAGACACGCTCCTCGTAAACAATGCCGACCGCTGCATACAAGTGGACTTCACGCCCAACAATCCGCAGGACTTCGGCTTCTCGGGCAGTCTCTACATTATGGCCGACAGCACCTACCGCATACGCAAGGTGGACATGGGCATTCCCGTGCGTTCCGACGTCAACTTTGTGGAAAACATGCGCATACTCCAAGAGTTCGACGCGCTCCCTACGGGCGAACAGGTGCTCACGCGCGACGACATGCTCGTGCAGCTCAAGCTCGCCAGCTTCCTCCACAAGTTCCAGGTGAAGCGAACCACCGAATACTCCAACTTCACCTTCTCGCCCATCCCCGACAAGACCTTCCGCTTCAAGGGCGAAACGCTCACGGAAGCCAACGCCAGCATGCGCGACGAAGAGTTCTGGGAAGAGCACCGCGGCGAACAGCTCAGCAAGAGCGAAGGCTCCATGAACACGTTCATCCGCAAGCTGCAGCAGGTAAAAGGATTCAAGCCCGTGCTTTGGGTGGCAAAAGCCTTCATTGAAAACTTTGTGGAAACGAGCATCGACCCCAAACACCCGTCGAAGGTGGACATCGGCCCCGTCAACACCATGCTCACGCATAACTTCGTGGACGGTTTCCGCATGCGCCTCAGTGCGCAGACCACGGCAAACTTCAACAAGCACCTCTTTCTCAAAGGCTACATGGCCTACGGCTTCAAGGACCAAAAGTGGAAAGGCATGGGCGAAGTGACCTATTCGTTCAACGAGAAGGCATACCTCCCGCGCGAGTTCCCCGTGAACAACCTCACGTTCAACTACTCGCGCGACGTGATGTCGCCCTCCGACAAGTTTATGCCCACCGACAAAGACAACGTGTTCACCTCCTTCAAGTGGACTACGGTGGACCACATGATGTACTACGAAACCTACCGCCTCCTTTGGGACCGCGAATGGGCAAACGGTCTGCGTTTCAACATTCAGGCGCGCACGTCAAAAGACACCCCCACCGCCGCGCTCTTCTACCAGCAGATCGCCTCTAACAACGGCGCCGGCGCCACAACGGACAACTCCGCCTACGCTCCGTGGCTGCGCACTTACGACCTCACCGTTGGCCTGCGTTTCCAGCCCGGTGTTTCGTGGGTCAACACCAAGCAGCGCCGCCTGGCCTCCAACAACGACGCGCCCATCTTTGAGCTTACCCACACCACCGGCGCCTACTCCCTTGGCAGCAACAAATTTGAGAATCCCTTCAACCTCACCGAGGCCATGATATACAAGCGCATCTGGCTCGGCTCGTGGGGTAAGATGGACTTCACGCTCAAAGGCGGCGTACAGTGGAACAAAGTGCCCTTCCCGCTCCTCATCATGCCTGCGGCAAACCTCTCCTACATCAAGGAGTACAACACGTTCAGCCTCATCAACAACATGGAGTTCCTCAACGACCGCTACGCCTCGCTTATGTACTCGTGGGACCTCAACGGCAAGATATTCAACCGCATTCCGCTTCTCAAGAAACTCAAGTGGCGCGAATATCTCGGCTGCAACGTGCTTTGGGGCACGCTCTCATCGAAGAACAATCCCTCGCTCGCCCAAAACGCGTCGAGCGCCCAACTGCTCTATTTCCCAGGGCACTTCACCGACGACGGATTCGAACCCCTCTCGCGAACCATGGACAAGAAGAAGCCCTACGTGGAAGTAGTTGCCGGCATACACAACATATTCAAGATTTTCCACATTGAATATGTGCGCCGACTCAACTACATCACTCCCCACACCACCAAATGGGGCATCCGCGGCATGTTCCGCATGACGTTCTGATTTAAGGGTGGTTCCATAAGTTAGTGCCATCATTTCCGGCTCATGCCATATGATGGGTAAACGAACCTTTCAATTGTTAATTTTTCGCCCTTAGTTTTTTCGCCCTCGAGGTTCAAACTAGAAAGAAGAACCATGGTTTTTGGTTCCTTTTCGGCACATTTCCGCCACTCCAAGGCATCTTCTGAAAATTCCCCCTAGGCCCAAAACTTTGGGCTTAGGGGGAATTTTCAGAAGATGCCTTGGAATTTTCACGGGAAAGGCACCGTTTTTTGCTGCAGCGAGGCGTTTTATGCAGCAGTATGCAGCGAATTCTGGATATATGCGCATTCTACACCAACAAAATGCATAATTATGCGCGCTAAAAATCGCGTATTTCCGAGCGCATATGCATTTGGTGATTTCTACGCGATTCTCAGTGTTAAAAACAGGTCTTTAGTAATGTGTAAAAAATAACTTGAGCATTTTTATTCGATAATCATGCAACGCATTCATCAACGACGGGCTGAAAGCCCAACCTGCGCCTAGCCCAGGGCAA
>CAVJJO010000141.1:0-5022 GCA_963649665.1 Bacteroidaceae bacterium | reverse complement strand
TTTTTTGACATTCACTAAGTTCCGCGGATAATATTTATCATCGGAATGCAGACGGAACATAAACGGAGCATTTCCGTTTGAAATCCGTTTAAGTTCCGCGGAAAACCTTATATATGGTCGTGTAGAGCAGTCAAGACAGGAGTCTTGACCCCCATGCGCGTTGCCCCCATGGGCGGCAGTAGTTCGTGTAGAGCGCGAGGTTTTGGAAACCTCGCCCCCATGGGCGGCGCAGCCCGCAGAAGCCTCTGTGAGGCCCGCGAAAGAGCAGTCAAGACTGGAGTCTTGCCCCCATGCGCGTTGCCCCCATGCGCTTCGCACCATCTTCCTAAACTAGAAACTTGAATAAATTATTTCTCCAAAAATGAATATCGACTCCAAAGCTCTCAAAGAAGAATTCATCACGATGCTCCGCGAAACGGAGCGCGAAGGCATCGACAGCGTGATAGAAGACCTCGAATCCAACGGTTTCTTCTCCGCCCCCGCTTCGGCAGGCCATCACCTCAATGTGGACGGCGGCCTGGTGCTCCACTCGCTCAACACCTGCAAGGCCGCTCTCGCCGTGTGGGAGGGAATGAAGAAACTCGACAACACGCTCGAGAAAGAAGTGCCCCGCGACAGTGTGGTGATAGCCAGTCTGCTCCACGACGTGTGTAAGATGGACATCTACAAACCCACCACGAAGCGCCGCAAAAATGCGATGGGCGTGTGGGAAGACGTGCCGGGCTACAACGTGAGCTACCGCGACTTCCCCATGGGACACGGCGAGAAGTCGCTCGTGCTTCTCCTCTGCGACGGCCTTGAACTCACCGATGCCGAGATGCTCGCCATACGTTGGCACATGGGGCCCTGGGGCGTGAACATGAACAGCTACGAGGACCAGCGCAACTTCGACACCGCCCACATGCTCTATCCCCTCGTGATGATTGTGCACACGGGCGACTGCCTCGCTGCAAGCATCATGGAACGCACCGACGAGGATATTGCCAATCTGTAGCGGCACGACGTAAACGTCGTTTTACGGAAAACTTGCGCAAGTCGTTTTTTACGCGTCAATGACGTAAAAGCGACTTGCGCTTTTTTGTGTGTTTAAGGGGAGAGATTCATGGGGCGAAGCGCATGGGACAGTTTTTCAACTGCGCATGGGGGTGACGTTTTCAAAACGTCACGCTCTACACGACAGTTATAGCGAGGTGTATGGGGCGAAGCGCATGGGGGTCAAGACTCCAGTCTTGACTTGTTCTACACTGACGCCCATGGGGGCGAGGTTTCCAAAACCTCGCGCTCTACACAAGTTTTGAGGCGCAGCACGCAGAAGCCTCTGTGAGGTTGTGTAGAGCAGTCAAGACTGGAGTCTTGACCCCCATGCGCTTCGCCCCCATGCGCTTCGCCAATGTACTAAAAATTCCAAGGCACGCTGTAAAAATTCCAAGGCACGCCGTAAAAATTCCAAGGCACGGTGTAAAAATTCCAAGGCACGCCGTAAAAAATGCAAGGCAGCAAATTCAAATTATCCCGTGGCCCAACATATTGGGCCCAAGGCCCAAATTGCAACGAAATGGAACGGCGATTTTTTGGAGTAAAAAGAAATTTACCTATTTTTGCAACAGACGTTTAGCCCCTACTTGGGGCAGATAAAAGCTTAACCTTCTATCACGCATTGTAAAAACAAATTCTGAATCATACTATGGATGAAAGTTTAAAAAAATGGATGGGTGCAGCCATATGCTGCTTCATTCTCGGCGGCGGTCAAGGCATCGTGGCCCAAAAAGTCGTGTTTCCGCAGGCGAAGCAAGCCGGCCTTGCCACACTCACCAGTAGCGAAACAGAGTACACGCTCAAGAACGACCTGCTCACCGCGAAATTCGTGAAAGACGGTTCCGCACTCGTCTTCGGCGGTTGCGAGGAGATGAACCTCAAGGCAGGTTCGCCCCTCTTCAAGGTGGTACTCGGCGACGGCACCTCTTTCACTTCCAGCGAAATGCAGCTTCAAAGCATTGAGGAAGAAACACTCACCGGCAATGCCGAAGCCGTGAAAGGTTCCGACCGCTTCGACGGCAAAGCCCTCAAAGCCGTGTTCAAGAAAGACAAACTCAACGTCACGTGGCACGCCGTGCTGCGCAACGGTTCACACTACCTCCGCACCACACTCGAAATCACTGCCGACGCCGACCAGGCCATGCAGTCGCTCACCCCGATGATCTACACCGTAGACAGCCGGAGCGCACAGTCGGCCCCCGTAGTGGTGGGCAACACACGCGGTGCTCTCCTTGCCAGCGACAAGATTTTCGCCGGACTTGAAACCCCGATGGGTGTCAACTCCGTGGAATCGGCAAGCACCAGCATAGCCAACTTCACTCCCAAGAGTTGGACTCCCGAGAGTTTCAACTGGACTCCGGGCGACGAAACGCCCCAGGGCGTGCTCGACGTGAAAGTGAAGAACGAACCCCTCACCGCCTCAGAAGTGGTAGGTGCACGCGGCTACGTGACCTTCCGCGAAGCCGGCGCCAACAAGATAACCTTCACCTACGCGAGCGGCAACCATCGCCTCGACATAGCCGGCGTTGACGTGGTCGACACCGAAGGCAACGTGGTAGCTTCCGACTATCACTACGGATTCACCGGTAGCCAGAAGAACAAGAACTCCTATACGCTCAACCTCGAAAACGCCGGAACCTACCTGCTCCGCTATTTCTGCGAGACCCGCACCGAAACGCTCACCTCGTCGGGCAACATCACCTTCAACAAGAAAATCAGCGTGCCCGTAGTCATTTACGACCTCGTGTCCGGCGAGACCTCCAAGGTAAGTTCGCCCGTGGTGAAAGGCGCAGCCACCGTGCTCGCCACTACCACAGGTGCCACCACGCTTGAGAACGACAACGAAGTGAGCGAAGGCTGGAACTCCAACAGCTGGATCGTGGTGGAAGACGCCTCCATCCCCTACAAAGTGAAGGAACTCGACCTGGCTTACCCCAACGTACTGGCGAAGACCATGACCGTACACTTCGACGAAGCCGGCGGCACGCTCAAGTCCACCTTCATCTACTCCAGCGGCAACAACCGCCTCAACATGGTAGGCGTGGACCTTCTCGATGCCAGCAACAGCGTGGTGGTAGGCGACTACCACAGCGGTTTCTCCGGTTATCAGAAAGAAAACAACGAATACTCCTTCAAGGTGCCCGCAGCGGGCGACTACACGCTCCGCTTCATGGTGGAGAACAGCACCGAGCCCACCACATCGTCGGGCAACATCAAGCTGCTCTATGCCGTGGTCGATACCATCCACCTCGCCGCACCCACCGAAATACCCATGCAGGGCTATTGGCGCCGCAACACCACGCTCTCCAAGGGCAAGACCTGGGAAGTAAGTTCCGTGGTAGGTCTTGTGGCCCCCGGACAGCAGCGCCGTTCGTTCCTCAGCTACAGCGAACGCGAGCGTGCAGTGCCCTGGCGCGCACTCCCCGTATACATTTCCTGGTATGAGCTCAACATTGACCGCAACAACGCCAAGGGCAACGGCGGCGTTTACGACGCTTCCGATCCCAACAACACCAAGGGCGACTACACGGGCAACATGACCTCCGAACAGTGTCTCGACGTGGTGACCCACTGGAAAGAAAAGTTCTACGACGTCTACAACAAGACCCCCTATGCCTTCGTGTGGGACGACGGATGGGACGCCTACGGCACCTGGACCTTCAACTCCAACTTCCCCAACGGATTCACCGGCGAGGACAACCTTGCGAAGTCCATGGGAGCTGGCATCGGCGCATGGCTCGGTCCGGTTGGCGGATACGGCGGCAGCGGTACCTACCGTCGCAACTACTGGAGCAGCCGTGGCGGCATGCAGCTCAGCAACCAGACCTACCGCGACTACTTCGTGAAGTGCTGCACCGACATGATTGACAAGTACGACTTCCGCTTCTTCAAGTTCGACGGCATCAGCGCACAGGGCACGGCCTACGGTCCCGACTCGGGCGACACCGGCATTGAAAACGCCGAAGCCATCATCGACATCGAAAAGGACGTGCGCAAGAAACGCGAGGACATCTTCTACAACACCACCGTGGGAACGTGGGCATCGCCCTTCTGGTTCCACTACACCGATGCCGTGTGGCGTCAGGATGCCGACTGCAGCAAGATAGGCAACACCGGCACCGACCGCGAGCAGTGGATTACCTACCGCGACTACATGGTGTACAAGATATTCACCCAAGGTTCGCCCCTCTGCCCCATCAACACCCTCATGACCCACGGACTCATCCTCACCAACTTCGGTAAGGCCTACACGCCGCGCGACATGAGCTACAACGGTGTGGTACGCGAAATGCGATGCGCCTTCGGTTGCGGTTCGGGCATGGTGGAACTCTACACCGACTACTCCCTCATGGACGGCATAAAGAACGCCAAGGGACAGTCCGGCATGCTTTGGAAAGAACTTTCCGACTGCATGGACTGGCAGCAGCGCAATGCCGACGTGCTCCCCGACATCCACTGGGTGGGCGGCAATCCCTGGGACGGTTCCAAGGTGAACGTCTACGGATGGGCTTCATGGAACGGCAAGAAGACCACCCTCACGCTCCGCAACCCCGACGTGAAGCAGCGCACGCTTACCACCACGCTCCGCGAAGTGTTTGACATTCCCGCCTACATCAAGACCACCATTACGCTCAAGAGCTCGTTTGACGACCAGGTAATCGGCACGACCTCCGGCTTGCAGGGCGTAGCGGTCGGCACTCCTGTAAACATCGACGACGAAATCACCTTCACCCTTCCCGCATCGAGCGTGTACGTGTTTGAAGGCGTCGACAACGGAAACTTCGACTTCGTCACGGCCATCACCAAACCGCAGGTCACCACCTCCACCACCACAAAAGGAGTGGCGTATGACATCAGCGGCCGACGCATTGCCGAGCCCCAGAAAGGCATGGTAAGCATCGTTGACGGCAAAAAGGTGATCAAGTAATGTGTAAAAAATAACTTGAGCAGTTTTTGATTCGAGAAATGTGCCACGGCGGGCTGAAA
>CAVJJO010000140.1:0-5156 GCA_963649665.1 Bacteroidaceae bacterium | reverse complement strand
ATTTTTTCTCCCACAGAATTCACAGAATACACAGAAACAACTCGCTTGCTTGTTTTTTTGAACACGAATTATCGTGAATTGACCATGAATTTTCATGAATTTTTTCTCCCACAGAATTCACAGAATACACAGAAACAACTCGCTTGCTTGTTTTTTTGAACACGAATTTTCGTAAATTGACCATAAATTTTCATGAATTTTTTTTTGAACATGGAAGGCGCAGAAGTTCTGTGAAATCTGTGAATTCTGTGGGAGAATTAAAAAATCAAGGCGTCCGCGCAAGGAGGCGAATTGTACCCCGGGAGCGTTCGCTATGTCCCCTGCCGGTATTCCTGTGGGGTGGAACCGGTGAGGCGCTTGAAGTATTTGCAGAAGAAACTGGGCGTGGCAAAGTGCAGCTGGTCGGCAATTTCGGCTATTTGCAGGTTGCTGTGACGGAGCATCACCTTGGCGGTTGTGGTAACGGCCTTGTCAATCCACGCTTTGGCAGTGATGCCGCTCACTTGCCTCACTATGGTGCCCAGGTAACGTTCGGTGAGACAAAGGCGGTCGGCATAGAAGGAAAGTTGGCGTTGTTCCTTGCAGTGCCGGTTCACCAAGGAAATGAAGCGGTCGAAAATGTCGTTTGCCGTGGTGCGGTGGTCAGCCGGCGTGTGCGTTTGTCCGTCAAAGAGCGTGTCGTAGAATGCCGTGATAGCCGCAATGAGGTGACGGGAGGTGGGAGTAATCTGCTGCTGGGCGGTGACAGTTTCGCAGAGCATGGTGAACAGGTGCTCTACCAGCATCTGCTCTTCCTCCGCTATGGCGAGAATGCCGTGTTTCTGTTTGCCTCCAAAGAGGAGCGCTGGGTTGCCGCCGTGGATGAGCTGGAACAAATCGCTCTGCACGCCCATGCCAATAAGGAGAAAGTCGCTGCTCACGTCGAGCGGTTCCACGATGGTGCCTGGCGTGATAAACACGACGTGACCGGCAGTGATGGTATACTCCTGCAGATTGATGATGCCGTGCATATGTCCCCGCTTGATGTACCCGATGCGGTAGTCTTCCAGCAGATAGGGGTGGGGTGTGTCGTGAATGAAAGGTTGGAGAAACTGCGCCATGTTGACCACTATGCCCAACCCGTCTTTGAAGAAAGACTGCGGCGGTATGTTGTTGCCTTTGACCAGTGTGTCGAACATGTTTTGCAGCGTGAGAAGTTGGGGTTGCTTCATGTCTTCTATTTGTTTGCCGTGATGTTCTATTTGTACGATTAACGGCGCAAATGTAGCGAGAAGTTTGTTGTGGCTGCTCTTTTTGTGGTCAATACGAACGAAAAGAACATTTCTTCCATTCTTTGGGTAATCATGTTCGCTGTGTGCAGCCGTACTTTTGCCAAAACAAAAAAACGGATAAGTATGAATGTAAGAACAATGTTGCTCGTCGCTGCCTTTGCCCCATTGGGCACTTCGGCGCAAGCCCTGTCGCTGACGGAGGCGCGCCGGATGGCACGCGACAACTATCCCGCCATACGGCAGTACCGGCTCATTGACGAGTCGCGCGGCTATACGCTTGCCAATGTGGCGAAGGCATGGTGCCCGCAGGTGAACGTGACAGCCGGAGCCTACGGCTTCACCGATGTGCTGAAACCCAACCTAGCCATGCAGCAGATGGGCTTCGAAGTGAAAAACTATTCGGCCGGCGGTGCAATAAGCGTGACGCAGACTGTGTACGACGGAGGCCAGACGGCGGCACAGCGCGAGGTAGTTGCGGCGCAGAGCGAAATGCAGTTGCGCGAACTCGACGTGTCGGTCTATGCCGTCAACGAGCGTGTGGACCAGCTCTTCTTCGGCCTGCTCTTGCTCGACGAACAATTGAAGCAAAACGCTTTGCTGCAGGACGACTTGACAACCGGCGAGCAGACTGTGCGAAGCATGATGCAGGGTGGGGTGGGGAACCGGGCAGACCTCGATGCCGTACTTGTAGAGAAGCTGCGTGCGGCGCAACAATGCGAGGCGCTCAAGGCCATGCGCCGGTCGTATCAGAGAATGCTCTCCGTGTTTGTCGGCCGTGACATAAAGGACGACGAACCGCTTGAAAAGCCTTGCGAAGTGGAGGCGGGCGGAACGTGGGGAGAACATCGCCCCGAATATGCTTACTACGATTCGCGCAACGCCTTGCTTGCAGCCCAGCGCAAGCAACTCGACACCCGTCTGCGCCCCACGGTAAGCCTGTTCTGCGCGGGGGTGGCCCACAGCCGCGTGAACGATTTTCTGTCCAACGGAGTGCTCCTCGGCGGAGTGACACTTGCGTGGAACATAGGAGCGCTGTATACCCGAAAGGCCGACATTCGCAAACTTGAAGTGCAACGGTCGCAAAACGAGTCGCAGCGCGCCACGTTTCTTTTCCACAACCGGCTTCAGAACGAAGAGGCATCCGGTGCCGTAGAGTCGCTTCGCAGGCAGTTGGTGCACGATGAAGAGATTGTACGCCTTCGCGAAGAAATCCGCCGCCTTGCCGACACCAAGGTGCAGCATGGAACGGAGAGCGTGAGCGAACTGGTGCGCGACATCAATGCCGTGAGCCTTGCCCGTACGCAGAAGGCGCAGCACGAAATAGAACTGTTGAAGGAAACATACAAACAACGCTATTTGAATAACGATTAAATGAAACGAATCATCAAATTAACGATAGCAGCGGTGCTCGCTTCAGGAAGTATGGCATCGTGTGGAGGGAGCGATGCGGAGTACGACGCCACGGGCACTTTCGAAGCTACGGAAGTGACCGTGTCGGCAGAGCAGAATGGCGTGCTTCTGCAGTTCGGCATAGAAGAAGGCGACGAAGTGGAAGCCGGCAGCCAGGTGGCGTTGGTCGATACCGTGCAACTCTATTTGAAGGCTTGCCAGGTGGGCGCACTGAAGGAAGTGTATGCCTCGCAGCGTCCCGACAAGGAAAAGCAGGTGGCAGCCACGCGCCGGCAACTTGCCAAGGCGCGAAAGGAACGCGACCGCTTTGCGGCACTTGTGGAGTCGGGCGCCGCCAACAGCAAGACGCTCGACGATGCCGAAAGCCAAGTGGATGTGTTGGAGCGTCAACTTGCAGCTCAGCTGTCGTCGCTTTCAACGACTACAAACGGACTGCAGGCGCAGATGAACACCGCCGACATAGAGCGTCTGCAGGTGGCCGACCAGCTTCGCAAATGCCATGTGGTGACGCCCGTAGGCGGCATGGTGCTGGCCAAATACATGCAGCAGGGAGAGTTTGCCACGGTGGGGAAACCGTTGATGAAGGTGGCCGACACGCGCAAAATGTTTTTGAGAGCCTATTTCACATCGGCACAGTTGAAGGACGTGAAGCTTGGACAGCGCATGAGCGTGTATGCCGACTTCGGCGGCGGAGCGCGCAGGCGCTACGAAGGCAAGGTGGCATGGATTTCTTCCAAGTCGGAGTTTACGCCCAAGACCATTCTTACCGCCGACGAACGCGCCGACCTCGTCTATGCCGTAAAGTTGGCGGTGAACAACGACGGACATATCAAGATAGGCATGTATGGAGGCGTGGCGTATGATAAAGGTAAATGACCTCTCCAAAAGCTACGGAAAGACGCGGGCTTTGCATGGCGTGACGTTTACGGTGGACCGCGGCGAGATATTCGGTTTGATAGGTCCCGATGGGGCAGGGAAGACCACTTTGTTTCGCATACTCGCTACGCTGATGCTTGCCGACGGCGGCACGGCAGCGGTGGACGGGCTCGACGTGGTGGCCGGAAAGAAACAGATAAGGGAACGACTGGGATATATGCCCGGCCGCTTCTCCCTTTACCAAGACCTTACAGTGGAAGAAAACCTGCACTTCTTCGCCCGCCTTTTCGGCACGACTGTGGCTGCTGGCTACGACAACGTAAAAGCCATATACAGCCAGATAGAACCTTTCCGCAAGCGCCGTGCGAGAGCTTTGTCGGGAGGCATGAAGCAGAAATTGGCGCTCTCCTGTGCCCTTATCCATTCGCCCCGTTTGCTCTTGCTCGACGAACCCACCACGGGAGTCGACCCTGTGAGCCGTAAGGAGTTCTGGCAGATGTTACGCGAACTGAGGGAGAAGACCGGACTCACCATCGTGGTGTCCACTCCTTATCTTGACGAGATACGTTGCTGCGACCGCATAGCTTTCCTCCACGGCGGCGAGGTAAAAGGAATAGGGCGGCCCGAGGACGTGTTGCGCGACTTCCGTGAAGTGTTTTGTCCCGAAGGCATCTCGCACAGTGCGAAGCGCCCTTCTGCCGACGGGGGTAATGCCATAGAGGTGGAGCATCTGACCAAGATGTTTGGAACGTTCCGTGCCGTCGACGACATTTCGTTCAGCGTGCGGCGCGGCGAGATATTCGGTTTTCTCGGAGCAAACGGAGCGGGAAAGACTACCGCCATGCACATTCTCACCGGACTCAACCGTCCTACGGGAGGAACAGGCCACGTGGCAGGGTGCGACATCAATGCCGACTACGAGCAGATAAAGCGCCACATCGGCTACATGAGCCAGAAGTTCGCTCTCTACGAAGACCTCACCGTGAGGGAAAACATCCGTCTCTTCGCCGGAATATACGGTATGCCGCGCGCCGTGGCCGACCGCAAGATGAACGACCTGCTTGAGCGTCTGCGCTTTGCGGACCATGCCGACGACCTCGTGAGGAGCATTCCGCTCGGATGGAAACAGAAACTGGCTTTCTCCGTGAGCATCTTCCACGAACCCGAAGTGGTGTTTCTCGACGAACCTACCGGCGGCGTTGATCCCGCCACGCGACGGCAGTTTTGGGAACTCATCTACGATGCTGCCGATCGCGGCATCACGGTGTTCGTGACTACCCACTATATGGATGAGGCTGAATACTGCGACCGCCTCTCGGTGATGGTCGACGGAAAGATAAAAGCCATCGGTTCGCCCGCCGAACTCAAGGCGCAGTATGGGCAGCCCGACATCGACGGCGTGTTCACTCTTCTTGCCCGTGGTTCAAAGCGGCAATGAGGTCCTCGCGGAGACTCCTGCCCGGCTTCGCCTTGAACAGAGGTGTAGAGCGTGAGGTTTTGAAAACCTCGCCCCCATGTGCGGCGCATTCGCTTAAATTATTTTTTTAAGTAGGTGAGCAAAATTAGTTTATGTGTAATATTTATTGTCTTTTCTCGTTA
>CAVJJO010000139.1:0-5315 GCA_963649665.1 Bacteroidaceae bacterium | reverse complement strand
CAGGGCGTTGCCCTGGGCTAGGCGCTTTTGGGCTTTCAGCCCGTTCTCGTTTAATTTCGAAACTTCAGTTTAATAAATTCATGCGCTGCACCCCCATGAGCGGAAGAAAGCGTCACCCTCATGAGAAAGCTTCGGTTATGAGCGGCGCGCAGTTACATCACAATCTCGTCGTGCTCGTATTTCTGCCAGGGGATGCAGGAGATTTTGAGGTCGAGAGTCACTTCGCCGGCAATTTGGGAGACGGAGTTGATGTATACGCGGTAGATGTTGTTGCGGACGAGGCCGAAGGTCATAGGCTTCGTGAGGTCGGCCGTGCCGTCGGGCGCGGAGTGGCGGATGTACCAGTCGTAGGCTTTCCACTGCGCCTTGCTGGCATCTTCGGTGTCCACGAATTGTCCGTCGTCGTTGTACTTTCCTCTCACGTAACGTCCGAAGAAACGGATGCCTGCCACATAACTCGAAACACCCGGATTGACGGACTGCTGCGCTGCGGCGGTGAGGGTGTTTTCGGCAGAGTAGCCGAGCGTGTAGTAGTTGCGGCCGTTGGTGGCATCGTAACTCATGGCGGACGTGGGCTTCACCTTAAACACCTTCATGAGTTTTTCGGCGTGGTCGGTGAGGGAGTGGTGGTAGACTTCGCTGATGTAGAAATTGGAGAAATTGGCGTTGATGTCACCTTTCTTGAGGGTGAAGGGGTCGAGCACGTAGTTGGTGTTGTAGTGTTTAATCCACGAGCCGGAAGTTTGGGGCTCGTCGGTCTCGCGCCCCATGTAGTTGCAGGTGGTGAGGTCGGTGCCGGTGGTGGTGTGCTTGAAGAGGTAAGCGTGCTGGGTGAGGTTGAAGGGCACGACGTACTTGAGTTTGAAAGTCGCCACGCGTTCGTAGTCGTCATACGTGCCGTCTTCGTCCGTTACCGTCACTTTACGCCACACGGCATAGTCGTAAGTCTCGTCGGCAGCGTTCCACACGCAGGGGGCATCGCCGATGTACGACTCGTCGTTCGTCACGCTCGTGGCGTAGTCGATGCGGGCGGCGAGGCGTTCGAGTTCTATGGCGCCGGTGGTCACCACATAAGGGTCGCTTGGCGTGCCCGAACCGCAATGGCCTGTGGCGTTGCCGATGATGAGGGTCTGCTCCTTGTAGGACGACATGAGGAAGTCGGTACACGAGGAGGGATTGAAGTTGTCGCTGGTGAAGTCGGTGTTGCCGCGGTCGAAGGGTTCTTTCTCCACCACATAGTTGCGCACGTAGGCGAGGGAACGTCCGTTGAGGCCGCTGAGGTCGGTGTTTGCCACCACCACGATGCGGTAGGTGCCGAGGGCGATGTTGGTATTGAGGGCACGAGAGCCTGTGGTGTAGACGCCTTCGCTCTTGAGATAAGTGTTCCAGCAAAATACCGTGACGGGAATCTTCTCTGCCACGTCTTCAGCCACGTTGATTACGCCTTCTTCGGGGATGGTGACGCCCTCGGGAGCCTGGTAGAGGAGAATGGACACTTTGCTGACGGTGCTCTCGTTGGCGTTGCCGCTCTCGTTGCCGTCGCCGTCCTCACCGCCGTTGGGGGGAGTGTCTGTACCATTGCGCAGCGTGGCGCGCGAAGCTACTGATGCGCCAGCCGAAACGCTAATGCTTATGTACTTGCCGTTTGCACTGCCGTCGCCGTCCGTGCCGTTCGCAGGTACGTCGGCATCGCTGCAAGAGGCGATAGCCAACGTGCAGCAGAGCAGGGCAAAAAACGAAAGCCGAAACAGTGTAAGACGCTTCATATCAAGGTGTTGTGTTACTTTTTTCTTTTCCGAAAGGGTTGCACCCAAGAGAGCGATGCGGAATGCATCGCCTCGTGGATAGCTGAATGTACTCTTCTATATCTACATCTCTTCTCTCTTAACACACGCTACTGTTCATGCGTGGCAAGAAAGGATTATGGGGTGCGGGCATTGATGCCCGCGGGGGCGAATCAGAGTTGCTCGCGCTGGTAGCGTAGGCTCCAGTTGAGCACAGAGATTTCTATGTTGACGTAAAGCCAACGGTCTCCTTGGAGGAAGAAGGAGAGTTTGTAGTCGTAGCCGCGGTCGAGGAACTGCTGGGGTGTGTAGCGGTAGATGTCGGCGGAGGTGCGGAGGCGGCTGAGGAGGTCTGCGAGGTTCACGCGGATTACTTCGGCGTTGGAGGCGCGGTTCGTCACGCTGAGCACGGCGTCGTCGGCGGCATTGTCGTGGTAGAGGATGCGCGAGGTCATGAAGTCGGCGTGGGCTATGCGGCCTATGCCTTCCGCTGCGCTGCCGCCGTCGGCAAGGAGCGAGGCGGAGGAGGTGGTGACGGTGCGGTCCTCGGTGTTCCACGTATTATAAGGTGTGTAGAGGAGCGTTTTGCTCTCGTCTACGGCGTTGTTGTAGAGGATGGCACTGTTGCGGTCGATGATGCGGAAGTCGTAGTCGTTGACGTCCATCTCGGTGGGCTGCTCGAGGTCGCGGAGGGTGACGTTGATTTGCTTCGTGTCGCGCACGAGGGAGATGGTGTCGCGCGAGGAAGCCTTGTCGCCCTTGAGGTCGATGACCTGTGCCTGGGGCACTGCCACGTAGGAGTTGGCGGTGAGTTCGTTGCCGCTCATGCCGAACCAAAGTGTGTCGAGCGGCGCTACGTTGTCCACGGCATGGCGTCCGTCGGCATCGGCAGCGGCGCTGTGGTCGAGGTCGATGCGGAGGGCGGAGATGTCGTCGCCCACTTGGGGTTCGGTGTAGCGCTGCTTGGCGCCGGGGGTGGCGAGGGTGGCGGCGTAGTCGTTTTGGAAGGCTACTGCCACCACGCGGTACTTGCCTTTGGGCAGGGCGAAGTGCATGTGGTAGCCGTCGCGCTTGAAGGGATTGTTGCCTGCGGTGCGTGTTTCGCTCTGCGAGGTGAGGAACTTACCGTTCTCGTCGTAGACGTAGGCGCGGAGTCCGCCGATGTGGTCGGGGAACATGTTGGCGCGCTCGAGGTTATAGTCGTAGCGGAAGTAGAGGTCAAGTCCGCACTCGGGCAAGTCGTCCTCGATGAGTGAGCAGGAAGCCATGAGCGAGCCTACGGCGAGGCAAGCGGCGATGCGGTTGATTGATTTCCTGAGGTTCATAGGAGTGGTGTATGAAATGTGCAGACGGGTGCGGGGACCCGCGTGCTGATATATTGAGCTTGTTTTGTTGTCGAGGGAATGCTGGCGCTGATGTGGGCCGTGTAGAGCGTGACGTTTTGGAAACGGCCTCACGGAGGCATTTGCGTGGCTGCGCTTTGAAAGGCCGTGTAGAGCAGTCAAGACTGGAGTCTTGACCTCCATGCGCTTCGCCCTATGCGCGTTGCCTCCATGCGCTGGCGCCTATAAGTCGGCTCCTTGGTCGCGTCGTGTCCAGTTGCGCACCTTGGCGGTGACTTCGACGTATTCGAAGTACTCGTCGTCGGGGATGTTGGGCGAGGGTGGGGGAATGATGGTGGAACCCATCTGGCGCACGCCGGTCACCTTGATGTCGTACCAGTTGTTGCGGAGCACGGAGTAGCGGCCGAGGTAGTTGCCGTTGGCGTTTTCGGTGGGATAAATCTTGCCGGTGGTCACGGCAGGCGTTTCGCCGGCGCGCCAGGGCGTGAACTCGTCGCCGAAGTGCTTGATGCGCACGCCGTAGTAGGAAACGCCGTTGACGTAGCGGAGCACGCCGCCAATGCCGAGCTGGTTGTTGAGGTAGAGTTTGTTGTCGCTGGTGTTCTTTATGGTGTCGGCAGCGACTGTGCCGTCGGCTTCGGTGTATTTCACGATGAGGGCGGTGACGTAGCCTGCATGCTCTTCGCCTTCGGGGGCGTAGTAGAAGGTGTAGTCCACGTCGGACGTGGTGGGCGCGGCATGGGGTGCGCTCTTGCCGGCGTAGTGGTCGGTCCACTTTGCGATGACGGGCGCATACTGGGCAATGTGGAACTTCACATGCTCCTTGAGCGCGGTTTCGTTGTAGACGTGGTTGTTGTCGGAGTGCATGGTGTAGAGCGTCTCGCCATTGCCTATCTGCACCTTCACCACGGCACGCGTGGTGCGATCCTGGTTCATGTTAGCCACGTTGAAGGTGTTGTCCATGCAGTATTGGGGATACTGGTCGCCGAGCGAACCGTTGGCTATGACGTCGCCCGCGGCGAGGCGGTTGAAGTCGTCGTCGGTGTAGGTGTCGTAGTTGGGGTCCTTTCCCCAGTAGGTGCGGTAGAGGGGGGTGTCCATTCCGCTCTTTACGGCAGCCGTGCCGATGAAGCGGTAGGGATTCGCCACGGAGGGGTCGTTGCTCTTGAGACCGTCCCACGAAGCGTGGTCCACGGTGTTGCGCACGAAGTGCGACTTGCGGTTGGTGATGTCGAGTTTCCATCCGAGCACCTTCCACTTGAGGGCTTCGGTGGAGATGCTGCTTGTGCCGTCGGCACCGGTTTGCACGATGGCGTTGTCGGCAATGGTGCCGGAGGTACCCTGAAGGGTGACTTTCGCCACGAGGCGTTCCACGAACACTTCGGTGGAAGGTTTCGTCTTGGCCTCTTCCAGCGAGGAGTAGAAGGTGTCGGTGGCGTCGGGGAAGGTGACGTAGGTTACGTCCGTGGGTTTGTTGGGGCCTCCCTTCACGGTGGCGAGGGGAGCGTTCATCATGACGATGCCCTGGGAGGTGGCTTGCTCCACGTTGGTGTCGAAGGAGAGGGTCTGCATCTCTTTGAGCGTATGGCCTTTGAAGTTGAACTCCTCGCCGGAGCGGAAGGAGAGCACGGCAGTGCGGTTGTCGTCGGAGATGTAGATGTTGCCGTTGTCGTTGAGCACGACGGCGGCGTATATGCGGTTACCCGTGATGTTTTCGGGTATGTTTTTTTCTACAGGAATGACGCAGGTGATTTGGTTGGGAGTGTCGGTATAGATTTCTGCGTCGGTGTTGAGGTTGTAAGCCGAGTGGAACACGGCTTCTTGTTCGGTGTTTCCGGTAAAGAGGAAAAGTTTGGCAGTGTTCACCTTGAATTCTTCGTCCTTACCGTCGACGAGTGAGTCGTTGAGGGCACGCGTGCTGCTCTGCACGGGCATGTTGACTGCCAGCTTGAGGTAGCCGCCTCGCGTCAGGGGCGAGGTGTTGCCGTCGCTGATGGCTTCCTGGTCGCTTGAACAAGCGGCAAGGCCAAGGGCTGTAGTGAGCAGGAGCGATGTGAACAGGTGAAACTTCATGAGAATAGGGTTCTTGTTTGGAAGAATGCCTTGCAGAGGCTTTGATTGGGGAGGGGAGAATTTAAAATAGCGCAGCGTATGGAGGCGAAGGGTCTGTCTTCGCAGTTTGTAGTGT
>CAVJJO010000138.1:0-5431 GCA_963649665.1 Bacteroidaceae bacterium | reverse complement strand
ACATTCTGCACGATAATCATGCAGAATGTGTAGGGTAAACTTACAAAAACTTACGGACAGAGCCGGGAGTTTACGTCCGCGTCCGTGATGGAAGGCGTTGACCGACTAATCAATGAAGAACCCACAAAGGAAGAAGCCACGGGCGAAGCGGAAAGAACGTCTGCCGAAACGGAAAGCATTAGGGGACGCATGGTGACCATCAACGGCAACGACTACACCGTTGAAGCCGAAAGCGAGAAAGGCTACGTTCTTCGCGCCAAGGACAACACGCCTTACATTTGGACGAAGCAACAGTTCGACACTGCTGTGGCTGACGGACGTGCCGTAGTGGGCGAAGCCAAGAAGCCAAGCGAAGAAGCGAAAATGCGCAACGAAAGCGGAACCGCTCCTGCTCCGCAAACGGGAGCCGGAACAATGGCTACCCCCGAAGACGGCAAGAAGCTCTACGAACAAGCCACGCCCGATGATGCTCATTATAGTGTGAATGACGAAGCGATTAATGAGCGATACGCGTCTTCTCCTACTGAGGAGAAAAAGCAAATGCGCAGATATGCGGCAGCTACCGCAGACTTCCTGAATGGGAAATTGGATGAACGTGGCTACCTTGAAGCCGTAGACCTTGACAAGGGTTGGATTGCCGAAATTTCGGAAGAGGAGATAGCGCAGCAGGCAAGAGTGGAAGCCAACGCATTTTCCATATATCTGAAGAGAGGTGTAACGCCCGAAACTGAGGGTTCACTAGAGAACGTTGAGCAGCCCAAGGCAGAGGAACAAAAGTCTTCTGCCACATCGCGCATACCCGTCAGCGAAGACGGCAAGAAGCTCTACGAACAAGCCACGCCCGAAGATACTTTCGACTCGCTCGTTGAGGAACTCGGTGACGAGTCTGCCGCCACGTCCATTGCCGAACGTGCAGCAAAGGCTGCTCAAAAAGCTCTTGACCGCGCCAACGAAGAACTCGACAAAGCCGAAGAACCGAACGAAATGGTTGAGAAGACCAAGGCCGTGCGTGCCGCTCAGCAGAAGATTGATTTCTGGAACCAAGTGGCTATCACCGAGAAGAAGCGCAAGGCTGAAGCAGAACGACGTGCAGAAGAAGGTAAAGCGAATGAACAAGAATCTTCCGCGAACACCAACGAAGTGGCACCTACCGAAGACACCGAGGTGACTGAAGAAGCGCCCAAGAAGCCGAGCGAAAAGGTCGCTGAGGCCGAAGCGCAGACGGAGACCAATCCTACCGAAGCGCAGAAGCAGAGCGGCAACTACCGCAAAGGACACGTTCGCATTGGTTCCTACGACATATCCATAGAACAACCCAAGGGAAGCGTGCGCCGTGGAACTGATGCCGACGGCAAGGCATGGGAGAGCAAAATGAACAACACCTACGGCTACTTCCGTGGCACGGAAGGCGTGGATGGTGACCACATTGACGTGTTCCTTTCCAACGATATTGATGGTTGGGACGGACGGCAAGTGTTTGTCGTTGACCAGTACAACCCCGATGGCTCGTTTGACGAACATAAGGTGATGCTCGGCTACAACTCTGCCGAGGAAGCCAAACGCGACTATCTTGCCAACTACGAACAAGGTTGGGAAGACGGCCGCAGGATAGACGTGACTCCCGTGGCCGAAGAGAAGTTCCGTCAGTGGATGGATGGAAGCCACCGCAAGACAAAGCCTTTCAGCGAGTATGCAGGAGTGAAGAAAGAGATTTCTCCCGTTGGCAAAGGAATGTTCGGTGATATCTACGACAAGTTCAAGGGTAAGGCGAAAGAAGCATTCGATTTCTTAGCTTCTCATGGCAGTGGAGACTTGCTTGGCGTTTTCCATCGTGACGGTGTCGGTGACATAGACGTGGTATGGGGTGACAAAAGAAGTGGACTTGACCATATCATCAGCAAGCATGTTGGTGAGGGAAAGAGCTTTTCAGACATTGATGAAGCCGCACATGTAATAGATGACATCATTAAGACTGGCAAGAATGATTTTGAGAATGGAGACAAGATAGTTTTCAGAAAGGGAAGCAAACTTGTGACCATACGCAAGAACGTAAGGGACAAGGGCAAAAAAATAGCCGACAAGAACTGGGTTCTGACGGCTTATGATGAATTGTCAGCTGACGGAGACATAAACGCTATAGCTCCAGTCAATCAAGGTCAAGCTGCGCGAACCACTGACAAAACATATGGCAAAGGTACGGAATCTTCTGCCCAAGCGCAAAATCTGAACGAAAAAATTGCCGACAATCCCAACGAACGCGAGTCTCGTTCTACTGAGAACAAGCCAAAGGCTACTGCCGACTATGCCGTTGACGATTCCGTGGTCGTTGACAAGATTGGCGCACCCAAGAAGGCGGTAGCGGAAAGCATAGCCGAAGCACTCGGCTGCAATGTGCTGTGGGTAGACGGAATTTCGCAGAACGGAAAGATTTTCACGGATTCCGAAGGCAACCGCACCATATGCGTGAGTATAGGCTCGGAACGTCCGCTCATGGAAACCTTCGGACACGAAACGCTTCATCGCGTGCGTGAACTTTCACGTGAAGCCTATAGCGAACTTTTTGATGCGGCACGTTCGCTCGTCTCGCCCGAAGACTTCAGCGCACGCATTGAGCGGAAACGCGCTGAATATGCAGATGCCGGACTGCAAGGTCATCAGCTTGCCGAGGAAGTGGTAGGTGACATTATCGGTGAACACATCAACAGTGAAGAACTCGCTACCGACCTCGCCATGCGTCTCAAGCACAAGACCCTCGCTGCCTTGCGCGACATCGTGAGCAAGATGCTTGAAACTGTCAAGCGCACACTTGGCATTGGCGCACCCAAGAGCGAAGACGAGAAACGTCTTGAGAACGTGAAGCGCATCATCGAATCGGCTTATGCCGATGCCGTTGAGGCCAACAAAGTGTTGCGTGACCAGACACGAAGCGCATTGGAAGAACTCGGCCTTGGATGGTCGGGCGGCGGAATTATGTCCGATATTGCCAAGAAATTCAAGTACAAGACTGGTTACAAGACTCCCAACGAACGCGGGGAATTTGACGATGCCGCCACAAAGTATTCAAGGCGCACCTTGCCCTACACCATCGTCTACTACAAATCCCTCGAAAATGCCCGCGAAGATACTGCGAAAGCCTTAGAGAAATGGTCTACGCGCATGGCCATTCAAGACGAAGTAACGAGTCTCATCGACAAGTATGCCGACAAGATGGAAGGCGGAGGAAAAACCTCTCTTGGCAATTCTCCCATCCGCAAGCAAGAGGACATCTACGGCTTTACATTTGACGTGGATACCAGTTGTCCGCGCTCGTTCGCAAACCTTGCCTGCGTAGAAGAAGCGGAAAGAAGACTTGGCCGTCCTCTTACGCTCAAGGAGTCCGTGCAGTTGAACGAACACTTGCGCGCCTATGGTCTTGAGATTCCTTGTGTCTACTGCTATGTGGAAAACAAGCGGCAAGCTCTCAAGGATTCACTGCATACATTCATGAACGCACGCAACGGCGTGTACAATGCCCAAACCGCCGAAGAAAGGGAGAGCGTGATGTACGGTCAGCGGAAGCCTACAGCAAAAGACCCAAGCAAACTCACCAAAGCCGCAAGAACGAGACTCGACAGTTGGGTACAACGCCGAGAAAGTGGAGATACATACAACCCCTCTTTGCCGGAACTCTACAAACAGTACAACGAAGCCAGAAGCTACGTACTTCTCTTGCTTGACAAGTTGGGTGGAGAAGGTATAATCAGCGAGAAGAAAGGTGTGGATTCCCTCGCCAATACCGTCGTTGAACGCATATCACAATATACCGACCTCGACGCTGCCGATGCAACATTTGCAAAAGGGGAAATCAAATCCATCTGCGAAGACTGGATTTACGACAAAGTTCACAAGGTGGAGCATACCCACTTCGACAAGGATGCAGCCTACGACTGCGATACACGAAACATCTTCCGTCCTTTGAGCCTTTGGAACGAAGCAACCAAATATGCCAAATCGTCTTCAAGTGCAAAGAATGTCAGCAAATATATGCCGTACACCGATGAACTGCGCTATCTAAAGCCCGAACAATTAACTGCGCTCAATTCCATCGGTGGCTTGCGTATTCATTCCAACAACGATTTCCGAATTGATTATGTGGAAGACTATTTCCAAGTGCTTGCCCACATGTCCGCCATCGGACTGATGGGGCAGGTCTACACCAAGAACCCCGATTTCGTAAAGATTTTTGGCGGAACGGGATTGCGTATCAACATGTCCATCGCAGCCTACGGCGGCGAGAACGGAAAGCCCGTAATCATGAACGAGCAGGAAGGTTTCAACTGGGAAGTGGCTCGCCAACTCCGCGAGAAATATCCCGATGCGGGCGTGATGATGATGGTCACAAACGATGCGCAGCTTGAGTTTGCGCTCAATTGTCCTTGGATTGACATGATTATCCCATTCCACGCTTCAGGTCTTCCCCGTGCCGTGTGGTACGACATGCGCAAGTGGCAGAACTACACCGCCACACAGAACGAAAAACTCTTTAGTTCTTCGGATAAGGTAAACGCGCTCAAGAGCAAAGGCATTGACTATGCTAGGGAAACGAAGGGAATGTCCAAAGGTGAAGCCGCAAAATGGATTGAAGAAACCTTTGACAATACATTCCACACCAAGCATGTCTACGAAATAAAAGATGGCAAGAAAGTCTTGGCCAATCCTCACTTTGAACCGGGCGAGAAGGTCATCGAAAACGAGACGGGAAGATATGTCATCCCCGGCCACCACAACGACCGTGAGACATATCTCCGTCTCTGCGAAGAGTATGGCGTGAAGCCTCGCTTTGCGGGTGTAAAGGTTCACGATGCAGATGGCAATCTCATTGACGTAACCGAACACCCCAACTACATAAAGCTCATCAAGGAGACTGCCCGTGCAGAAATGGAACAACATCCCGTTGAATTCAACATAGACAAGGCTGACGAACGAATGCCGCTGATTACCGAAGAAAACGCGCCTATCATCTTCGGTGAAGAGTACGACAAGGCTGAAGTCGGGAAGCACATGAGTCCTATGCAGTATGCCATGACGCAGCTCGCGGACTTTGCAAAACGTGGCGGATACACCAACGTGCAGGACTACAAGTCACTTACCGAATCAACTGGGTACGGTGACATCATTGGCGATTTCATTGAAAACGTGGTCAAGCAGAATCGCCCCATCAACTACATTACGGACGATGCCCGCCTTATGGCAAGCATTACAAATAAGGCTTTGACCGAAGCCTACGATGGCCGTATGCCCTACGAAGGCAACGGCGAGACCGATGTGCGCGAGTCTAGAGCGCAGTCGCAGCAGTCCAACGCGCCCGTCACCCCTGCCGAACGTGTGCTTCGCGACGAAGTGATTGACCGCATCAAGGCGAGCGGTGTCGGCATTTTTGCGGATACCGAGT
>CAVJJO010000137.1:0-5466 GCA_963649665.1 Bacteroidaceae bacterium | reverse complement strand
AGCAAAGTGTCTTCATTGACTACTTGTGACGCATGGCTCCGGTGCTGAACAATCATGTCCACCACCTCTGCAAATTGCTTTTCTTGTATAGTTATCTGTTTCTTTTCCATTCCTTTATTCCTCAGTTGTCGCATGCTACGACTTCTACGGTTGGCTCAGTGCCTATCTTATACTTTGTCTCTGTTCACGTATGTTCTGCATCAACTGGCTGACGGGAAAGTCTTCGGTGTCGTCGGCCTGCTTAATGCAAGTGATGTCGAGCAAGGTCTTGTCGCACTCCATGATTTCGGTACTTTTTGTTTCATCATTCCAACCATTATTTTCTGTTACAAAAATAATGATAATTACGACAATAAAGACTATAAGAGAAAACCTTTCTCATATGAGGAACTTGTTCGGAAAGCGCCCCTTATTGCTCCTCTTTGCCTCTTTTGTCGTTTTTAAAATCCTCAGAGTAACGTTCCAAACTCCTGCATGAATTGTTTACGACAAAGGCACGCCGTAAAAATTCCAAGGCACGCTGTAAAAATTCCAAGGCACGCCGTAAAAATTCCAAGGCACGGTGTAGCGACGGCAATAGTACTTGCGCTGTAGGGGTGCGAAGCGCATGGAGGTCAAGACTCCTGTCTTGACGCTCTACACGCAGTCACGGACTGTTTTGCGTGGCTTCGCCTTCCATGGGGGTGACGTTTTCAAAACGTCACAGTTCTACATAGCAAACCAAAGGGCCGTGCGAAACGCACCGCAGCAAAATCAAATTATCCTTAAGCCCAACGTGTTGGGCCTAAGGATAATTCTTTGTAGTCGTTAGCATTTCAGGCAACTACTCAGGTGGGTAGAAGCGTTGGTGCGAAGCGCATGGTATACCACATATATATATTATAACGTTCGTGCGTATGTGTACGTGTAGAGCGTGACGTTTTGGAAACGTCACCCCCATGGGAGCTGCAAATGTCACGCTCTACACGCAGTCACGGACTGTTTTTCGTGCTTCGCTTTTTCACATCCGCGCTTATCAGTCAAGACTGGAGTCTTGACCTCCATGCGCTGCGCCTCAAGCGCAGCCACGCAGAAGCCTCCGTGAGGCCGTGTAGAGCGTGACGTTTTGGAAACGTCACCCCCATGGGCTGCTGCAAATGTCACGCTTTACACGGCATCATTTTCCCTTGATGCGTCCCAGCAGGTTCTGGTTGAGGCGCCTGATGTCGGCACCGGTGCGCTGCAGCAGGGCCTCGGGAATGACGCGCCATTCTTGGAAGAAGTCCGGCAGTAGCTGAAAGAGGTTCTTGCCCTTCGGCAACCCCTCAGAGTCGGCATTGGCGTTGACCACCACATTGAGCGACTTGTGCTGCATGGCAATCTCTATGTCGCGCCCCGTGAAGAAGGGGTCGCCGTCGCAGTGGGCAGCCCCTTCGCTGTCGCGGTGGATGACAATGCGGCTTGCCTGAAACGTTTTCACATGGCTGTTCTTCGGAAGTGTGCCCTTGAAGAGCTGCAAAGCCACCTGCGGCGCTTCGATGGCATTGAAAGGTTCCATCACCACCACGTCGAAGAGTCCGTCGCTCATGCTGGCATGGGGGGCAATGAAGGCGTCGTTGCCATACTGCGAGGCGTTGGCGCAGGCTATGAGAAACGCCTTGCACTCTTCCGTGCTGGTGTCGCTCTCTATGGTGTAGGTCTGCGGCTTGTAGAGCAGTCCCTCGCGCAGCGTGTTCTCCACATAGGTGACGAGTCCGCGGCGGCCACTCTCGGCAAACTTCTGGCTCACGAAGGCATCGAAGCCTACACCGCAGGTGCAGAAGAAGGGACGGTCGTTGATGGTGCCGTAGTCGAGCGGTTTCACGTTGCCCGCGTTGATGATGCCGATGGCTTCGCGCACATTGAGGGGGATGTGGAGATGGCGTGCGAGTCCGTTGCCCGAACCGCACGGCACCACGGCAAGCGCCGCAGGAGTGTGGACTAACGCACGCGCCACCTCGTTGACCGTGCCGTCGCCGCCTACGGCCACCACCACGTCCACGCCGTGCTCCACCGCATCGGTGGCAAGCACCGAAGCGTGCCCCGCATAAGCGGTGTAGTGGACCTCCACGTCGTAGAGGTCCTTGTTCGTCAGCTCTTCAGCAAGACGGGCTATGCCTTGCTTGCGCTGCGTGCCGGATATGGGGTTTACGAGATATACTATGCGTTTCTTCATTGCTCGGAGATTCTCTAACGTTTGCAATATTCCGCACAAAAGGGGAATATATCGGGCAAAAATACAACAATTTTGTCATTGTTTTGTCAGCAAGCTTCGCTTTGTGGCTCCGCCGTGCTATTTTCAATGCGTGCGGGGCGAGTTCTAAACTATTTGGCTAATTTTGCCGATTGTTCCGCAGTTTCCTCCAATCACGCTACGGACCCACCGCACATGCTCAACGAACAATATCCTTCCAAACTCCTTGAACACGCCGTGCAGGAACTCACGCGCCTTCCCGGTGTGGGACGCAAAACGGCACTTCGCTTCGCCCTCTATCTGCTCAACCAGAAGGCGGAGACCGTGCACGCATTCAGCGACAGCCTCACCCATCTGCGCGACGACGTGAAGCACTGCCGCGTGTGCCACAACATATCCGACACCGAAGTGTGCGACATCTGCGCCGACCACCACCGCGACCGCACCACCATCTGCGTGGTGGAAAACATCCACAGCGTGATGTCCATTGAAAACACCGGACAGTACCGCGGACTCTACCACGTGCTGGGCGGCGTCATCTCCCCCATGGACGGCGTGGGGCCGAACGACATAGAGCTCAACTCCCTCTTCAGCCGCATTGCCGAAGGCGAAGTAAAGGAAGTGATCCTCGCCCTCAACCCCACGATGGAAGGCGACACCACAAACTTCTACATCTCCCGAAAACTCACCGACAGCCCCGTGCGCCTCACCGTGCTTGCACGCGGCGTGAGCATCGGCGACGACCTCGAATACACCGACGAAGTCACCCTCGGACAGTCGCTCCTCGGACGCACGCCGCTACGGCGATAAGCATAGAATAGCTTGAGATAGATGTTCATGCCATCTTTCAACGCTTGCCAAACGCTAACGCCCGCACCGCAAAAAACTTTTTTACACCCCACGATATGCAAAATCTCAAAACTGCACGTTTATATTATATAGGAGTATGGTGCTTCGCAGCACTCCTCGCCGCCGCATTCGAAAGCGAACTGCTTTCCGCAGGTTTCATCCCCCAGTCGCCCTCCGCATCCTATGCCGCCGGCATGGTGTGCACCGTGCTCACCCTCGGTTGCACATGGGGAGCACTCCGCCTTTTCGCCTTCCGCCACGTGAAAGAAACGCTCAAGGCACACCCCGAAAAGTCCACGCGGTGGAACGTGCTGCGCACCTCCATTCTCGGCGCAGCCATTCTGGCAAACCTCCTGCTCTACTACGGCACCTTCTCCTCCTCAGCCCTCTACGCGCTGCTCATCACCCTTGCGGCATTCATCTTCTGCTGGCCCAAGCAAGGCGAAGTGAACTGACGCGTGCCTCTCTCACCACACGGCAGCCAAGCACACTATGAAGAATATATCCATCATCATTGTCAGCTACAACGTAAAATACTACATCGAGCAATGTCTCCATTCCATCTTCCGCACAGAAGGAATGGACCTCAAGGACATCGAAGTGTTCGTGGTGGACAACAGTTCGAAGGACAACACCGTGAGCTTCCTTCGCCAGCGTTTCCCGCAAAAAACCTTCCCCAACGTCCACATCATAGCCAACAAGCGCAACGTGGGCTTCGGACGCGCCAACAACCAGGCCGTAAGGCAAGCCAAAGGGAAATACATCCTCTTCCTCAACCCCGACACCCTGCTCACCGAACACACCCTCCGCGACGCCTTCGCCGAAGCCGAGCGCCATGACGACCTCGGTGCCCTCGGAGTGAAAATGCTCCACACCAACGGACGCTTCGCACCCGAGTCGAGACGCGGTGTGCCATCGCCCTGGACGGCATTCTGCAAAATGAGCGGACTCAACCGCCTCTTCCCCACCTCCCGCCTCTTCGGACGCTACTACATGCGCAACATCAGCAAAGAGCAAGTGGCACCCGTCGACATCGTTTCGGGCGCATTCATGCTCATCCCCTCCGACGTGCTGAAACACACGGGAAACTTCGACGAAGACTTCTTCATGTACGGCGAGGACATCGACCTCTCCTTCCGCATACTCAAAAGCGGACACCAGAACTACTACGCGCCCGTCACCATTCTCCACTACAAAGGCGAAAGCACACGCAAAAACTCCTTCCACTACGTGCACGTGTTCTACGAAGCCATGTTCATCTTCTTCCGCAAGCACTACCAGCACTACACCTTCGCCTTCTCGCTCATCGTGAAGAGCGCCATCGTGCTCAGCGCCCTGCTCTCGCTTCTTGCACAGCAACTCCTCTCGCTCCGCAAATTCCTCTACCCGCGCGCCTTCCACAAGAACCAGCGCATGCTCTACCTCGGACACGCCGCCGAAGCCATTAGCCAGCTTGCCGAAGACTACGGCCTCGACATCGACTGCATCGACACCGACCAGGGCGACATGCCCTACGGCTACTTCGAAACGCCCGGCGCAGAGAAAAGCAAATACGTGCACATCGTATACGACACCGCCGACTTTACCACCGAACGCATCCTCAACATATTCGAGTACCACAACGCGAGCGGCAGCCACATCGGCACCTTCTGCGCCAGCAACGGCACGCTCATCACCGGAAGCAGCGTCTACACCCTCGACGACTGACCGCACCACACACATCCCCTCCCCCACCAACCACGCACACACAATGCGCCTACGCCCCATTGAACCCGAAGACCTCGACTTCATCTACCTCATGGAGAACTCGCCCGAACTCTGGGAATGCTCCGACAGCGACGCACCCTACTCCCGACACGTTCTCCGCGAATATCTCAACAGCCTGCGCCCCGTAGCCCAATGCGGCGAACTGCGCATGGTCATCGAAACCAACGCCACCGACACCGCACCGCAGTCCGCCGGACTCATTGAACTCCTCAACATCTCCACGCTCAACAGCCGGGCGGAAGTAGGCATTGCCCTCCACAAAGACTTCCGCAACCGAAACCTCGGTTCGCGTGCGCTCTCCCTCATTGAACGCATCGCCGCCAACCGCCTGCGTCTCCACATGCTCTACGCCTACGTGGCAGAAAGCAACGAAGCCGCCATGCGCTTCTTCTTGCAGGCTGGATACGAGCAAACCGCCACACTACCCCACTGGCATTTCACACACGGAAAATACGAAAGCGCACACCTTTTGCAGAAAATCTTGTAAAAAAGTGCGCGAAGAATTTGGAGGTTCCAAAGAAAGTCGTAACTTTGCACTCGCAATTGAGAAACAAACCTCTGCAAAGAGACATTGCAACCCCTAAAGGTGCGTTAGTTCAGCTGGTTAGAATACATGCCTGTCACGCATGGGGTCACGG
>CAVJJO010000136.1:0-5635 GCA_963649665.1 Bacteroidaceae bacterium | reverse complement strand
AAAAGCGTTACTATACATCACACGCTTTTGCCCTTTCAGGGCGCAAAGTCGCTGGTAATCGATACCCAGGGCGCTGCCCTGGGCTAGGCGCTTTTGGCCCTTCAGGCCGTTTTCCCCTAAATCAGAAACTTGAATAAGGGAGTGAAGGCGAGAGCGCATGGAGGTCAAGACTCCAGCCTTGACAGTTAAGCGGCCTCACGGAGGCTTTTTCGCAGCTTCGCTTTGAACTGTCGCGAAAAAGCGTGACGTTTTGGAAACGTCACCCCCATGTGCCGATGGAAAATGCGCCATGCGCTTCGCACCACTATTGCGCAAATTCATTTTTGCACATTTCTAAATGTCAAATTGCGAAGTGAACGTACACTTACGCTTGCAACGAACTAAGCGATTACCGGCCAACAACATCAGAGGCGTATATAATCAAAAAGCAGACGACACTCACGTGCAGTCTGCTTTTGAGCCGAAAGCCGGACTCGAACCGGCGACCTATTCATTACGAATGAATTGCTCTACCAACTGAGCTATTTCGGCAACAGTGAATTTACTTCCAATGCAAATGTAAGGTTATCCTCTCATTTGCGGTTGCAAAGGTATAACTTTCTCAGCATTGCGCCAAGCGCTTTGCGAAGTTTTTTATTGGATATCGCAAATTTTGTGGGTCTGAAGGGAGAGCCGCCACTGGGGATGCGCCATGCAGTAATCGATGGTTTGCTTGAGCAAGAGGCGGTTACGGGAGGCATCGCCCGTGTCGCAGGGCTGGAGGAAGCGGTGCGCTACGGCAATGTGGTTGTAGGCGGAAACTTCGCGTCCGTCGAAGACGAGCTTGAGTTCATCGGCACGCTCCAGCACGGGCCGCGAGGCTGTCTGCATGGCGGGAGAGGCGGAAAGGAAGGCGTCTTTGGGGGAGAGCGTTATCCAGTCCACGTTGTCGGGCAAGGGGCGCGTGCCGTTGGTTTCCACTGCCACGAAACGTCCTGCGGCGTGGAGCTTTTCCACCAGCGAGGGGGTGAGCTGCAGCGAGGGTTCACCTCCCGTTACCACCACGTGGCGGGCGGGATGGCGCACTACGGCTTCCACTATTTCCTCTTCGCTCATTTCGCGAAAGGTTTCGTGGAGTGTGTCGCAGAAGGGACATTTGAGGTTGCAGCCGGAGAGGCGGACGAACACGGAGGGTGTACCCGTGAAGAAGCCTTCACCCTGAAGGGAGTAGAATATTTCGTTTACTCTCATCGCCCGTCAGAAGTTTACGTTTTCAAAGCCGGGCTTCACGTAGGCGGCAATGTTTCCTTCCGACTCCTGAAAGGTCACCTTATAGCAATGGGGCACTTGTTCGCAAATCCAGCGGGCGAGGTTTTCCGCCGTGGGGTTGAAGTCGAAGAGTTCGTTAAGGCAGCGGTGGTCGAGACGTTCTTCGATGTTTCGCTTCACGTGACTGAAGTCGGCCACCATGCCGTTCTCGTCAAGCTCTTCAGCGCAGCAGTACACGGTGACTATTCCATTGTGGCCGTGCAGGCGTTGGCATTTGCTCTCGTAGGTGAGGTTCAGCTGGTGAGCAAAGGCTATTTCTATTCTTTTTGATATGTAGTACATGGGAGTATAGTAAGCGTAAAACAAACAACTTAAACTCTTATTCAAGCAGCATTTGCGAGCGGAAGCACAAACGGAGTCAGTCCGTTTAAGTTCCGCAGAGAATCGCCATAAGGGTACCCTATGCGTTTTGGTTTTCGAGTTCCGCTTCCTTCACTTTTCGGAAGAGGTCGGAGGCGAAGATAAAGCTGTTGAGGCGTTCGTTGGAAGAGTTTACCACTTCGTCCTTCGTGCCCTCCCATTCGCGGTTGCCTTCGTAGATATAGAGGATGTGTTCACCGATGCCCATCACGGAGTTCATGTCGTGGGTGTTGATGATGGTGGTGGTGTTGTACTCCTGCGTGAGTTCATGGATGAGCTCATCGATGACGAGCGACGTCTTGGGGTCGAGTCCGGAGTTGGGTTCGTCGCAGAAGAGATATTTAGGTTTGAGGGCGATGGCGCGCGCTATGGCCACGCGCTTCTGCATGCCGCCGGATATTTCGCCGGGATATTTGGCGCCGGCAGCGGAGAGGTTTACGCGGTCGAGGCAGAACTGAGCGCGGCGCACGCGTTCCTTGTAAGAGTCGTTGGAGAACATGTCGAGGGGAAACATCACGTTCTCAAGCACCGACATGGAGTCGAAGAGCGCGGCGCTCTGGAATATCATGCCCATCTCGCGGCGGAGGAGTGCCCGCTCGCGCTTGGTCATCGCCACGAAGTTGCGGCCGTCGTAGGCCACGGTGCCCGACGTGGGGTTGAGGAGTCCCACGATGCACTTCATGAGCACGGTCTTTCCCGAACCGCTCTGACCTATGATGAGATTGGTCTTGCCGTTCTCAAAGGTGGACGTGATGCCCTTCAGCACTTCGCGATCGTCGAAGGCTTTATGGAGGTCGTTTATTTCTATCATGAGAGGAGTTGCGTTAGGAAGAGGTCGGAGAAGAGAATGAGCATGGAGCATGACACCACGGCGTTCGTGCTTGCCTTGCCCACTTCTATGCTTCCGCCTTCCACGGTGTAGCCGTAGTAGGAACTTACGCTGGCTATGATGAAGGCGAAGAAGAGCGACTTGATGGTGCCCATCCAGTAGAACCACTGCGTGAAGTCGTGCTGCAGACCGGCGGTGAGATCGCTGGGGGTGATGATGTGACCCACGTAGGCGGTGGCATAGGCGCCGATGATTCCGCTGAACGTGCTGAACGCCACGAGGATGGGCATGATGGTGACGAGTCCGACTATCTTGGGCAGTATGAGATACGACGCGGGATTCACGCCCATTATCTCCAGGGCGTCGATTTGCTGCGTGGTTCTCATGGTGCCGAGTTCGGAGGCGATGTTCGAGCCGACCTTTCCGGAGAGAATCAGACACATAATGCTGGAGGAGAACTCGAGGAGCATGATTTCGCGCGTGACGTAGCCGCTCACCCAGTTGGGCATCCAGGCGCTCTGTATGTTGAGCTTGATCTGTATGCAGATGACGGCGCCGATGAAGAAGGAGATGAGGAGCACGATGCCGATGGAGTCGACGCCGAGCTGCGACATTTCCTTGAGATACTGCTTGAGAAACATGCGCATTCGCTCAGGGCGCGAGAAGGTGCGTCCCATGAGCATGAGGTAGCGTCCGAAGTGGACGAGAAAGTTATATACAATCATTTGGGTTGATTATGGGCTTGGGTTTGGCCTCACGGAGGCTTTTGAGCGGCTTCAGAACTCGTCTACGGGCACGTATTCGTCCTCGTCGTCGGAGGTGCGCTGGGGGCGGCGGAGGCTTTCGGGCTTGAGGTTGCCGTTGGCGTCGAAGAGGCCGTAGGTGGTGCTGAGCACGCGGAATTCCGTGCGGCGGTTGAGGGCGTTGCAGATTTCCTGCTGCTCGACGGGGAGCTTGAGTATGTAGGATAGGCTGAGCGTGTCGCCTTCGTGGAGGAAGGGATAGTTCTCGAGGAGTTTCTTGTTGACCACCTTCGGGCGCGTTTCGCCATAACCCTTTGCGGTGAGGCGGTCGGCGGCTATGCCGTGGTCGGTAAGGTATTTCACCACGCTTTCGGCACGCTTCTGACTCAGACGGAGGTTGTAGTCGTCGTTGCCGCGGTAGTCGCAGTGGGCTGCCATTTCTATGGTCACGTTGGGGTTCTCCTCAAGCATCTTCACGAGGCGGTCGAGGGCGGTGCAGGAGGATGCGGTGAGGTCGGCCTTGTCGAATTCGTAGAACACGTTTCTTACGAGCACGGGCACATTGACCGACGGGAGGGGAAACTGCAGCACGTGCTGCTTTTCCACTTCGGTGGTGTCGGCCTTGAGGTCGTTGCGCACGTTGAGATAGCCTTCGCAGGTGGCGAGGAAGAGGTAGCTCACGCCGGGTTTGAGGGGCTTCTCGAAGGAGCCGTCGGAGAGCACGCTTACACGCTCGTTCGTGCCGTCGCTTCCCACCATATACACTTGTGCTTTGGGGAGTTCGTAGCCGTCCTGCTCATACACCCAGCCTTTTACGGTCTGGAGCACTTCGGGGTAGGAGAACTCAAAGAGCTTGTCCCACCCGCGACCGCCGGTGCTGCGGTTGGAACTGAAGTAGCCGCGGTTGTGGAGACCTTCGAAGGTGATGCCGAAGTCGTCGTAGGAGGAGTTCATGGGTGCGGGCAAGTGGCGCACGGTCCACTCTTGCTTCACGGTGTCCTCCACGGCGCGGTAGAGGTCGAGACCGCCGAAGCCGTCGGCGCGGCCGTCGGAGGAGAAGTAGAGTTCGCCGTCGGGACGGAAGGCGGGAAACTCTTCGTTACCCTGCGTGTTGATGGACGGACCGAGGTTTTCCACCGCGCCCAGTCCGTGCGAACCGCCCAATGCCACGCGCCAAATGTCGAGTCCGCCTTGCCCGCCGGGCATGTCGCTCACGAAGTAGAGCCAGCGGCCGTCGGGCGATACGGCAGGATGGGCATAGGACGAGAGGGTGTCGGAGGTTATCTTCACCTGCGAGGGTTTGCCCCACTTGGCGTCGGAGCGTTCGGCCTTCCATATCTCCGCCATACGGGGATAGTTGGGGTCGGTGCGGCACACGGTGAGATACATCGTGCGGCCGTCCTGCGTGAAAGCAGGTGTGCCTTCGTCGTAGTCGGTGTTCACACCGTCGACCTGTTCCACGGCTTTCCATTTTCCTTTCTCGTCTTTCTTCACACAGAAGATGTCGCCGGGCTTCATGCCGGTGATGCCGCTAAGTTCGCTTCCCGTAGCCTGTTGGCGGGTGGAACTGAAGTAGAGTTGCTGGGCTTCAATACCCATATAGGCGGGTGAATAGTCGGAACGTGTGCCGTTGAAGGCGCGTGCGTCGCGCACGGTGTAGGCAGACTCTTCCTTGCGCGCCTGCGGAGCGGTACGACACGAGGCGAGGGCGCGAAGGGCAGGTTCGGAGTCGGGCACGGAGTCGAGATAGAGCTGGTAGGCTTCGGCTGCGCCTTTGTAGTCGCCCTGCATGCGGAGCACTTCGCCGAGCTGGAAATAGGTGAGCGAGTCGGTGTGGTGGTAGCGCACGGCATTGCGGAATGCGCTGACGGCGCGTGCCGTGTTGGCATAACGCGCGTAGGCGGTACCCATTTTATAGGCCACCTCGCCACGTTTCTTTTGTTCCTTGGCGGGTATGCGGGAGTAGGCACGGCGGTACTGCCCCGCGGCTTCGGCATATTCGCCCAAGTGCATGGCGGCATCGCCTTGCCTTATGGTACGATCCACGTTGCCGCACGCTGCGAGGAGCACGACAAAGAGGAGCGCGGCGAGGGCGGAGAATATGTGGTTGGCGGTGCGTGTCAATGCGTTGGGGATTGAATAGATAGCTAATGATTGCAGACTTGCGCCAGGGGAGCGCATGGCGTTTCTTCGGGCGCAACGAGGAAGAACGTCTGTAAAGACTCTCCTCCTGTTCGGGCCTTTGTCTTGCAAAGGTAGATGAAAACTTTTGAAATGGGCGGGGTGGTGTTCACAAAAATGGGCTTTGGCTCATGTTCGTTTCACGCGAAGGCATGGTGCGAAAATTCCAAGGCACGCCGTAAAAATTCCAAGGCACGCCGTAAAAATTCCAAGG
>CAVJJO010000135.1:0-5639 GCA_963649665.1 Bacteroidaceae bacterium | reverse complement strand
AAACCATATGATATTAACGCTTTTGCCCTTTCAGGGCGCGTTGCTACTCACGATGGAACCCAGGGCGTTGCCCTGGGCTAGGCGCAGGTTGGGCTTTCAGCCCGTCGTTGGCGCATTTTTCCAATTGAAAAACTGCGCAAGTTATTTTTTGAAATTCACTTAAACGGAAGAGCGCCGCTTGGTAACGTTCAAAGAATAACTTGAGTGATTTTGTGTGCAACGCGCATGGGGGAAAAGACTACGTCTTGACTGATAAGCGCATCCACGCGGATGCTTTTGCGTGGCTTCGCTTTTGAATGGCCGTGTAGAGCTGTCAAGACTGGAGTCTTGACCCCCATGCGCTGGCGCTTCCGTGCGCTCCCTTAAAATGCAAATGTTTATTTCATTACCTGCATTTCGCAGCGTCGGCAGTCGAAGCGGAGGGGGAAGGTGCGTCCGTCGGGCAGCCGGAGGGCGAGTTGCTTGGGGCCGTCTTTCGTTTTCTTCAGGCAGATGCCCATGGCGTGGCGTATGCAGTGGCGGCACGTCATGATGGTGGTTTCGCCCCGTGGCTCTTCTATCTCGAATGCCGGAGCCACCGTTTTCGCTCCGTGTTCGAGGTAGAAACGGCGGGCTTGGGCGTTTGCCACGTTGGCGGTGAAGGGAATGTCGTCGGGGGTGAGCTGTTGAAGGCGTTCGTGGTTGATTACCCCGGCGCGGTCCGCCACGTAGGCCGTCTGGTGGTTCTGCTCCAAGGCCTGGCAGGCTTTGCGTCGCCAGTCGGTGAGCGCCGAAGCCGGAATAAATCGTTCGCCTTCCGTTTCTATCGTGACGTTTGCGGCGCGGAACGGCGTGTCGCCGAGTTTCGTGAGCTGGCGTTCTATGGCCGCTTGCTGCGGCGAGCGTGCCGCTTCGTGCGGATGGTCGAAACGCAGCGTCACGTGCGCTCCGCTTTCGTCGGCCATGGTGAGCGTGTAGCCGTCGGCCACTTCGCGCAGCGTGATGTCCGTGGCGAGCGTGCGTCGGGCGGTGGGCTTTGCCAGTGCCTTCGTGAATGCGTAGTCGAGACTGCGGTGGAGCGCCGTGCCGCGCTTGAGGCGTGGCATGGTGGCGGGGAAAATTCGGTTGCCCTCGGTGCGGTTCACGCGGAAACCCTGCAGCGTGCCTTCCTCGTCGAGGAAACAGAGTCCGTCGCCGGCGCTTACCGGTGCGCTGAGCGAGGGAGAGGGGGCGAAGAGGAAGTCGTGGCGGCCGGCGCTCTGCACTGTGCCCACTTGCGGGCCGATGGCTTTGGGCGTGGCAAAGCAATGGATGGGCGCCGCCGTGCGTCCGTGGAGAAAATAGTCGGTAAACTCGCGGTTGAACGAGCGGTCGGCATCGGGCGTGAAGGAAAGTTCGGAGCGGCCGTAAGAGGCACGCTCGTAAGCGTCGGCTCTTCGTGCCAGCACGGCGTCGATTTGCGTGCGGTACCATGCCGTCACGTTCTTCACGTAGTCCGTGTCCTTCAGTCGTCCCTCTATTTTGAACGAGCGCACGCCGGCGTCCATCATCTCTTCAAGCGCTTCGGTGCGGTTCATGTCGCGAAGCGAGAGCAGATGGCGGTTCTTCACGAGCGTGTGCCCCTCTCCGTCGATGAGGTCAAATGCCAGACGGCAAAACTGTGCGCAGCGTCCGCGGTTGGCGGAGCGTCCGAAGCAATGCTGCGAGGCATAGCACCGTCCGCTGTAGCTCACACAAAGGGCACCATGGACGAAGGCTTCGAGTGGCACTTTCACCGCTTGGCTGATGCGCCGAGTGTCGTCGAGCGACGTTTCGCGTGCCAACACAATCTGCCGGAAGCCTGCCGCCTCGAGCCATTCGGCTTTTTCGGGCGTGCAGTTGTCCATCTGCGTGGAGGCATGGAGGGCTATGGGCGGGAGGTCCATCTTCAGCAAGCTCAGGTCCTGCACGATGAGCGCGTCCACGCCGGCGCGGTAGAGTTGCCACACGAGTTTCTCTGCGGCGGCGAGTTCTTCGTCCCACAGAATGGTGTTGAGCGTCACGTAGATGCGTGCACCGAATGTATGCGCAAAGCGGCAGAGGGCGGCTATGTCGTCTACGGAGTTGCCTGCGGCAGAACGTGCGCCGAAACTGGGGCCGCCGATGTACACGGCGTCTGCTCCGTGGAGTATGGCTTCGCGTCCGCATTCGGCGTTGCGTGCGGGGGCGAGCAGTTCTATTTGTTGTTTTTTCTTGTTGGGAGCCATTGACTTCAAAAAAGTGGCAAGCGTTTGGGGGATGGGGAAGAAGCTCGAGTGATGCTTGTGGGCATAGCGCAAGGTCGTTTTCTTCATTGCTATAAATGGAATAGCTTGCCTTTCTTACCCACAAAATTACGTAAAATCCGTGAGGTGGAGAAACCATGCCCTTATGTATAGGCTTATGCAATGCAAAGGTGTTATAAATAGAAGCCAGATGCTGCATCGAGGAAGTGTAACTAATTAGGTGGTGGTAAACGTTGGTGCGAAGCGCATGGGGGTCAAGACTCCTGTCTTGACTGTTCTACACGCAGTCACGGATTGTTTTTCGTGCTTCGCTTTGTTACCTTCGCGCTCAACAGTCAAGACTGGAGTCTTGACCCCCATGCGCTTCGCCTCATCGCTTTCCCCCACCAGAGTATTTATGCGCGAAAGTGAAACATTTGTCAAAAACGCCGCGCCTCGTTAACATGGAGAATCGCGTAGAATTCATCGCCTCTCCGCTTGCCCGAAAATACGCCAATCTCAGCGAACGGGGTGATTTAGTTTTAAGCGATGTTGTTTATAATAAATGAATAGTTTGGTCCGGATGTCTAAAATGCGGCCTTGTTGCCGCATTTTGAGCCCCCTTTTTCGTGTCCACTCCAAGGCTTCTACGAAAAATTCCAAGGCAGCCCAACGTTTTGGGGCTAAGGGGAATTTTTACGGCGTGCCTTGGCGTGCAGAATTTCTTGGAAAAAGCTGCTGAAAACTGCCTTGCGTTTTCTATTTCACTCCTTCGGGAGCCCCCAAAATGGCCTTCGCTTTTTAACATTTAGGGGAGAGGAAGCGGAAACATTGGTGTGCAGTAAAATGTGTAACTCAATCCGCAATACGGGTAGTATGGCCTTCGCGCGAACGCCGTAATTTTGCAGCGTAACCCCTAACAACGAAATGCGATGTCCTATTCCTGTTTGAAACTGAAACTTGCGACGTGGGGCTGCATACTGCTTCTCCTTCCCGCAACCGTTAAAGCACAAAACGCTATGCAATCACTTGATCCCCGCCAGCAGTCGCTCGTCTGCCTGGCAGCCTTTGAAGCCAAAGGCGAACTCGACTCCCTCCAAAACGCCCTCCACCAGGCCTTCGACAACGGACTCACCGTGAACGAAGCCAAAGAGGCCCTTTCCCAACTCTATGCCTACACCGGATTTCCGCGTAGCCTCAATGCCCTTTCCACTCTTCAGCGCGTGGTGGAAACGCGCCGCAGCGAAGGACGTAGCCTCGTGGAAGGCCGCGAGGCATCGGCGCTTCCCGACACGTTCAACGCCCTTCGCGAAGGCACTCGTGTGCAGACCCAACTCTGCGGCGGCAAACCTTACGATTACCAGTTCGTTCCCGCCACCGACTACTACCTGAAAGCCCACCTCTTTGGCGACATTTTTGCGCGCGACGTGCTTTCGTTTGCCGACCGCGAAATCGTCACCATCTCCGCACTCTCGTCCATCAAGGGGCTTGACGCGCAACTCAAGTCGCACGTCGGCGGCTCGCGCAACATGGGCGTGACCGACAGCCAGCTCCGCGCCATTCCCGAAGTGCTCCGCACCCGCGTAGGCGAACTTGAAGCTTGGCGTGCCAAGAAGGCCGTGGCTTCCGTGCTCGGAGAAGAGTTCGGCGAGGGACAGCCCGTGGAAAACCAGCTCTTCCCCATTGGCAACCCCAACACCGCCTTTGCCCGCTACTTCGTGGGCAACAGCTATTTGGCTAACATAGCCGATGAGAGCGCACCGCTCTTCAACGTTACGTTCGAGCCCGGTTGCCGCAACAACTGGCACATCCACCACAAAGCCGGTCAGGTGCTCATCTGCGTGGGCGGTGAGGGACTCTATCAGGCATGGGGTCAGCCCGTCCGCCGCTTACGTCCGGGCGACGTGGTAGTTGTTCCGCCCGAAGTGAAACACTGGCACGGCGCCACGAGCCACAGTTGGTTCCAGCACATTGCCATGGAAGTGCCCGCCGAGGGACGTTCCAACGAATGGTGCGAACCCGTGAGCGACGAAGCCTACGCCGCCGCCAACGAATAGACGCTTTCTCATCACTTAATACCAAAACAACATTATCTGCAAACCGTCTCAGTCCTCCAGGCTGGGGCGGTTTGGCTTTTTCGTGCCGTGGCAGTAAGGCCATCCCGCCTTTTTGCGCTAACTTTGCGCAAATCTTTATTCGAACATTCAATATACTCATACTTATATGCGAAACTGGACAACCATCAAAGCCTACAACGAAATACTTTTCGACTTCTACGGCGGCATAGCCCGCATCACCATCAACCGTCCGCGTTACCGCAACGCCTTCACGCCCCTCACCGTGGCGGAAATGAGCGACGCGCTCCGCTATTGCCGTGAGGCACAGGACGTGTGCGTGGTGGTGCTCACCGGTGCCGGCGACAAAGCCTTCTGCTCCGGCGGCGACATGCACGTGAAAGGTCGCGGCGGTTATGTGGGCGGCGACGGCGTGCCCCGTCTCAACGTGCTCGACGTGCAGAAGCAGATACGTTCGCTTCCGAAGCCCGTCATCGCCATGGTCAACGGCTATGCCATCGGCGGCGGCCATGTGCTCCACCTCATGTGCGACCTCACCATCGCTTCCGACAATGCCATCTTCGGCCAGACCGGTCCCAAGGTGGGTTCGTTCGACGCTGGTTTCGGCGCTTCCTACCTGGCACGCATCGTAGGTCAGAAGAAAGCGCGCGAAATATGGTTCCTCTGCCGCCAGTACTCTGCCGAAGAAGCCGAGCGCATGGGCATGGTCAACAAAGTGGTGCCTTTCGACCGCTTGGAAGACGAAGTGGTGGAATGGGCAGAGACCATGATGGAACGTTCGCCCCTTGCCCTCCGCATGATAAAGGCTGGCCTCAATGCCGAACTCGACGGACAGGCCGGCATTCAGGAACTCGCCGGCGACGCCACCATGCTCTACTATATGCTCGACGAAGCCCACGAAGGCGGACAGGCTTTCCTTGAAAAGCGCAAGCCCGACTTCTCCAAGTTCCCCAAGTTGCCGTAAATAGGATGCAGCAGCGCATGGGGCTAAGCGTGTGGGGCGCAGCGCATGGAGGTCAAGACTCTAGTCTTGACAGAAAAGAGCGGCCACACAGTGGCTTTTGCGTGGCTGCGCTTTAAGTAATATGTAAAAAATAACTTGAGCAGTTTTTGATTAGATATATGTGCCAACGGCGGGCTGAAAGCCCAACCTGCGCATAGCCCAGGGCAACGCCCTGGGTAACATCGTGAGTAGCAACGCGCCCTGAACCAACGGTCACCGGCGCGAAGCGGAAAGGTAAAGGGCAAAAGCGTTAATATCATATGGTTTCCTGTCGAATCTGCGTAGTGTATAATAACGCTTTTGCCCTTTCAGGGCGAGCGTGAAAATGCCATGTAAACC
>CAVJJO010000134.1:0-5664 GCA_963649665.1 Bacteroidaceae bacterium | reverse complement strand
TGTCGAATCTGCGTGGTGTATAATAACGCTTTTGCCCTTTCAGGGCGAGCGTGAGACAGATGAGCGCGACGAACAATGCGCATGAGGCGAAGCACATGGGGGTCAAGACTCCAGTCTTGACAGATGAGCGCGACGAACAACGCGCATGGGGCGAAGTTTATGGGGCGAAGCGCATGGGGGTCAAGACTCCAGTCTTGACAGATGAGCGCGACGAACAACGCGCAGTCGCCAAAAATCCGTACCTTTGCTTCACCAAACATACACATTCTCCCCACATGACAATTCCCGAAAAGCGCGACGCCATGGGGCGCGCCATTCTCGACTACACGCTGCACGGACGTTCCGACAAACTCGTGGTGCAATCCACCATGTTCGACGACGACGAGATGAGCGTTCCCACTCTTTTCCGCACCGAAGCACAGATGCCGCCGCTTGAACGGCACGCGCTGAACCTCTGCCGTGGACGCGTGCTTGACGTGGGCGCCGGAGCCGGTTGCCACTCGCTCGCACTGCAGGCAAGGGGGATGGACGTAGTGTCTATCGACATATCGCCGCTCTCCACGGAAGCACGGCGAATGCGCGGCGTGAACGACGCGCGGTGCACGGACTTGTTCTCGGAAGATCTCACGGAAAAGTTCGACACGGTGCTGCTGCTCATGAACGGCCTGGGCATTGCGGGCACACTCGCCAACCTTCCGCGCCTGCTGCTGCGCTGCAAGGAACTCCTTGCCGACGGCGGACAGATTGTTGCAGACTCGTCGGACATCGCCTACGTGTTTCAGGACGAAGAGGGGAACTACGAATTCCCCGACCACACGGCCTACTACGGCGAAGTGGACTACACGATGACGTGCGGCACCTGCCGCGGCACACGCTTCGACTGGCTCTACGTGGACTTCCCCACCCTCGCGCAAACCGCCACGGCGTGCGGACTGAAAGCGGAAAAGCTCAAAGACGGCAGTCACTTCGACTACCTTTGCCGCATCACCGTGCCTTCATGAGACTTTTGCGTAGCTTCGCTTTAAAGCCCCATGTAAAGCTGCCAAGTCAATAACCTTTGCCCCACGCGCTTCGCATCAAGCATTTGCATTTTTTCTAAGCCATAGCCTCTTCCACGAGCACATAGCCACCCGTTTCGCGCAGGCGCTTGAGTTCGAGGTAGAGCTGCACACACGTCACCGCATCGGTGGCGGCATACACCTTCTGCGACTCGGTCAGCACATCGGCCTCCCAGTTCGACAGACGCGCAGCCTTCGAAAGGCGCTGATGGAACACGTTGGCATAAAGCTTCTGAAGGCTCATGTCCTCAATGCCCATCTCCGCCGCATAGTTCTGAAGATCCACGTAGCCGCCCGGTTCAAACGACGCGTCGCGGCGGCGGAGCATCAAAAAGTCGTCCTTCAGCGACAAGCCCACCTTCAACACCGAAGGGTCGGCAAGCAAGTCCGACAGACAACGGGGAAACCCCATCTGGTTCAGACGGAAGAGGAAACAGATGTCGTCGCCCGAAATCTGCAGCAAAGCCACCTTATGGCTCTCGCCCTTACGGAAGGCAGGGCGCGTTTCCGTGTCGATGCCCAAAACGGCGCTCTGGCGCAAAGCCCTCACGGCACGCTCCGCCTCGCTTTCGCTCTGAACCACCACAATGCGGCCCTCGTAAGCGAAACGGGGAAGGGATGGGATAAAGTTTTTATTGGTCTTGATGAATAACTCTCGCATGAATTCGTAGTAGGGTCCGCCGGTATTCACCACATGCCCTTCGGCATGCCGCACGGACATATATTATAGTTTAGTATGGGTTCTGAGCACGTGGCGCAGAACCCGTTGTCTTTCACAAGTGACATAAAGCGCATCAATATAAACGAGCGGCCATCAACGACGCCGCACCTTCATATTCATGCATCGACCTCCATGCTCACGTCGTGGAGCGCACGGAGGGCGTTGAGCAACTTCTGCCCCCACTGGAGGCGAAACTCTTCCATCGTTTCCGACAGCGAAGCCTCCATCGACTCCACGTCGGCCGAACGGAACGACTCCACCAACTCGCGGAGCTGCTGGTAGACGTCGGCAAGATTCTCGCTCACCGTGCAGAGCACCGGATGCTCGGAATACTTGAAGTCCTCCACAAACACATCCAGAAAATCGTCCTTTTCGGCAAGCACCGTAGCCACGTTGCCACGGATATAGTCGTAGTCAGCCTCGGTAAGCTTAGGTTCGGTCCAGCCCTGCGATTCGGGCACCGCACCAAGGAGCGTAGCCTTCAGGTAGACCATGGGAAGCAAACCGCGCATCACACGCAAAAAGTCTGCAAGCTCCGCACCCTGGCATTGCTCCAGATATTTGCAATACTCCGTACTCACCGTGACAAAGTCGAGCACAGGCTGCGTATATACATATTGTTCGTCTGATTTCATAAGTACTGCAAATTTACTAAAAATAGGTTCCGGCGCACCACAAGCGCTCCATATACACAAAAGATTGCAGAAAAACGACAAAAAATCTTCCGCCATCAGGCGCAAATCGGAATATTGTATTACTTTTGCAATCCGAAAGGGAGCAGGATTCCCTCCTCCGACAACGGAAAAGCGTTTCAAGGAATCCCCACAACGTGCCCACTTCTTAAGGCCCCATATCACAGAAAGGCCAGCCGAACTGCAAACTACGGCCTTCACCTTCCCTTTTTTCTTTTTATCATCCCCACAAGAAATTTTAAGAACGCATTCGTCAAGTTCAAGCTTCGCAAGCGCCGCCACAGGCCTTCGTATGCCGAACTTATGAAACCCTTAAGGCGAATGTAACCCTATGCCGCAAACCATGCAGCCATGCACTTGCTGCAGACATAACTCTCACGGCATACGCACAATACCTACACAACCCAAATCAATAATGGCAAATTTAACGAAAGAACAACTGCTCGGAATGAACGAAGCAGAACTGATTGCTGTTGCTGAAAAGCTAGACAAACATCTTTCATCCGATATGTCAAAAGACGATATGGTCTACACCATTCTCGATGCACAGGCCGAAGCAGGGTCCGCAGAATCCGCCGCACCCAAAAAGCGCACGCGCATCATAAAGAAAGATGCCGACCACATCTTCACCTCCGACCTTAAACCCTCTGCGGCATCACACGCCACCGCCGCCGAAAATGCCGCAACTCCCCAACCTTCTGCCGCAAACCCCTTCGGCACCGCTGCCGAACCCTCGGACAATGCCGCAAGCGAAGCCACGCAAACGCCTGCCGAGCCTGCATCGCTCTCGGAACTTTTCACCGCACCCGATGCCATGCCCGTGAAACGACGCCGCGGAAGACCCACAAAAGCAGAAGTGGCAGCACGCGAAGCGCTGAGAAAGGCCGAAGAAGAACGTCTCAACATGATGAAAATAGCCCAAGAAGCAGCAACCCTCGCCTTGGGAAACAGCGAAGAGGAAAACGAAAGCAGCCGCACGGAACTTCCCGATTTTCTCACAGAGCAGATCAACGCACAGAAGAGCGAACCCATCGAAAGCAACGACGTGCTCGACATGGAAGAGGTGAAGCGCACACTCCAAAACCGCGGCACCGCAGAACAACAACAAGAGGTACAAAACGACACACTCGCACAACGCATCAGCGAGAATCCCAACAATACGGACGACTTTATCATCGTCAAAGACATCCCCGTAATATTTGAAGGCGCAGAACTCAACGTTCCGCAGATCGACACCGCTCCGCGCTACAATGAGCAAGCAGCCCCCGCCGAAGAACAGCCGCAGCGCGTGAAGTTCCACCGCTTCCGCGACGACCCCGCCATGCAGGCACGCATGCAGCAAGTTTCTGCTGCAAACACCGCAGCAAACTCCGCTACGAACACCGCTGCAACAATGCCCAAAGCCGCACCCACCGCAGCGCCCAAAGCACAGTACGCTCCCCTGCCCTCGCCGCAGGACCATCTGCTCGAAGGACGCGGCGTGCTTGAGATAGTGCCCGAAGGCTTCGGCTTCCTCCGTTCCTCCGACTACAACTACCTTGCCTCTCCCGACGACATCTACGTGTCGCCCACACAAATACGCCAGTACGGACTCAAGCCCGGCGACGTGGTTCAGGGCAAGGTGAAGATTCCCCGCGAAGGCGAGAAGTTCTTCGCCCTCATCGAGATAGAACTCATTAACGGACTCACGCCCAACCAGGTGCGCGACCGCGTTTCCTTCGAACACCTCACCCCACTCTTCCCCGAAGAGAAATTCCAGCTCTGCTCCAACAACGGACACGACAGCCTCTCGCGCCGCGTGGTAGACCTCGTGAGCCCCATCGGCAAGGGACAGCGCGCACTCATCGTGGCACAGCCCAAGACGGGTAAGACGATGCTCATGAAGGACATTGCCAACGCCATAGCCGAGCACCACCCCGACACCTACCTCATGATGCTCCTCATCGACGAGCGTCCCGAAGAAGTCACCGACATGATGCGCACCGTAAAGGCCGAGGTCATCGCCTCCACCTTCGACGAACCGGCAGCGCGCCACGTAAAAATAGCCGGCATCGTGCTCGATAAGGCAAAGCGCATGGTTGAGTGCGGACACGACGTGGTCATCTTCCTCGACTCCATCACCCGCCTGGCACGTGCCTACAACACCGTAGCGCCCACCTCCGGCAAGATTCTCTCCGGCGGTGTCGACGCCAACGCACTGCAAAAGCCCAAGCGATTCTTCGGTGCCGCGCGCAACATCGAAGGCGGCGGTTCGCTCACCATCATAGCCACCGCACTCATCGACACGGGTTCGAAGATGGACGAAGTAATCTTCGAGGAATTCAAGGGTACGGGCAACATGGAACTCCAGCTCGACCGCTCCATCGCCAACAAGCGCATCTTCCCCGCCGTCAACGTGGCAGCTTCTTCTACCCGCCGCGACGACCTCCTGCTCGACGAGATGACGCTCAAGCGCATGTGGGTATACCGCAGCTTCATCTCCGAAATGACTCCCGTCGAAGCCATGTCGTCCATGCGCACGCAACTCGAAAAAACAAAGAACAACGCCGAGTTTATCGCCTCCATGAACGGATAAAGCCTCCATGAACGGATAAAGCAACCGGCGCTTTTCCCAAAAAGGAATTACTTTCAGCACCGCACCAATAAAGGGCTGCGCTTCATATTTCGTGAAGTGCAGCCTTTATTATTCAGCAACTATAGTAATACGTAAAAACCAAATTGCACACTTTTTATTGCGCAACACACGCGGCATTTCAACCGCCCATGGGGGTGACGTTTTCAAAACGTCACGCTCTTTCGCGGCGGTCACGGACCGTTCTTCGTGGCTTCGCCTCACAACCTCGCGCTCATCACAGTCAAGACTGGAGTCTTAACCTCCATGCGCTTCGCCTTGATTTTTAATTCTCCCACAGAATTCACAGATTGCACAGATTTTCCGTGTATTCCGTGTTCAAAAAAAACAATTCATGAAAATTCGCGGTTAATTCATGATAATTCGTGTTCTTCCTCCGTCAAGGCTGGAGTCTTGACCTCCATGCGCTCTCGCCTTCACTCCCTTATTCAAGTTTCTGATTTAGGGGAAAACGGCCTGAAGGGCCAAAAGCGCCTAGCCCAGGGCAGCGCCCTGGGTATCGATTACCAGCGACTTTGCGCCCTGAAAGGGCAAAAGCGTGTGATGTATAGTAACGCTTTT
>CAVJJO010000133.1:0-5996 GCA_963649665.1 Bacteroidaceae bacterium | reverse complement strand
CATTCTCGCAGCAACTTTAACCCAGGGCGTTGCCCTGGGCTAGGCGCTTTTGGGCCTTCAGCCCGTTCCCGTCTAAAGTCTAAACTTAAGTTACGCTTACCCCCACCAGAGTTGTTACTGAATCTGCTAACGGATGCTAAGAACTATCCCGAGGCCCAACGTGTTGGGCCTCGGGATAATTTGAATTTGCTGCCTTGGAATTTTTACACCAATAGGAGAAAGGGGGGGGCAAGTGTGCTGCGCCGGAGGACGCCGTGTAGAGCGTGACGTTTTGAAAACGTCACCCCCATGGGCGGCGAACGCTTCGCAAAAGGGCATACTACTTTACGCTGTTACACCGTGCCTTGGAATTTTTACGGCGTGCCTTGGAATTTTTACACCGTGCCTTGGAATTTTTGCTGCGTGCCTTGCTGTTAGAACAAGCGCGTTTTCTACAAAATTTGTACCTTTGTCAAACTCTATTTTTCAAAGTAAACTATCGCCATGCCCATCATACATATCGACAATCTTCACGACGAACGCGTAAGCATTTTCTGTTCGCTCACGGAAGCCCAGCTCCGCAACCGGCTCGACCCCGAGAAGGGAATTTTCATCGCCGAAAGTCCCAAGGTCATCCGTGTGGCACTCGAGGCAGGTTACAAACCGTTGGCACTGCTCTGCGAGGAGAAACACATTGCCGGCGATGCGGCAGACATCATTGCGCGCTGTCCGTCGATGCCGGTCTACACGGGTTCGCGTGAACTCCTCTCTGCTTTGACGGGCTATGCGCTGACCCGCGGTGTGCTTTGCGCCATGCGCCGTCCGCTTCCGCCGAGCGTGGAAGAAACGTGCCGCAACGCCAAACGCGTGGTGGTCATCGACGGTGTGGTCGACACCACAAACATTGGCGCCATTTTCCGTTCGGCAGCCGCATTGGGGGTTGATGCCGTACTCCTCACACCCACTTCGTGCGACCCGCTCAACCGCCGTTCCATCCGTGTGTCCATGGGCACGGTGTTTCTCGTGCCATGGACCTGGCTCAACGCTCCCCTACCCTCGCTTCACGACTACGGATTCCAAACGGCAGCCATGGCGCTGACCGACAACTCCATTTCGCTTGCCGACCCCGTGCTTCACACCATCGACAAGCTGGCCATCGTGATGGGCACGGAAGGCGACGGCCTTGCCCACGAGGTGATTGCCTCGGCAGACTACGTGGTGCGCATCCCCATGTCGCACCACGTCGATTCGCTCAACGTGGCAGCCGCTGCCGCCGTAACGTTTTGGGAACTGGTGGCGAAGGATAATACTGCTACTCTTGACAAATAAAATGCACCTCCCCATGAGGCGAAGCGCATGGGGGTCAAGACTCCAGTCTTGACTGCTCTACACGCTGACCACGCAGTGGCTTCTGCGTGCTTCGCTTCATATTCTTCGTGCTTATCTGTCAAGACTGGAGTCTTGACCTCCATGCGCTGGCGCCCCCATGCGCTGGCGCCTCAGGCCATCGCACATTCTCCCCCCTGCGCTTCACCTACAAAACATTTCCCCTTCTTCACATCACGCAGTTCAGCACGTCGGCAAACCTGTCGACGACTTTTGTGCTGTGGGCGTTGAGCAGTTCTTCGCGCGAGTGGTTGCCGTAGGTCACGCCTATGGTGCGGCACTGTGCGCCTCGACCCATGCCGATGTCGAACGTGGTGTCGCCGATGACCCAAGTTTGGGCGGGCGTCATCGCCGTCATCTGCAAAAGGATGAGCACAGCCTCGGGATGGGGCTTTGCCTTTGCCACGTCTTCGCAAGCCACGATGTGGGAGAGATAAGGAAGAATGCCGAGTTCGTCGCACATGCTCTTCACGCTTTCGTGGCCACGACTTGTGGCGATGCACAGCGTATGCCCCATTTCATGAAGCGTGCGAAGCGTTTCCTTCACTTCGGGAAACAGCGTGACGCCCTTGTTGCCTATGGTTTCGAAAAGTTCGCGATAGGTATCCACGGCTTTATCCAGTTCCTCGCCCGCTATGCCTGCCAGTTCGGCTATGCTTTGCGTGAGCGGAAGTCCGATGGTGCGGCAAATGGCCTCAGCCGTAGGCACGGCATAACCGCACTGCTGGAACGTAGCGGTCATGGTGCGGACTATGCCGCGCGAGGTGTCAGCAAGCGTTCCGTCGAAGTCGAGCACAATGAGCCGACGCTCAAGAGAGAACTTCACCGTTGCCCCGCTGCCGTCGAAGCCAACGATTGGCGGACAAAGTTTAGTGAGCGCCACGTCCACGCGGTTTACTTTTCCATACCGCGCAAGTAGCGTATGCGCTATGCGCATGGCCACATGCTCCAGCAGCGAAGAGGGGACGTTCATTTCTTTGCGCACGTCGTCTGCCACGTCGGCGTAGTTGACCGTCGCGCTAAGTTCGTCGTGGAGCAAGGCGCCTACCACCTGGCTGTCGGGGAGATGGAGCGTGACGCCCACTTCGTAGTGCTGTCCCACTTCACGCTCTTGCGGCATTACGCCGTGGCGGGCAAAGAAACGCAGATGTTTCAGGGATATTTCCATGTGTTATTCTATTGTTATGAAAGAGGGGGCTCATGCCCCCTCTTTTCCGTTTACGTAAATAATTTCTATTGCCAAATTCATGTTAGCCCCATAATAAATTCATGACAAATTCATGTTAGCCCCACAATAAATTCATGACAAATTCACGGTTAATTCATGGTCATTCATGTTCAAAACTCTAAGAAACATGACGCGAAGCACATGGGGTTCACCATAGAAATTTGCGTAGAAATCTTTCACGCGCCACTATCCGCAGCGACTCGACCCGCAGTGTTTGCAAATGAGGCAGCCTTCCTGGTAGACGAGTGCCTCGTGGCCGCAGTTGGGACACTTCTGACCTTGCGCCACGGTGCCGTCGACCACATATTTCTTCAAGGCACGACTCACGCCCACCTTCCAGGTGTTGATGTTTTCGTTCTCCAGCTGAAGGGAATTGACCAGTTTGATGACGTTCTCTATCGGCATGCGGTAACGCAGCACGCCGGAGATGAGTTTGGCATAGTTCCAGTACTCTTTATTGAACTTCTCGGAAAGTCCTTCCACGGTCATCTTGTAACCGCGCTTGTTTTCAAACTGAAAGTCGTAGCGCTTGGAGCCGTCTGGGCAGATGGTTTTGATGATGCGACCTTTGTTGACGCTCTTGGGCAGAACGATGCCTTCTTCGTCGTCCTGCAAACCGGTGAAGATTTCATACGGCCGCTCGTCGAGCAAACCCACGAATGCCACCCATTTCTCCTTGTTGTTCTGGAAACGCACCACGTCGCACTCCAGCACATCGGGACGGCGTTCGGTCACGGCAGGCATGGCAACGACGGCGGGAGCATCGTCGGACGTTTCGTCCTGTTTCTTCTGCTTCTTCTCCGTCTTCTGCGTGCTGACGAGCACTCCCGCACGCGAACCGTCGCGATAGATGGTGCAACCCTTGCAGCCGCTGCGCCACGCTTCTTTGTACAAGCGGTCCACGAGTTCTTCATCGACATCGTGGGGAAGGTTCACGGTCACGCTGATGCTGTGATCCACCCATTTCTGAATGGCGCCCTGCATGCGCACCTTCATGAGCCAGTCCACGTCGTTGGCCGTGGCCTTGCAGTAAGGAGAACGGCTTACGAGTTCGTCTATCTCTTCCTGTGAATAGCGGCAAGTGGTGTCGATGCCGTTGATGCGCATCCATTCGAGGAATTTGTGGTGATACACGATGTACTCCTCAAAGCTGTCACCGTTTTCGTCGGTGAAGTCCACGTGCACATCGGCGTCGTTGGGGTTTACCTTACGGCGGCGTTTGTAGACGGGGAGGAACACGGGTTCTATGCCGGAGGTGGTCTGCGTCATCAGGCTGGTAGTTCCCGTAGGGGCTATGGTGAGGCAGGCTATGTTGCGGCGACCGCATTGCTGCATCTTTTCGTAGAGCGCCGCGTCGGCTTGTTTCAAACGAAGGATGAACGGATTGTTTTCTTCGCGCTCCGTACTGTAGACGGGAAATGCGCCGCGCTCTTGCGCCATCTCCACGGAACTGCCATATGCGGCAAGTGCGAGCGTGCGCTGCACTTCTACGGCAAAGTCCGTTGCCTCTTGGGTGCCGTAGCGCAGTCCCATAGCGGCTATCATGTCGCCTTCTGCCGTAATGCCCAGTCCGGTGCGACGGCCTTGGGCGGTCTTGTGCTGAATCTTCTCCCACAGGTGGCGTTCGGTGTGCTTCACGTCTTCGCTCTGTGGGTCGGAATCAATCTTTTGGAGTATGTGCGCAATCTTTTCCTCTTCGAGGTCGATGATGTCGTCCATCAAACGCTGCGCTTTGCGGATGTGCGACTTGAAGAGGGCGAAGTCGAATTCAGCTTGCGGCGTGAACGGATTCTTCACGTAGGAATAGAGGTTCACAGCCATGAGTCGGCAACTGTCGTAGGGACAAAGGGGTATTTCGCCGCAGGGATTGGTGCTCACGGTGCGGAAACCCAGGTCGGCATAGCAGTCGGGGATGCTTTCGCGCAGTATGGTGTCCCAGAAGAGCACGCCAGGTTCGGCGCTTTTCCATGCGTTGTGCACGATCTTCTTCCAAAGGGCTGCGGCATCGACGTCCTTTTCCACGAACGGACTTTGGCTGTCCACGGGAAACTGCTGGTGATAGGTGCGGCCCTCTACGGCGCAGTTCATAAACTCGTCGTCGATCTTCACACTCACGTTGGCGCCGGTGATTTTCCCCGATTCCATCTTGGCGTCGATGAAGTCCTCGGCTTCAGGATGGCGTATGGAAACGCTGAGCATAAGCGCGCCGCGTCGTCCGTCCTGTGCCACTTCGCGCGTGGAGTTGCTGTAGCGTTCCATGAAGGGCACAATGCCCGTGGAGGTGAGTGCGGAGTTTTTCACGGGAGTGCCTTTGGGACGAAGGCCCGTAAGGTCGTGCCCCACGCCGCCGCGGCGTTTCATGAGCTGCACCTGTTCCTCGTCCTGCTTCATGATGGCTCCATAGGAATCGCCGTCGCCTTCCACGCCTATCACGAAGCAGTTGGAGAGGGAGGCTACCTGATGGTCGTTGCCGATGCCCGTCATGGGCGAACCGGCAGGCACGAGGTAACGGAAATGGTCGAGCAGGGAGAATATTTCCTCTTCGCTCAGCGGATGGGGATAGTTCTTCTCAATGCGTGCCAATTCGCGGGCTATGCGCCGGTGCATGTCCGCCGGACTTTGTTCGTAGATGTGGCCGAACGAATCCTTCATGGCATATTTGTTTACCCAAACGCGAGCAGCGAGTTCGTCGCCGTTGAAATAGGCAAGGGATGCCTTGTAGGCTTCTTCGTAGGTGTATGTGTTCATGGGGAATGTTTTCTTTGAAGTTCAGCGGATAATTTTTATCAGCGGAATGCAGACGGGTTTCAGCAGGAGCAAGTCCGTTTGAATTCCGTTTAAATTCCGCGGATAATTTTTATCATCGGAACTCAGACGGAACGTAAACGGAGCTCTTCCGTTTGAATTCCGTTTAAGTTCCGCGGATAATTTTTATCATCGGAACTCAGACGGAACGTAAACGGAGCTCTTCCGTTTGAATTCCGTTTAAGTTCCGCGGATAATTTTTATCATCGGAACTCAGACGGAACGTAAACGGAGCTCTTCCGTTTGAATTCCGTTTAAGTTCCGCGGATAATTTTTATCATCGGAACTCAGACGGAACGTAAACGGAGCTCTTCCGTTTGAATTCCGTTTAAATTCCGCGGACAATATATATCATCGGAACTCAGACGGAACGTAAACGGAGTTCTTCCGTTTGAATTCCGTTTAAATTCCGCGGATAATTTTTATCAGCGGAATGCAGACGGTTTTCAGCAGGAGCTCTTCCGTTTGAATTCCGTTTAAGTTCAGCGGATAATATTTATTCAAGTTTCTGATTTAGGGAAAAACGGCCTGAAGGGCCAACCTGCGCCTAGCCCAGGGCAACGCCCTGGGTAACGATTACCTGCGGCTTTGCGCCCTG
>CAVJJO010000132.1:0-6095 GCA_963649665.1 Bacteroidaceae bacterium | reverse complement strand
ATCTCTCACCCAGGGCGTTGCCCTGGGCTAGGCGCTTTTGGGCTTTCAGCCCGTTCACGTTTAAATCCGAGACTTCAATAAGATATGGGAGGATTTCAACAAGTTCCGCAGAACCGCGAGCGCTTCACGATTCTGCGGAACTTCCTTGGTAATTTTATCATGTCAAGAATTAGGGCATTGAAGTTTTTCCTCTCCTCGGAAAGAAGTGAGAAATTCAAGACTCTCGGCTTGACCTGTCAAGCCTTCCGGTAATTCTCTATTTTCTAGATATTGGGGGGCTATTCTTTAATTCTTCTATTCTTGACTTTTAAATTTTCCTAGCCTTGCAGCGATTACCGCTACAAGCCTTCGCGCTGTTGCCCCATCAGTTGAAAGTCCTTTTTGCGGAGTTTGAAACTGTTGGTGAGGTATTTGTCGCGCACCACCTGGTTGTTGGCGAGCTCTTCGGGGGTACCTTGGAAGAGTATGCGGCCTTCGAAGAGCAGATAGGCGCGGTCGGTGATGCAGAGGGTTTCTTCCACGTTGTGGTCGGTGATGAGGATGCCGATGTTGCGGTCCTTGAGTTTCCACACGATGTACTGGATGTCCTCCACGGCAATGGGGTCGACGCCGGCGAAGGGTTCGTCGAGCATAATGAACTTGGGGTCGATGGCCAAACAGCGGGCTATTTCGGTGCGTCGGCGTTCACCGCCGGAGAGCTGGTCGCCAAGGTTTTTTCGCACCTTCTGCAGGCGGAACTCGGCTATGAGGCTTTCGAGCTTCTCGCGTTGGTAGTCGCGCGGACGGCCGGTGAGTTCGAGCACGGAGGCTATGTTGTCCTCCACCGACATTTTGCGAAACACGCTGGCTTCCTGCGCCAAATAGCCGATGCCTTTTTGGGCGCGTTTGTAGACGGGGTCTTTGGTGATTTCCTCGTTGTTGAGGAAGATGCGTCCGCCGTTGGGCACTACGAGTCCGGTGGTCATGTAGAACGAGGTGGTCTTTCCGGCTCCGTTGGGACCGAGCAGACCTACTATCTCGCCTTGGCTCACGTCGAACGACACGCCGTTGACCACGGTGCGCTTGCCGTATTTCTTCACGAGTCCTTCAGAGCGGAGTGTCATGTGCTCGAGTTCTCCGGCGGCGGGTTTGCCTGCGGCTTCAGTGTGCCCGGGAGCGTGGGCGGCCAGTGCATCGGTGGCAGAACCGTCTGTTTCTGCGAATGCTATCATGAGAGTTTATTGTTTCCATCCTTGCGTACCCATATATATAATATAAGGAGCATTCGCTCAAAGGACGCAAGAATGAATAAGGAGTTTATACTTCTGCGTTTTCGTAGAGGAAACGTTTGATGCTGCGTTTGGGCGTTTTCTCGAACTCGTCCTTGTGGATGGCATAGCCGGCAATGCGTTCGTAGGAAGCCACCATGTTGTTCAAGTCCTTGCGGTTCTGCTCCATGGCCATGCGGAGTCCAGCTTCGTCGAGTCCGGCCTTTTCGGCTTCGTCGTAGTCGGGATGGATGAGGGCATAGAGTTTTTCGCCTTTCTGGATGACGATGCTCTCGCTCACGTAGGGCAGCGTGTTGAGTTTGTCCTCAATCTCTTCGGGATAGATGTTCTGACCCGAAGCGCCAAGGAGCATGTTCTTGATGCGTCCGCGAATGAAGAGGTTGCCTTCTTCGTCCATGGTGCCGAGGTCGCCCGTGTGGTACCAGCCTTCGCTGTCGAGTGCGGCGGCGGTGGCTTCGGGGTTTTTGTAGTAGCCGAGCATCACGTTGGCACCGCGGGTGAGTATTTCGCCCGGCACGTTCTCGGGGTCGGAACTGTTGATGCGGATTTCCATGCGGGGAGCTGCCTTGCCGCACGAACCTTTGCGGAACTTGTGCCAGTCCTCATAGGCTATGATGGGGGCACACTCCGTGGCGCCGTAGCCCACCGTGTAGTTGAAGCCTATCTTGTGAAGGAGGTCTTCCACTTCGCTGTTGAACGCGGCACCGCCTATGATAATCTCGTAGAATCGTCCGCCGAAAGCGGCAATGAGGCTGTCGCGTATCTTGTCGCGGATTTTTCCGCTGATGATGGGCAGGCGGAGGAGCACCTTCATGCTGGGCGTCTGCAGTTTGGGCATCACGTTTTTCTTGATAATCTTCTCTATGATAAGCGGCACGGAGATGACTATCACGGGCTTGATGTCGGCAAATGCCTTGAGCACAATCTTGGGCGAGGGGATGCGCGTGAGGTAGTACACATGGCAGCCGTGGATGAACTCGAAGATGAACTCAAAAGCCATGCCGTACATGTGTGCCAAGGGGAGCATGGAGATGACGCTGTCGCCGCGCTTCACCTGCTTGCCGAGCACTTCAATGGCAAACTCGTAGTTCGACCACAGGGCGCGGTAGGGAATGAGCACCCCCTTGGAGTTGGACGTCGTGCCGCTCGTGTAGTTGATGAGAGCGAGGGCGTCGGGGTCGGGGTTGTGGGGATAGGAAACGTGCTCCTTGCGGAAATATTTGGGATACTTCTTTCCGAAATACTCGTTCAGGCGCTCGCGGGCTTCGGTGAGGAGTTCGCTGCGCGAAACGAGCACGCTGTAGTCGGGAATGTTGATGATGCCTTCAAGCTGAGGCATGGCGTCGGCTTCGAGTTCGGGCCACACCATGTCGCCCACGAAGAGTATCTTTGCCTCGGAGTGGTTCACGATGTCGTGCACCTGACGGGCCTTGAACTCATGGAGAATGGGCACTGCCACCGAGCCGTAAGTGAGAACGGCAAGGAACGCCGTAGCCCAGTTGGCGCTATTGCGGCCGCAGAGGGCTATCTTGTCGCCCGGCTTCACACCGGCATTTTCAAAAAGAATGTGGAGTTTTTCTATCTTGCGTGCCACGTCTTTGTACTGAAGTGTGACACCCTGGTAGTCGGTCAAGGCATCAAGATCCCAGTTCTGCTTGATGCTCTCGGCTATGATATTCACGAAATCCGAATACGTTTCCATGTAGAAGGTTTGTGGGCCGAACGCCGCAAGGGCAACTTTTGCCTGCTTTGCGCTTGCTGCGGAAGCAAGCTTTTCGGCACATTGATAATAATTTTGTGCAAAAGTAGAAAAAATAGCCGAGACATTGCGCATTTTCTCTTCTTTTATGCAGTTTTCAAAATCGCAACGCGAAAAAAAGCGCTACTTTTGCGTAGCCGTCAGGAGGGCACGATGCCCTTCGCAGACGCTTTCACCGCACAGAAACTCACGTAAACCAACCCCAAACACCTCATTACGAACAAATGGATTCGTTGAAAAAGAAAAAACTCGGAGCAGCCACCGCCCTGCTGCTCGTGCTCGCCGCCATTGCCTACTGGCTTCTCTTTGCCGCGGTAAGCCATTCACCGAAGGACACCTATATATATATAGACCACGACGACACCGCCGACTCCGTCTACGCCAAGGCAGCCGTCGCCACCAGTAACGGCCACACCGCCGGACTCCGCCTCTGCGGCGCACTGACGGGCTACGGCAGCCACGTAAGCCCCGGCCGCTACCTCGTATCGCCCTCCATGGGCGCCCTGCGGCTCATGCGCAACCTCCGGGGCAAACGGCAGGAACCCGTGGCGCTCGTCATTCCCGTGGCGCACACGCTCGACGACCTTGCCGGAAAACTCTCCCGCATGCTCGAAGCCGACTCCGCCACGCTGAGCCGCACCTTCCGCGACGCTGCCATGCTCAAGGAGCTACAGACCGACACTGCCAATCTGCCTTGCCTCTTCATCCCCAACACCTACGAAGTGTACTGGAACATCACGCCCCACGACCTGCTCACCCGCATGAAGAAGGAGCACGACGCCTTCTGGACACCCGAACGCATCTCGCAGGCCAAGATGGCCGGACTCACCACCGACGAAGCCTACACGCTCGCCAGCATTGTGGAACAAGAGTCGGCCAACGAAGCCGAACGCCCCATGATAGCCGGCATGTATCTCAACCGTCTTCACACCGGAATGAAACTTCAGGCGGACCCCACCGTGAAGTTCGCCCTCCACGACTTCGCCCTGCGCCGCATCATGCACAAGCACCTCACCGTAGAGAGTCCCTACAACACTTACCTCCACGAAGGTCTGCCCGTGGGGCCCATCTGCATTCCCTCGCTCTCGAGCATCAACTCCGTGCTCAACCACTCCCACCACGACTACCTCTACATGTGCGCCAAAGAAGACTTCTCCGGCACGCACAACTTTGCCGTCACCTACGAGGAGCATCTCCGAAACGCCAAGCGCTACGCCGACGCCCTCAACAGCCACGGCATAGGCACGGAGGGGGAATAAGACGGCGAAGAAAAATTTTGTTAGCTTTGCAGCACAAACCGACAACGCACCGCAGCATGACACAACAAGCAAGAAGACTCCCCGTTGGCCTGCAATCGTTTGAGAAAATCAGACGAGAGGGCTACGTCTATGTAGACAAGACGGATCTTGTATGGGAACTCATACACGGCGACTCCCAGTACAACTACCTCAGCCGCCCCCGACGCTTCGGCAAGTCCATCCTTGTCGACACGCTTGCATGCTACTTCTCCGGAAAGAAAGAACTGTTTGAAGGGCTCAAGATTATGAATCTTGAAGAGGAATGGACCGCACGCCCCGTCGTCCGCCTCGACATGAGCTGCGGAGGTTCCACGGCCAACGAACTGCGCGCATATCTTTCCGACGCATTCGGGAAATACGAAAAGCAATACGGGATTACACCCGAACCTTCCGCTTCGCTGACCACACGTTTCAGCAACATCATAGCCGGTGCACACGAGCAAACAGGACAACAGGTTGCCGTGCTCATAGACGAATACGACTTTCCCCTGCAACACTCGTGGAACACCAACCACCACGAGGAGTGCACCGACATCTACCGGAGTGTGTTCGCCATGCTCAAGACGAACGACATACACGAACGCTTCGTATTCATCACCGGCGTTACGAAGTTCACCCAAATATCACTTTTCTCCGCGCTCAACAATCTCAGCAACATCAGTTTCAGTCCACGCTGCGCGTCAATTTGCGGCATCACGGAAGAAGAAATAAGCATCTACTTCCAGCCCGAAGTGAAACGGCTTGCCGACTACAACGGATGGACCGCAGAAGAAGCGCGCCAACGCCTGAAGGACTTCTACGACGGCTACCACTTTTCCGCCCGCAACACGACCGACGTCTACAACCCGTTCAGCCTTATCAACGCCCTCTCCCGAGGAGAACTGCAAAACTACTGGGCATCATCGGGCGCCACGTCCATGATACCGAAGTTTGTAGACAACCTCGAAATACGCCTCTCTGATTTCGACCCCTGCATGCTGCCAAGCCACATTGCCGAAACGTCCGATGTCACGAGCGGAGGAGCAGCTCTATTCCTTTTCCAGTCGGGATACCTCACCATCAAGGATTACCAAATGGGCGTTTACACCCTCGGTTTCCCCAACCGTGAAGTGCGGCAAGCCCTGAACGAAATCGTGCTGCCGTCCTTGGCCATGCGCCGCAACGGCGAAATACAGTCACTCCAAGCCAACCTTTTCATTGCCTTGCAATTGGGTAAGGTTGCCGAAGCCATGAAAAGCCTCAAAGCCCTCATCGCCGACGTGCCTTACAGCAACAAGAAACTGGCATCAATGGACATGGAGGAGCGCTACCGCCTCGTCATCAGCACCATACTCAATGCCATCGGACTGCAAGTGGAAGTGGAGCACATGCTTGCCAACGGACGCATCGACATCGTAGCCCAAAGCACCCGTTACGCCTACGTCATAGAACTTAAACTAAAAGGAAACGGCGGCATCATAGCCGCCAAACGCCAGATACAAGAGCACAACTACCTCGCTCCCTTCCAAGGCGACAAGCGCAAGGCGATTGGACTTGCCATAGAACTTGACGACCTCGGCAAAGGCCTCACCGATTGGCAAATTGTAGAATAACCCCCTTTCCCCTCCCCATCGCCCCCATGCGCGGTACCGCCTCGCCCTTAGAGCGGACATACCACCGCCCATGGGGTCAAGACTCCCATCTTGACTATACCGTGTCCAAAAACAATTCATGATAATTCGCGGTTAATTCATGATAATTTGTGTTCACTCCCCGTCAAGACAGAGTCTT
>CAVJJO010000131.1:0-6151 GCA_963649665.1 Bacteroidaceae bacterium | reverse complement strand
AGATTTGGTTCTCGGTTGCAAAGATACGAAAAAGTTTGGTTCTGTTACTCAAAATTAGGAAAAAATAAGAACCAAACAAGCGGAAAACTGATGAAAATAGATGAAAAAGTAACAAAAAGACAACGAGCAAAATTTGCTCAAAAATCTCACAAATAACTGATACTATTTACTTTTAGTTTCATCTGCTTTCATTTTGCTTTGTTGCATGGTCTTTGGCGTTGGAAAGGATACGGGCGAGCTTAATGTAAAGATTAAAACGAACAAAGAAATGCGATGAGTGAGAAATCACCTATACTAAACAACCCATACGAAGAACCGAGATGGCATTACTCCGCCGACTTGGAAGGCAACCTTGACTACAACAAGGTGCAGGAAGGACGTCGGCAATATTCCGCCTCAATCGGTATTGCGCCTAACAAACCGCAAAATGGTTTGTTTACGCATGATGATATAGAAGAGGCAGACCCGAACGCCACATTTATAAATTCTCTGCGCGAAGAAGTGAAACGGTGGCGTGAAGCGGGCTATCCTCATGTTACCCGTATTACGCGAGAATTGCTCAACTACTGGTTTTGCAACCCCGAAAGACAGAATTTTCAGAAGTTGTTTTTCTGTCAGCGTGAAGCAGTAGAAACTGCGATCTATCTCAACGAGGCGGCAGACTTCGATCCCAATGTGGGGCGATACCTGCTTCAGCAACTTGCAGAACGCCAGCAGACGGTGAGCGACGACTATGCCTACGTTCTTCCACGAACAGCCTTCAAGATGGCTACGGGTACAGGTAAGACGGTGGTAATGGCAATGCTTATCCTCTACAACTACCTCAACAAACGTGAGCATGTGCAGGACACACGTTTTGCCGACCACTTCCTCTTGGTGGCTCCGGGCATCACCATCCGCGACCGCCTCGGCGTGCTTTATATCGACGAGAAAAGCGTAGGAGCGAAACATGAGGAAGATGTGACCGACTACTATCACAAGCGCGGTCTCATACCACGTAACTATGAGAGGCAGCTCGGTGGACTCAATGCCTCCATCACCATCGTCAACTACCATCAGTTTGAGCGCAAGCAATATCAGGGCAAGAAGCAAAGTCCACTTGACGGCAAACTCACCTACAGGAGTGGCGAAGGTATGGTGAAGCAGCAGGACAAGGAGGAATACTCCGCCGTACTCTCGCGTATGCTGGGCCGTCTGCCCAAGAGCAAGCGACTGCTCGTCATCAACGACGAGGCGCACCACTGCTATTTGCCGCTCACAAAAGGCAAGAAGAACTCGGAAGAAGAAGCCGAGAACCAAAAGGCTATGGTGTGGTATGAGGGTATACGCCAAATGAAACTTTTGGGCTACAAGGTGCAGCACGTCTACGACCTTTCCGCCACGCCTTATTATCTCAAAGGCTCGGGCTACCCAGAATATTCACTCTTCCCGTGGGTGGTAAGCGACTTCGGACTGGTGGATGCCATAGAGAGCGGACTGGTGAAGATACCTTTCCTCCCGGCAAGCGACGACACTACTGAACTCAGCGACCCAGTGTTGCGCAATATATACGAACACATATCCAAGGATTTACCCAAGAAGGGACAGAAAACCAAGAAAGCAGAGGACAAGAAGAATGGCAAGGACAAGAAAACTCCCGAACCAGCCCCCAATCTGCCTTCCTTGCTCAACGTAGCCATCGACCAGTTTGTCAAAGACTACACGGATTATGACAAAGGCATACGTGAAGAGGGCGAAGCGGCGAGGGACCTATTCTCCACACCGCCAGTTTTCATCGTGGTCTGCAACAACACGTCAGTATCCAAAGAGGTATTCAAGATGATGGCAGGCTATGAGAGTTGTGACGATGAAGGCAACGTAAAGTATGTAGATGGCAAGTACGACATTTTCTCCAACTACAAAGACGGAATGCCCCTCACGAAGCAACCGGCTTTGCTCATTGACAGTGCAGCCATTGAAGATGCAGACAGCGTGGTGAGCGATGAGTTCAAGCGTATATACAGCGAAGAGATTGACCGCTTCAAGCGCGACTATGCCACCTTGCACGGTGCAGGGTCGGCAGACCAACTCACCGACGGCGACATCCTGCGCGAGGTGGTGAACAGCGTGGGCAAGCCTGGCACACTGGGCGCACACATCCGATTGGTAGTGAGCGTGTCGATGCTCACCGAGGGATGGGATGCCAACACGGTGACGCACGTGTGCGGTGTGCGTGCCTTCGGTTCGCAACTGCTTTGCGAACAGGTGGCAGGACGTGCCTTGCGTAGACGCAGTTACGAGTTATTGCCTTACAACATGAAGGGCGAAGAACTAACCACTTCAGAGACGAAACGCTATAAGCCCGAAAATATTGTGTGGAAGTTTCCTCCCGAATATGCCCACATCATCGGTGTACCTTTCAAGACGTTCAAAGGTGGCGGCAGTGGCGTGACACCTCCGGTCAAGCCCAAGACGCAAGTCTATGCCATGAAGGAGCGTGCGGCGATGGAGATCACCTTCCCCAACGTCATTGGCTACCGCAGTCAGACTCCCGACAGAGTTATCACTGCCGACTATAGCACAGTGCCCAAGTTCAAGATGGACTTCAACCAAGTGCCCACCGAGACCACATTGTCATCGGCAGTAGGCGGCGACGGCGTGGTGCTGAAGAGCGACTTCCGTGAGTTGCGCGACGCACAGGTGGTGTACGAGCTGACACGCCGACTCATCAACCTGAAGTATACCGACCATGAGAACGGCAGACAGTTCCAGCTCTTCGCCGCCTTGAAACGGGTGGTGGAGCAGTGGTACGAGAGTCAGATTGAGGTCATTGGTGGTGACGGAAGCCGGGAGCTGCGCCGATTGGCTGTATTTTGGCAACCTACCGACGTGGTGGCGAGCATATACGAGGGCATACGAGCCGCCGCACAGGGCGAGGAGCGCATTACCGCCATCCTCAACTACTACAACCCGGAGGGCAGCACGCGCTATGTGCATGGTGCCACGAGCCGCGAGGTGTATGCTACGGAGAAGAGCCACGTCAACTATGTGGTGGCCGACACCGACTCGTGGGAGCAGAAGGCAGCCAAGACGCTTGAGCAGATGAAGGAGGTGGAATGCTATGTGAAGAACGCCTTCCTTGGCTTTGCCATTCCTTACATCGACGGTACGCAGGAGCGGCAATATGTCCCCGACTTTATAGCTCGGGTGCGAGGCGGAAAGAGCGGCGAGACGGTGAACCTCATCATCGAGATTTCCGGCTTTTCCGGCGACCGCAATGCCAACAAAGGCATGAAACGGTATTATACCACCAAATATTGGCTGCCCGCAGCCAACAATCTTGGCACGTATGGTCGTTGGGACTTCATCGAAGTGACAGACATCGACAACGTGCGTGCATTACTCACCGAAAAAATCAAACAGTTATGAGCATAGACCATAAACCCGTAGATGCCATCAAGCATAAACACGAAGAAAGAAAGATGATACCCACCAGCGAGTTGGCTGGCGAGGAACAGGAAACAATTGTTCACAGTAGTGGAAGATCTACTTACGAAATGTTCCGCCATGAGTTTGACCGTGGGCGCGACCCCGAACTCTATTGGTTGGGCAAGTACCGCAACGACGACAGCAGCGAGGTGCAGATAGACACTCGTTCGCTCTATGTGCATGAGGACATACAGCCCGAGATGCTCATCCGTCGTCTCTACCGTCTGCGTGAGGAGCGTGCTGACAACCAGCCCATGCTCTTCAGCGAAGAGGATTTAGGTAAAAATGTCGTGGAGGACGAACTGGAGCGCGTAACGGAATACTACAAGCATTCGATGGAGTGGAAGAACCGCCTCATTCAGGGCGACTCCCTGCTCGTGATGAACTCGCTCCTGCAGCGCGAGGGCATGGCGGGCAAGGTGCAATGCGTGTATATCGACCCACCCTATGGCATCCGTTTTGGATCAAATTGGCAAAACATGATAAATAAACCCAAAATGTCACATGAATCCAAAGATGCGGAAGCGTCAGGAGAACCTGAAATGGTAAAGGCATTTCGTGATACTTGGGAATTGGGTATACATAGCTATTTATCTTATCTTCGTGATAGGCTTGTTGTTGCCCGTGAACTCTTAAGTCAAACGGGTTCATGCTTTGTACAAATATCTGATGATAATGTGCATTTGGTAAGAAATCTTATGGATGAGGTGTTTGGTAGTGAGAACTTTGTCAATCAATTAATTTACCAGAAAACAACGGGTGCAGGTAGCCCAAACGAACTTTTGGCACCAGCTTCAGTATGTGACTATATCATTTGGTTTGCAAAATCAAAACCGGATTTAAAGTTTAGGAAGCTATTTGTAAAAAAAGAGTTTGGGGGAAGTGGGTCTTCTGCATATAAAAAGATAGAATTACAAGACGGTGAAAGATTGTCTATTTCTGACTGGGAAAAGAGAAATAAGAAAAAGTTTGATTACAAAGATAGACCTTTAGGCTCACGAATCTATGCTTTAGACAATTTGACATCACAATCAGGAAGTGATATTGGTAGGTTTGAAGTGAACTTCAAAGGAAAAACTTATCGTGTTTCTGGCGGCAATGTATGGAAAACTAACGAAAAAGGAATTGAGGAACTTAAAAAGAATAATAGAATTGATGTATCATCTAAGGGCGGATTAGGCTATGTTAGATACTTTGATGACTTTTTAGCCCAACCCGTTAGTAACCTATGGACTGATACCGTTGGTCAAAATCAGATGGATGGAGAAAAGCTATATGTTGTTCAATCAGCGTTAAAGCCTATCCAACGTTGTATTTTGATGACTACTGACCCAGGAGATTTAGTACTTGACCCAACATGTGGAAGCGGAACAACTGCATTTCTTTCTGAACAATGGGGTAGACGTTGGATTACGATAGACACGAGCAGGATTGCATTGAATATAGCAAAGATTAGACTTTCCACATCGGTATTCCCATACTATGAGTTATTTGATGAGGAAAATAAGAATGTAAGACAAGGATTTGTCTATGCAAAACTTAAGCATCTAAAGTTGAGTAATATTGCAAATGGAGAACCTGCCGAAGAGGAAACACTCTACGACCAGCCGAAGGAGGACAAGAAGCGGATGCGCGTGAGCGGTCCGTTCACGGTGGAGACCTTGCAGTCGTACAACGTGCAAAGCCCGGAGAGCCTAACGCAGACTGCCGACGAGGAAGAGGAGACACGACTGTTCCAAGAGCGCATCTTCTCACACTTGCAGAGCAACGGCGTGCGCAACGGGACAAGACGCAGCAGGCCATCTTCCACGGCATGGAGCCAGTGCCAAACCCTTACCTTAACGCCCGTGGCTACTACAAAGACCAAGACGACAAGGAGCGACTCGCTTACTTCATGATCGGTCCGAAGTTTGGCACGGTGAGCAAGGCTGCCGTCAACAAGGCGATACGGGACTTTCGCTCAGTGGCACAGAACGAGGGCGCGTCGTGGCTCATCCTGCTCGGATTCTCGTTTGAGGACAATATCAACGAGAAGGACTACAACTTCGGCCTCTTCACCGTGTCGAAGGTGCGTATGCACGACGACCTCATGCAGGACGGACTACTAAAGAAAGACCGTGGCGCAGGCTCGTTCATCACCATCGGTGAGCCGGACATCGCCATCGTGCGCCATGACGATGACCCGACAAGATGCCACATCGAGATACGCGGACTGGACATCTACGACCCCATCAAGGACGACGTGAAGGCACGCTCCGTGGAGGACATCGCCTACTGGGAGATGGACGACAACTACGACGGCCGACAGTTTATCGTGACGGGCATCCACTTCTGCGGCGGTGACAAGAAAGAGTTTGCCGCTTGGAAGAAAGGGCTGGAAGGCTTCGCCAAGGCAAGTGCCAAGACCAAGAAGAAAGCCGAGACCACGCTACGCCTCGAACTGGCCGATGAACTGTGGGACACACTCTATGGCTACACCAGCGAACCGATGCTCTACGAGCCGGGCAGAAAAGTGGCGGTGAGAGTGGTGAGCCAGTTCGGCGAGGAGTCGAGCAAGGTTCTCACGATGGAATAATGCACATTATAAGCCATGACGTATGGCAAAGTTTTCGATATTCAAAGGGTGTACTTTCAAGGTATACCCTTTTTATTTTGCAGCATACGGATGATATTTATCAAGCGT
>CAVJJO010000130.1:0-6235 GCA_963649665.1 Bacteroidaceae bacterium | reverse complement strand
TTTCCGAGCACATGTGGGTTCGGTGATTTCTACGCGATTCTCAGTGTTAAAAAAAAGCCCTTGAGGCGAAGCGCGCGGGGTGGAAAGACCCGTGTTTTTCCAGGCAAGCGCCGCCATACGGTGGCTTTTGCGCGCTGCGCTTTGTAAACATTGTGAAGATCAGTAAAGGCTGGAGTCTTGCCCCCATGCGCTGCACCTCAAATCAAAGCTTGTGCTTCCCCTGTACCTCGCGCCGCAAAAAACTTTTGCTTTTATTCCCGCTCCGAGACAAGATAATTGATACATGTGGATTTACTATATATTACAAAAGTTCGGGAATCGAAAGATTTTCTGCCAAATAGTTCTCTCGTTAATTCCAAATGCCCTAAATTTGCAAATTGAAACTAAACAACTTGGAAGCTATGACAAAAAGAAAGCTGTATGCGTTTGCGGCTTTGTCGCTAATGTCTGTCTTTGGGCTCTATGCGCAAAATGTCAGCAAGGAGCCTTCTGCAAAGAACGTTCTTCTCGAAGATTTTACCGGCTATAAATGTGGCAACTGCCCCGACGGGCACAAGATAGCCAGCACCATAGCCCTTTCCCATCCCACTCAGATATTTCCCGTGTCCATCCATGCCGGCATGTTTGCCACACCCGCTGGCGTGGACGGTCCCGAATTCCGTATTTCCGAAGGAACGGAAATCAACGACTACTTCGGCGTGAGCAGTTATCCCACGGGCCTCGTGAACCGCTGCTACAACTCTGCCGGCGAGAAAGTGCAGGGCCGCGGGCGCTGGACCACCAGTTGCCGCGAACAGGTGATGCTCACCGCCGACGTGAACGTGTGGGCGAAAGCCACCTACGACCAAAGCACCAAGACCGTGTCTGCCGACGTCGAGCTCTACTACGTCAACGACGTGGCCTCCAGTTCCTCTGCCCTCTGCGTGAGTCTGCTCCAGAGCTACATAAAAGGTCCGCAGGCCGGCAGCGACATGGAAGACCTCTACAGCCACAACCACGTGTTGCGCGCCATGTTTACCCCCGTTTGGGGCGACACCATTGCGACCAGCACGAAAGGCACGCTCGTGACGAAGCACTACGAATATACCGTGCCCGAAAAGATCGGCAACATAGCCACCGATCCGCTCAACTTCGACCTCGTGGCTTACGTGCTCAACCCCGAGAAAGAAGTGATGAACGTGAACGGCTGCAAGGTGGAATGCCCTGGAATGGAACTTCCGCTCGGTGCCACCCTTGAGTCGTACAAACTGAAGCCTAGCCGCAACTACGGCTACAACTTCTTCGAATGCTACCTCGTGAACGACGGCACGGCACCCTTGACGAGCGCCACCTTCAAGATGACCTTCGACGAAGACGAGGAACAGGAATACACCTGGACTGCCCCCGCCGGCGAAACCATCGGCTACCGCGACCGCGCTTACGTATCGTTCCCCGTCAGCCTTCCCGCTTCCGTCGTGGCAGGCGGATGCGACAGCTACACCCTCACCCTCACCGGCCTTAACGGCCAGAGCGTCGGCGGCAACAGCGTGAGCGGTTCGTTCGGCGCCATGATAAACGTGAGCGGCGAGCTGAAGGCCACCATCACCACCGACAACCAGGCTGCCGACAACACCTTCCGCCTTCTCGATGCCGACGGCAACGTGGTGGCAGAATACGGCCCCTTCACCGACGGCGAAGTGACTAAAAACGAAATCACGCTGAAGTTTCCCCGAAAAGGCATCTACTGCTTCGAAGTGGCCGACGCTTGGGGCAACGGCATACTCACTCCCCGTGGCAACATCAAAATAGAAGACGGTGAAGGCAACAACGTGGTTTCCAACAGCGGCATCCTCGACTTCGGCTGGAGAACCTTCTTCAACTACACTTTGACCGATGGCATCCACGACGCCGTGGTTGACGACGCGCACAGCGCGTGCTACGACCTCTTCGGCCGCCGCCTCAGCAAGCCCGCCAAAGGTCAGCTCTACATTGTCAACGGAAAGAAAACCATCAACACAAAATAACACCCTCAGCTTATGAAAAAGTTTTACCTCGCATTTCTGCTCCTCTTTGCATGCCTCGGCGCATCGGCGCAATGGAATGAAAACGGCGTGCAGCCCAAGCCCATGGGCACTTCCGACTACGGTACAGAATACGTAATCAGCCCCGACGGCACCATCTGGTACTACTACTATCATCCCTCTTCAAATACCACCACGGAGGGCGGAGTGACGGTGCCCGTCTACGAAATGTGTCTGCAGGCCATCAGCAAGGACGGCAAGCTCCTCTTCGGCGAAAGCGGAAAGGTGATCTCTTCCTACCTCAACGCCAGCTACACGCAGGTGAACCAGTACCTCTATGCCAACAGCGACAACACCGTGACCCTCATGGTGCGCGACTGCCGCAACTCCACCTACTCCGAGCAACTGAAGTCCTACACCGCCTACCGCATCCGTGAAGACGGCACCCATGTGTGGGGCGAAGAAGGCGTGAACGTGGATGAAGCACTGACCTACTTCGACGATGTGTGCATGAGCTTCTGCGAACTTTCTGACGGAAGCACCGCGCTCGCCTGGTGTCACGACATGAGCGACGGCGGCTACGCCATCGAAGTGCAGAAGATTTCGAAGGACGGCAAGTGCCAGTACAAGCTCAGCGACACGCGTCTCACCAAAGATAAGGGCTACTACACCTATCCCTACCTCGTGCCCTCCGACAACGGCAGCTTCATCATGGTCTATGCCTACAGCAGCCAGTACTACCTCCGTGCCATGAAGTACAATGCCGACGGCACCAAGGCCTGGGCCAATGAAACGAAGGTCTACGGTGGCGGCTGGGGCAGCGTAGTGGCACTCCAGAGCCGCATGAAGGTTTATCCTACGGCCGACAACGGTGTGCTCGTCACTTGGAACGACGACCGCAACAACGCCGGCTATTACTCTCCCTACCTTGCCTACATAAAGAGCGATGGTACGTCCATGTTCACCAACGAGAACGGAAAGCCCGACGTATGCCTCTCCTACGAAGAGCTCAGCGCCTATCCTCCCACCATCTGCTTCAGCAAGGACAATAAGAGCATCTACGCCATCTTCCCCCAGTTCTCGCAAAACGCACAGGAATGGCAGCAAATCAGCATTCAGAAAGTTGACGAGAACGGTCAGCTCGCCTATGGCGAAGGCGGCGAACAAATCATGTCGCTGGCGCAGATTGCAGTCGGACAAGGCAGCGTGCAGATTGGCGAAGAAGGCAAGATCATTTGCTTCTTCCAGCAGTTCTACGACTACCACAACGTGAGCAACGTCTACTCCATCCGCGACGAGAAGACCGGCAAGGCCATCAACGAAGACGAACCTTTGGTCTATTTCCGCGACTCAAAGTATTACCGCGACGGACTTGAGTCGACCTACAGCGCTGCCGACAACACCATTCTCCTTTACTGGAACGAGGACGAAGAATCGTCGGCCATCGACTCCAAGACCCACCGCAACATCTTCATCAAGATGACCCCCGACGGCAAGGAAGTGAAGTCCGACGCCGCAGGCATCGGCCACGTAACGAGCGACACCTCTTCCGCCGCACCCCGCTACGACATCACGGGCAAGATCATTTCCACGCTCAAGAAGGGCGACATCTACATCCAGGGCGGAAAGAAGTACATCGCCCAGTAAGGCGGCGCGCCTCTAAGAAATAACTTGCGCAGACTCGCAAGGCGCGAAGAATGCGCAAGTTATTTTTCCACTTTTAGTTTAGGAAGCGAAATAAGACAACCACGCATTCAATATCAATTCATCATAAAAGAATAGCCTATGAAGAAGTTCTTTACACTCGCAGTGGCGCTGCTCTTGACAGCCACGGCAGCCACAGCACAGGTTATTGGCGGATACAAAGCCTCTTTCAAGCAGGACATCTCGCTGAAGGGTGCCACCGTCATCAGTTCCAATGTGGAGCAGGGTATGCTCTATCTGAGCGATGCTTCCGCTTCGAAAACCGTGGAAGGAAAGGCATTCCCCATCGGGTTTGAGTTTCCCTTCAACGGCCAGACGTTCTCTTATTTCGGCGTGTCGGCACAAGGCCTCATCAAGCTTTCCGCCACGGAAAGCACCACGATGACCATCGACAACAACTTCCTTTCTTCCAAAGGCGACGCCAGCAGCAACGACATCTTCTCCTTCGACCGCTGTGCCGCCTCCTACGCTGCCGACAACGAGGAGGGCTTCGACCCCACCGTCATCAGCTACAAGAGCGACGGCGAAGAACTCGTGGTGGAATGGAAAAACCTCGGCATCAACACCTCCACGTGGAAGACGGCCCTCATCGGCACCTACACGTTGCAGATTCGTCTCCACAAGGACGGTACCATACAGTATAAGTACGCCGGCCTGAGCGACCTCACCTCTACCAGAGCCGGTCGCGTGTACCTCGGCGTTCGTGGCGGCGACGGCGACTATCTCCTTTGGAACGGTTTCGCCGCAGAAAAGACCAGCTACGGCGAGACGGAGGACTTCACGCTCTCTCCCGTTGTGGACGGCCACACCATCACGCTCAACACACCGGAAGAAACCGTTACGCCTGCTGCCCAGCCCACCAATCTTAAGGCTGAGTTCTCCTACAAGAGCCGTGTGCAGCTCCACGCATCGTTCGACGCCGCCGAGAATGCCGACAAGTATCTCGTGATGATTTCCAAGGGCGCTCCTACGGAAGCTCCCGAAGACGGCAAGACCTATGCTGCCGACGACACCATTGGCAATGCCCGTGTGCTCTCTGCACAGATCTACAACAAAGACGGCTACGACTACTACAACTTTGACCACAACACGGAATACACCCTCACCGTTTACGCCTACAACAGCTTCGGTACGGGCGGCACGAAGTACAACACCGCCGAACCGCTTCAGGGCAAGTTCTACACCGCTCCCGAAGCTCCGGGTGCAATGAAGGTTCTTTCCGCAACCAAGGACGCTCTCAAGCTCTCCGTAGCCGCCAACGCCGGCGACGACAAGATTATGGTGGTTTACAGCGACTCCGTGTTCAACCCCGAAAACTGGGGCAACCGCGCCTATGCCGGTACGCCCGATGCCAGCCTCAAGGCCGGCGACTACCTCACCTACGACGAAGTGAAGTATGAGTGGAACGACGAGACCGCCCAGCAGGACACCATCTACGTTCACGACACCAAGGCAGGCCGTGTGGCCTACTTCGGCAAGGCTGCCGACTTCGACCTTACGGGTCTCGACGCTTCACGCTCTTACTACTTCATTGCCTACAGCTACAACGAAACGAGCGGCAAGTTCTCTCAGGACAACGACACCACGCAGCTCTGGACTTCAACCCACATCGTAGCTCCTTACGCAATGGATCTCGCCGGTGCTCCCGACCGCGAAATGCCCGGTGGATGGATTGCCGCTCCCGGTGGATACAACAACGGTTTCAACGTGCTTAGCGCCGAAGACCGCGAACTCAAGAGCCAGACGGAAGGCAACCGCGTAATCTTCTGCCAGAACATCGACAACTCCACGACCTACACCCTCACTTCGCCCGTCATGGAACTTACTAAGGGCAACACGCTTTCTTTCGACTGGCACATCCACATGATGGGCGGTTCCGCCTGGATGCAGTCGGCAGCAGTCTATGAAGAATGGGGCGAGGACGACGTGCTCAGCTTCGTGCTCTACGTGGACGGACAGAAGGTGGAACTCAAGAAGATCACTTCCGACAACGCTCCCGCCGACGAAACGGAGAGCGACTGGCACACCGAAACCTTCGACCTCAGCACCTATGCCGGCAAGAACGTACAGTTCGGCATTGAATGGCTCGGCGCTTTGAACGCTACGCTCCGCCTCGGTGTGGAAAACATCAAGGTGACAGAAGATATCAGCGACGCCATCACCGTAGTGGCCGACGACGATGCTTCAGCCGTGAAGACCTACAACCTCAAAGGTCAGCGTGTAGCCGACGACGCCCGCGGCTTGCTCATCAAGGGCAGCCAGAAGACCATCGTGCGCTAAGGCACGCAGAACAGACTTATAAATCTTAGAATCCCCGCCTGTAAATGGTTTACAGGCGGGGATTCTTAGCAGTATAAGAGAGGTGCTTGAGGGCGAAGCGCATGGAGGTCAAGCCTCCAGCATTTACTGCTCTATACAATATTATTAGGTCAAGAATTAGAGAATTAAAGAATTTTTCCAATATCTTGAAGAGATAGAATTACGGGAAGACGTTTGCAGCTGCCCATGGGGGTGACGTTTTCAAAACGTCA
>CAVJJO010000129.1:0-6262 GCA_963649665.1 Bacteroidaceae bacterium | reverse complement strand
ACCCCCCCCACACACAATTTTGCTCAGAAATCTGTTACTTATCAAGTAACGGACATTTTGCGTCATTTGTGTTTGGGGGAGTAAGCATGTTGGATGGCTTTGATGTTTCGTGCGTTTATTTCCGTGAGTCTGTTGAGTTCGAAGCCTTTGAGATAGATTTGCGTGGTGCGGATGGAAGTGTGTCCGAGCATTTCGCTGATGGCCTCCACGGGTGAACCCTCGTATTTCGCCAGCGTCGCCCAGGAATGGCGCAGTGTGTAGGTGCTCACCCGTGAGTGAAGCCCCACCGCAGAGGCAAGGAGCGCGAGGCGGCGATTGAATTCGCGCAGAGCGGTGCAGTAGATGCGGTATTGCGCCAGACTGCTGGCTTCTTCTGCCGACGAGGGGAGGAGCGGGAGAAGAAACTGCGGGGCGGGCTTCGGGCGCTTGCTCTTTTGTGCGCAGCGTTCGTCCGTCAAAGTTTGCAGTTCGCGTATCGCTTTGCGAGTGGAAGGCAACAGTTCCACCACCACACGCGTTCCCGTTTTACGCCGGCGGTAGGAGAGAATGCCGTTTACCACGTTCTGTCGCGTCAGCCGGCAGAGGTCGGCGAACGGGATGCCGCAGAGTTGGAAGGCAATCTGTGCCGTGAGTTGTGCCTGCCGCAACGACGCGTCGTTCACCGGTTGGAAAAGCAGGCGCGAGAGTTCCGGCGCGGGCAGTGCGCGTTTGTGGTGCGTGTCGATGCCCGTGAACACGCGGTGGAAGAGTTTTGCTTCCGGCGCAATGTGGTAGGCGTCTGCCGTGCGGTAGTAGATGCTGCGGAGCATACGCAGGTAGGTGCTCACCGTGTTGGGTTTTGCGCCGTGCTGTTCAAGATATGCTTCGTAGGAAGCGAGCTGCTGCTGCGTGATGTCGGTGTGTGAAACGTCTTCTGTGCCGAGAAATTTCCGGAACGAACGCAAGGCGCAACGGTAGATGTGTGCCGAGGAGTGGCGTCCTTCGGCGTGAAGCGCGGCGATGTATTTTTCTGCCGTAAGGGAGAAAGTGTTGGGAGGTGACATGGGAGAAGGGGATTGAAAGGCCAATTGACGGTTTGGGTAGTTGGCGGGATGTATGTATAAAAAAACGACGACGGGCACAACGAAGCGCAAAAGTTTGCGCTTGCTGTGCCCGTCGTTGGGTTTATGTGAGAGTCAGAGCTTGTGTGAGCTCCGGCTTCGTTGCGTTATTCTGCGTTGCTCCAGTCTTCCTTCGTCTTGCGGATGTAGGAAGCGTAGCGGCGCTGAGCAGCCTTCTTGGTCTCGTCGTAGAGTTCCTGAGCCTGTTCGGGGAGTGCCTTCTTGAGTGAGAGGAAACGCACTTCGTGGTCGAGGTAGTCCTGGAAGAGATCCCAGTCGGGCTCTTTGGAGTCGAGTGTGAAGGGGTTCTTGCCCTGTTCGGCGAGTTCGGGGTTGAAACGCCAGAGGTGCCAGTAACCGCAGGCTACAGCGCGTCCTTCTTCAGCCTGGCTACGTCCCATGCCACCCTTGATCTTCAAGCCGTGGTTGATACAGGGAGCGTAGGCGATGATGAGCGAAGGTCCGTGGTAAGCTTCAGCCTCGCGGAATGCCTTGAGACACTGAGCCTGGTCGGCACCCATAGCCACCTGAGCCACGTAGACGTAGCCGTAAGTAGCCTGCATGAGACCGAGGTCCTTCTTCGTCACGCGCTTACCGGCAGCGGCAAACTGTGCGATGGCACCCACGGGAGTAGACTTAGAAGCCTGACCACCAGTGTTGGAGTAAACCTCGGTGTCGAGCACGAGGATGTTGATGTCTTCGCCAGAAGCGAGCACGTGGTCGAGACCGCCGTAGCCGATGTCGTAAGAGGCACCGTCGCCACCGATGATCCACTGGCTGCGCTTGGTGAGGAAGTGGGTGAGCTCGGCGAGCTGCTTGCAAGTGGGGCAACCGCTCTCAGCGCCAGCCTTGATCATGGGTTCGAGCTTGTCGGCAGCGGCGCGGCTTGCTGCGGCGTCGTTCTGACCGTCGATCCATTCCTGTGCGGCAGCCTTGAACTCTGCGGGCGTAGCGTCGGCAGCGATGGCTTCCTGGAAGAGGCTCTGGATGCGGAGGCGCATCTTCTTGTTGGCGAGCACCATACCCATACCGAATTCGCAGAAGTCCTCGAAGAGGGAGTTTGCCCATGCGGGACCCTGACCCTTCTCGTTGGTGGTGTAGGGCGTTGAGGGGATGGAACCAGAGTAAATAGAAGAACAGCCGGTGGCGTTGGCAACCATCTGACGGTCACCGAAGAGCTGGCTGACGAGTTTCACGTAAGGAGTTTCGCCGCAACCTGAGCAAGCGCCGGAGAACTCGAAGAGCGGAGTGGCGAACTGTGAGTTCTTGGGGTTCTGCTTCGTGTCGATGAGGTGCTGCTTGGAAGTGACGTGCTTGGTGCAGTAGTCCCAGTTGGCGGCTTCGGCTTCCTGTCCTTCGAGGGGAACCATTTCGAGAGCCTTGTTGCCTTTGAGTCCGGGGCAGACGTCGACGCAGTTGCCGCAACCGAGGCAGTCCATCACGTCAACGACCTGTGCGAAGTGCATACCCTTCATGGCGGCGGGAGCCTTCATGTCGATGGTAGCGCCCTTGTAGCCGTTGAGTTCCTCGTCGGTGAGAACGAAGGGACGGATGGCAGCGTGGGGGCAGACGAAGTCGCACTTGTTACACTGGATACAGTTTTCCTTGTGCCAAACGGGCACGAAGGCAGCTACGCCGCGCTTTTCGTAGGCGGAAGTACCCTGTTCCCAGGTACCGTCTTCGCTCACTTTGAATGCGCTGACGGGGAGGAGGTCACCGTTTTGTGCGTTGATGGGGCGCACGAGGTCGGAGATGTAGGCGGGTTCGTCGCGCTCTACCTTGGGATCGTCGGGGAGGGAAGCCCATGCGGGATCCACAGCGAGCTGCTTGTACTCTCCGCCGCGGTCTACGGCCTGGTAGTTCTTGTCGACAACGTCCTGACCCTTCTTGCCGTATGACTTCACGATGAACTTCTTCATCTGCTCTACGGCGAGCTCTACGGGGATTACTTCCGTGATGCGGAAGAATGCGCTCTGGAGAATGGTGTTCGTGCGGTTGCCGAGACCGATTTCCTGAGCAATCTTAGTGGCGTTGATGTAGTAAACGGTGATGTTGTGCTCGGCAAAGTAGCGCTTTGCGGCGTTGGGGAGGTTGTGTGCGAGTTCGTCGCCTTCCCAGATGGTGTTGAGGAGGAAGGTGCCGTTGTCGCGGAGACCGCGGAGCACGTCGTACATGTGGAGATAAGCCTGTACGTGGCAAGCCACGAAGTTAGGCGTCTTAATCTGGTACGTGGAGCGGATGGGGTGGTCGCCGAAGCGGAGGTGCGAGCAAGTGAAGCCGCCGGACTTCTTGGAGTCGTAAGAGAAATAAGCCTGGCAGTACTTGTCGGTGTTGTCGCCGATAATCTTGATGGAGTTCTTGTTTGCACCCACCGTACCGTCGGCACCGAGTCCGTAGAACTTGGCTTCGAAGATGCCTTCGCCGCCGAGAGCCATTTCCTTCTCGAGGGGAAGAGAAGTGAAGGTGACGTCGTCGTTGATGCCGAGCGTGAAGTGGTCCTTGGGCTGGGGCAATGCGAGGTTGTCAAACACGGAGATGATCATGGTCGGCGTGGTGTCGCAAGAGCCGAGACCGTAGCGTCCGCCCACGATGAGGGGACGGTTGGGGGCGTCGTAGAATGCGTCCTTCACGTCGAGGTAGAGGGGTTCGCCGTTTGCGCCGGGTTCCTTCGTGCGGTCGAGCACAGCGATGCGCTTGCAGGTTGCGGGCACGGCTTCGAGGAGGTGCTTCACGGAGAAGGGGCGGTAGAGGTGTACGCTTACCATACCCACCTTTTCGCCCTTGGCGTTCATGTGGTCGATGGCTTCGCGTGCGGCTTCGGTGACGGAGCCCATGCAGATGATCACGCGCTCTGCGTCGTCGGCGCCGTAGTAGGAGAAGAGCTTATACTCACGGCCGGTAATCTTGGAGATGGCAGCCATGTACTTCTCCACGATGCCGGGCACGGCGTCGTAGTAGGGGTTGCACACTTCGCGGTGAGCGAAGAAGGTTTCGGGGTTTTCAGCCATACCGCGTGCCACGGGGTGCTCGGGAGTGAGTGCGCGGCTGCGGAATTCGCTTACCTTGTCCATGGGCACGAGGGGACGGATGTCCTCCTGGTCCATGACTTCGATTTTCTGATATTCGTGTGAGGTGCGGAAGCCGTCGAAGAAGTTGATGAAGGGTACGCGGCTTTCGAGTGAGGTGAGGTGAGCCACAGCGCTGAGGTCCATTACTTCCTGAACGGAGCCTTCGCAGAGCATGGCGAAACCAGTCTGGCGGCAAGCCATCACGTCCTGATGGTCGCCGAAGATGCAGAGTGAGTGGCTGGCGAGCGTACGTGCCGACACGTGGAATACGCAGGGGAGCAATTCACCGGCAATCTTGTACATGTTGGGGATCATGAGGAGCAGACCCTGCGATGCGGTGAATGTGGTGGTGAGCGCACCGGCTTGGAGTGAACCGTGAACGGCACCTGCTGCGCCGCCTTCGCTTTGCATTTCCTGTACCTTTACGGTGTCGCCGAAGAGGTTTTTGCGTCCTTGTGCTGCCCATTCGTCCACGTGCTCTGCCATGGGGGAAGAGGGGGTGATGGGGTAGATGGCTGCGACTTCGGAGAACATGTAGGCTACGTGGGCTGCTGCCTGGTTGCCGTCACATGTAATGAATTTCTTGTTGGCCATGTGGGTGATTTTTGTTGATGTGTCAAAAGGCCTTTTTGGTTTGCCGGCCCGTTGGCTACACTATTTATTAAATAGAAGTTTGTTATGTTTGCGGTTGATGCTGTCGGCGCGTGCCTGGCTTTCGTGTGCCTTGGATTAATAAAGGAATCCGAAGAGCCAGAGCGGTATTTCGTTTTCGCGTCCCACGTCGGTGTTGTATTTGGCGTAGATGGTGTCGGACGTGGAGCGTATGCGTCGCGAGCGGTCGCAGACGCATATGTTGGTGTTGCCGTTGATGCGGAACATGCCGGTGCGCTGTCCTTTGTTTACGGTGTGGTGGCGCCAGAGGCAGTTCACGAAGAAGGTTTCCATGATGTTTTGCTCCGTCATCTCGGGTGCGAACACGGCGTACATGAGGTTGGCGTCGTGGAGGTAGATGGCGTTGGGCTTTTTGGGGAATTTCTCTTCTTTTTTATACACCATGTTGATGAGTCGTGCTTCCTCGAGGTAGCTGAGGTAGTTCATCACGGTGGCGCGCGAGGTGCCTATCTCCTTGGCGAGCTGGCTCACGTTGGGCGAACTGGGGTCGCCGATGGCAAGGAGGTAGAGGAGTTTTTTGATGCGCGCGAGGTATTTGAGTTCTATTTGCTTGTTGAGGAGCAGGTCCACCTCAATCATGTTGTTCATGGACTTGAGGAGTCCTTCGTAGAAATCGTGCGATTCGAGGAAGAAGGGGTAGTATCCGTTCTGGAGGTAGTCCTGGAAGTAGTGCCAGGGGTGTACGCGGGGGAGTATGGAACGGAGTATGTGCTCGTGGTCGCCCATGAGTTGGTCGAAGGTGTATGCTTCGAAGTTTTCGCCCGTGCGCAGTCCGATGTATTCGCGGAAGGAGAATCCGTGCAGTACGTATTCGCGGGCGATGGAAGAAAGTTCGGTGTGGTCCTCTTCGTCGATGGGTTTGACGGAAGTGGTGGAATATACGATTCTCAGGTAGGGGCATTTGTGGTAGATTTCACAGAGCTGCTCGCGCCATCCCGGGAGTTTGAACACCTGGTCGAGCACGAGACACTGTCCGCCGTCGGCCACGAAGCGGCTGGCGAACTCCACAATGCCGTGGGCCTGGAAGTAGAAGTTGTTGAGGTTGATGTAGAGACACTGACGGAGGTTTTGGTCGTAGTTTTCCTTTGCGTATTGTAGGAGGAAAGAAGTGCGGCCCACGCCGCGCGGTCCTCTGATGCCTATCATTCTGTAGCTCCAGTCGATGGTGTCCATGAGTGAGCGTCGCACTTTCTGTGTGTCGAAGTGCTCCATGAGATAGGCGTGGTTTTTGTAGAACGTCTCCATGAGTGTGAGGTGTTTTGTTACGTGTCCGTGTCTTGCCGGGCGCATTGGCTTTGAGGGTGGAAAATGGCTTTAAGGTGCCGTTTTGCTCTCAAAGTGCGCTAAGACGAAGCAAAGTTACAAACTTGTGTTCGGATTTGCCAAATGTGGTTGACAGAAAAATCACGTCTTTTTGGAGAG